>JBBARZ010000068.1:0-9713 GCA_040399505.1 Cyanobium sp.
CGGTGCGGGGGTCCTGCCAGATCTCCAGATCCCAATAGGTCCAGTGCCAGATCGCTGCCAAGAAGAGCAGACCACTAAACACAATGTGTGCAGCGGCCACCCCTTCAAAACTCCAGAAACCAGGGTCGACCCCAGTTTCACCGGTGATGCTCCATCCACTCCAGCTACCGGTAACACCAAGACGGGCCATGAAAGGCATGACGAACATGCCTTGGCGCCACATCGGGTTGAGCACCGGATCTGAAGGGTCAAAGATGGCGAGCTCGTAGAGCGCCATCGAGCCGGCCCAGCCGGCGACAAGTGCGGTGTGCATGAGGTGCACGGCGAGCAGGCGGCCCGGGTCGTTGATTACGACCGTGTGCACCCGATACCAGGGCAATCCCATTGGGGTCAGAACTGGGTGTTTGGAGATGGTAACGGGTGTGGATGGCCGTACGGGGCCTGAGGTAACGGACCGCAACTGGCGAAGTTACAAAATGGCCATGTTGCGGGATGCACCATGCCAGTGATTCGTTTTCTGCGCGAAGGGCGGGATGTGGAGTGTTACCCCGGGGAAAACCTGCGGGATGTGGCCCTCAGAGAAGGGATTGAGCTTTACGGACTGAAGGGCAAGCTGGGCAACTGTGGGGGTTGCGGGCAATGCATCACCTGTTTTGTGGATGTCAGGGGGGCAGCACCCCAAGCGCTTAGTGAGTTCACCGCTGTGGAGTTGCAGAAACTCCGCCGCCGGCCGCAAAGTTGGCGTCTGGCCTGCCAGAGCCTGGTGCAGAGCTCCCTGGTGGTGCTCACACGCCCCCAGACGGGCCTCTCGAATGAGGAAGCCGCCTGGGAGCAGGCCCTCCAGCAACCCCTGCCCCCTGGTCCGTTGGCCTGGCCCGAGCCCCCTGAGGAGCCCGCTACCGAGGAAGAGGAGGGGGCAGAGAAAGCGGCTAGCCGGCCTCCAACCGCAACGACCGATGAAGGCGACCCCATGGAGGACGGGGAGCGGTGATACGTTCTCTCCACCCCCGACATAGCTATGGAAACCAACGATCTCGGCTTTGTGGCCAGCTTGCTGTTTGTCCTGGTTCCAGCTGTGTTTTTGATCGTCCTATACATCCAGACCAACAGCCGTCAAGGTGGATAAACCAGGATTTGGGATCAGCGTCTTGCCTCTGGCTCCCTCACCAACAGCACGGGGGCCGGGCAATGCACCCGGATGTAATCGCTGACGGAGCTCCCCAAGAGGCGATCCAAATCCACGAGACCCTTCGCCACCAAGGGGCGGCGATCCTGGGAGGCAATGACCAAAAGATCGGCTTTCGCCTCCTTGGCGGCCTCGCAAACCTGTCGGCCGATGTTTCCTGTCTGATGCAGTGGCTGCAACTCCACTCCCATGTTGCGAGCCCGCTGAACTGCGCGGTTAAGCACCTCATCCGCCGGTGATTTGCCCCCACGGGAGGGGGTGATGTCCTGCCGGGACACGTGGATGCCCGTGAGGGTTCCGCCAGGGATCTCCCGCACGAGTTCACAGGCCAGCTTGATCGCATCATCTCCGACCCCCGTGCCATCCACCGTGACCATCACCCTGTTGATGGCTCTCACGTAAATGTCGTCTCGCACCAGCAACATAGGCCGCGTGGAGAGCTGAAACACATATTGGCTGGCACTGTTGCTGAGAATGGACTGGAGCCTGTTCAAGCCGCGGGAGCCCATCACGATGAGATCCGCATTCAGCTCATCCGCCACCTTCAAGACGGTGGTTTTCGTATCTCCTTCTCGCACCAAACTTATGACTTCAGCAGGCTGGAGGCCCATGCGCCCAACCGCGCCCTGAATCAACTCTTGCGCCTTGCGGCGATGGCTCTCGGAATCTTCCTGGCCTTGCTCAGAAATCACATGCAACAGGTGCACTTTGGCTTGCCTGCATGGTGGGATGGCACGAAGCATGCGCACCATCTCCTCCACATGACCTGTGCCGGAGTCGGCGATGAGCAGGGTGCGAAACACGGACGGGATCCAGGGCTGAGTCAGCCTATGGCTGATTGAATGCCCTCCCCCCCGTCAATGCCACACAGCTTGATGCAATCGGATTCGCCTCCGCCCCCGGATCGGGCCTGGCGCCTTCCGCGACGCGTACTTCCCCAGCACACCGACCATGCTGGCGTGATGTGGCATGGGGCTTACGTCGCCTGGCTGGAGGAGGCCCGGGTGGAAGCGCTGGCCTCCGTGGGCCTGGACTACAGCACCCTTTCGGAACAGGGCCTGGAAATGCCCGTGGTGGAGCTTGCCCTGACCTATCGGGCTCCCCTGCTCCACGGGGACCGAGCTGAGGTGCGCAGCCTGGTGATGCCACGCCGTGGCCTCAGGCTCCCCTGGCGCTCCTGGTTGATCGCTCCAGGAGAAACGGTGGCCGCCGAAGCCTTGGTGGAACTGGTGCTCGTGGATTTCAGGGCCGGCCCCCAACACCGCAAGCTCCTAAGACGCCTGCCTCCTGAGGTAGCCAAGGCCCTGCAAAAACTGATGGAGGGACCCAACACTGGATAGTTCACACGTACTATTAGGGAGCATTGTTTTCTCGTTGTGCACACGCGTGCCACTCACGCCCCATGGAGCCATCAGGCCAGGCTTTGGTGGTTGCTGTGGGGCCACTGCCCCGGGCTGGGGCCACAACGGCTCGCCGAACTGGTGGCAAGCTTTGAAACGCTTGAGGCGGCATGGAAAGCCCCTGCTTCCTCGCTAGGACATCACTGCCAGTGGTCGGATCGGTTGCTGGAGGGAATTGAGGCCTACCGCAAGCCCTGGGGGGCCAACCCCCTCCCCGAGGCGGCGAAGCGATGGCATGGAGGACGGGGGGTGTTGCTACCGGGAGATCGGCGCTGGCCAGCCAAGATGAATCAGGCCCAGCCCCCACCAGCCGCCCTCTACTGGTCTGGGCGTGGAAGCCTCTGGCGACACCTGAGCGAACGAAGGGCAGTGGCGGTGGTGGGCACCCGGAGGCCCTCCCGCCATGGTCTTCACGTCTCCCGACACATCGGTGCCGTTCTGGCTCAAGCAGGGTGGCCTGTGGTGAGCGGCTTGGCGGCAGGGATCGATGGGGCTGTCCACGAGGGATGCCTGGAGGCAGGGGGTGTGCCCATTGGCGTGCTGGGCACTCCACTGGAGCGGGTCTATCCGCGGCACCACGCTGCTTTGCAGGCCTCCGTAGGCCAGCACGGCCTCCTCATCACCGAGCTTTCCCCACAAGCTCCGGTGAGCAAGGGATCCTTTGCCCTGCGCAATCGGCTCCAGGTGGCCCTGGCCTGTGCCCTCATCCTGGTGGAGTGCCCCGTTGGCAGTGGCGCCCTTCATTCGGCAGAACTGGCCTGGAGTGAGAGCCTCCCGCTCTGGGTTGTGCCCGCTGACACTGATCGGATCTCTGCCGAGGGCAGCAATGGCTTCCTGGCCCGAGGAGCCACCCCCCTCACCCGTCCTGAGGATCTCTTGAGGCTGCTGGGGCCGGGCCCCCTCAAGCAGACAGCAGCAGCCCCCAATCTCCTTCACCAACCCCTAACGAGCCCCAAACCCCACACCCAACAGCTCCTGAAGGTCCTTGGGCGAGGGGCCTCCCTGGAAGAGCTCTGCCAAGCCCTACAAACCACCTCTCAGCACCTGCTCCCCCATCTGCTGGAACTGGAAGCCTGTGGCACCTTGATAGCGGAGCCTGGGTTGTTCTGGCGGCCCCGTTCCTTCTCCCCAACACCCCTTCCTAGGGTGGGCTGATGGTGTGCTCTCCCATGGAACGCCTAACGGGCGCAGAGCTCCTCTCCTGGCGGCAGGATCTGCTCCGTCTTGGAGGAGAGGCTCGAGCCCTCGACTGGTTGCTGGACATGGTTGCGGGCCTCTCCCCATCAGGCTTACAAACCTTCAGGCTCCATCCCCATCGCCCGATCGACCTGCCCCTTCCTCTTGGCGATCTCGAACGGATCTGGCGAGAGCACCTGGCTTCCTCAGCACCCCTTCAATACCTGGTGGGCCGTTGCTGCTGGCGAACATTCGAGATGGCTGTGGGGCCTGCCGTTCTGATCCCCAGGCCGGAAACGGAACTCCTGATCGACCTGGCTACAACAACGCCCCCCACGGCTGATCTTCTCTGGGCCGATCTGGGCACCGGGAGTGGGTGCCTGGCCATCGCCCTGGCTGAGGCCTGGCCCACAAGCCTGGGGCTGGCCGTTGATCTCTGTGAAGAGGCTTTGAGCCAGGCCCGGAGCAATCTTCACCACGCTGGGGTGGGCCATCGGGTGCAACTGGTGCAGGGCAGTTGGTTTGGAGCCCTGAAGCCGTGGTGGGGACGATTGCAGCTTGTGGTGTCCAATCCCCCCTACATTCCCTCCCACGAGATCGACGAGCTGGACCCAGTCGTTCGGGATCACGAGCCCCGGTTGGCCCTGGATGGAGGCCCTGACGGCCTGTCCTCCATCCGAACAATTGCAGAAGCGGCTCCCTCGGCCCTGGCCCCAGGCGGTTGGTTGATCCTGGAGCATCACCACGACCAAAGTGAAGAAGTTCTCTCCCTTCTGGACAAGCAGGGACTGGTGGATTGTGAGTTTCACCTGGATCTGGAGGGCAACAAACGCTTTGCCAGTGCACGCCAACCATGAACGTTCTGTCCATTGAGGAATTCTGGACCTGCCTCCAACGGGATGAGCCCGTGCTGTTCCCAACGGACACCGTGCCTGCTCTGGCCATCAGGCCTCTAGCCGCTGCACGAATCTGGGAGCTGAAGCAACGGCCAGCCCACAAACCCTTGATCCTGATGGGCGCCGATCTGGAGCAGCTTCAGCAAGTCCTTCCCGTTCCCTGGAGGCCGGAGTGGCTCGAGGAGGCCCGACGGGTGTGGCCCGGAGCCGTGACCCTGGTGCTTCCAATGGCAGGCCCCCTTTGTGAGGCGCTACATCCCGGAGGCGCAAGCCTCGGTCTGAGGGTGCCGGCATGCCCACCAACCCTGGAGTTGCTCCACCGTGCCGGTCCGCTGGCCACCACCAGCGTGAACCGATCGGGCGAGGCCCCTGCCCTCGATGCGGAACAAGCCACCCAGATCTTCCCCGAGCTCTGCCTGCTTGGGCCCGTTCCCTGGCCTGCAGGGTCAGGACGTCCCAGTGAAGTGAGGGCCTGGACCCAAGATGGGTGGCACATCCTACGCACACCATCCTCCTCAACCCCCTGATCAAGCGCTCATGCTTTTGCTCACGTTCCTGACCTTGGTGGTGATGTCGCTGGGGCTGGGGCTGCTCTCCCCGCTTCTGCATGCGCTCACCCCGCTGCTTTCTCTGGCCTGGCTGGGATGGGGGATTCTGGCGTTGGGCCTGTGGTTGTTTGCCGCTCCCAGCGCGGATAATCCCCGATCCCGCCCATAGGAGCCATGGAGGTGGATGCTGAGCGCTTCCCCAGGTGATGACTCACCTGCAGGCCGATCAAGCCTCCAAGCAGGGCGCAACCGACCCACCACCAAAACTGACGGGCCCTCCAACGTCTGGAGATTTTGGAGACTGGCGGCCCAGCTTGCGGTGCGGATCGTGGGGGCAGAATCAAACGCATTTGCCCACCGACCTCTTCTGGGAGCTGTTGATGGATCCGATCCAGCAACAACTCTCGCTCTTGCAACAATTGTTGCTTGCGATCGAGGAACGGTTGGAGCCGTTCATTGAATTTACGTTCGTAGATCTCCGGCAGATCTTTCAACAAACTCTGATAATTGCTGATCAGCGCCTGGGTTGCTTCTAGCTCTTCGAGAATGTCGAGGTGTTGCTTTTCCTCATCCTCGTGGTTGGACATCGAAGAAGAACCACAAAAGCCGGCTAACGGATTTGAACCGATGACCTTCGCTTTACAAAAGCGCTGCTCTACCGCTGAGCTAAGCCGGCCAAGATTTATATCTTAACCCGGCCCAAGGCCCACAGCACCAACTGGGTGCGGCTGCGGCAACCGGTCTTTTGAAGGAGGGCAGAAACATGACCTTCCACAGTGCGTCGGCTCAGACACAGACGGTTGGCGATGGCTCCATTGCTGGATCCCTCGAGCATGACGTTCAACACCCTCCGCTCCGCTGGGGTGAGATGGATCAACGTTGGCGCCTGCATAGGAAGGGAGCGAGGGTTCCTAGTGTTCCCGTGCCCCGCCTCAGGTGGGCTGAGATTCCTCAGCCGCTTCCGAGGCAGGGGTGTCTTCGGATGTGGGGGGGACGTCCGCTGAATCCAAAGGCTCCGATGGACTTAGGGGCTCGTTCGTTGGTTCCCCTTCGCTCGATGGGTGTTTTGCCAAAGGGAGAGGCTTTACCCTGGCTCTTCGGATCGGCAGATTGGCAACAAGCGCCGTGACACGATCTTCCGTTGTCAGGCTGACTTCCCCTTCTTCAAGATCAATCTCAACATACTTCTGAACCACCTCCAGGATTTCTTTGCGCATCTGCTCCAGCAGTTCTGGATTGAGGTCACTGCGATCATGGGCCAGCACCAGTTGTAAGCGCTCTTTCGCTGTTTCCGCGCTCGGTTTTTGTAAGCCAAGAAGTCGCTGAATAAAGTCAAGAAACGCCATGGCTCAAAAAAGCCCTGCCTGGCGGATTTTTGACAGCAAACGGGCTCGCAACCCCTTTTTTTCCTTGGAAGGATCAATCAGAGGTACATTCTCGCCGCGCAAGCGTCTGGCTACGTTGTGATAGGCCCGGCAAGCCGCCGATCCCGACTCCGCCAGGGTCAGGGGCTCGCCGCGGTTCGTGGACACAATCACCTGTTCATCCTCCACCACCAGACCGAGGAGGGGCAAGGCCAGGATGTCGGTGACCGCATCAACAGCCAGCATCTCCTGGTTGGCCACCATCTTGGGCCGCACCCGGTTAAGCACCAGTTGGACAGGCTGGACCTCCATGGAGTTGAGCAGACCAATGACCCGATCCGCATCACGTACAGCGGAAATTTCGGGGGTGGTGATCACGATGGCTTCCTGCGCTGCCAGAGCAGCGTTTTTGAATCCCTGCTCAACGCCGGCAGGACAATCAATAAGAACAAAATCAGATTGGGCAGCAACCAATTCCACAATCTTCTTCATATCCTCCGGCGTGAGCCACTCCAACATCCGTGGATTACCTGCTGGCAGCAAACTCAGCAGGGGCTGCTGTTTATGCTTTACAAGGGCTTGCTCAAGCCTACAAGTTTCTGCCAAAACCTCCTGAGCTGTATAAACAATTCGATTCTCTAAACCCAATAGCAGGTCAAGGTTTCTTAGGCCGAAATCCGCATCCAAAACCGTTGTGCGTTCACCCAGCTTGGCCAGAGCGATCCCGAGGTTAGCGGTGAGGGTGGTTTTACCAACCCCGCCTTTTCCAGAGCAAATTAGAATAACGCGAGCTGGGGCTGAGGTCACGAGAAAAACTGACGTTTGCGCACGTTAAGCCAGGTCTAAGCGCTCCCAAGACCCGACGGGCCAGAGCGCTGGGCTGGCACGCTTAGTAGGGGCCAGCGCGACTCAGCCGGATCAATCTGAATCACCCCATTCACCAGGTGGGCCTTTTCCGCCAACCCCAAGGGAGGCTCTTCCTCCGGACCCCGGGCCACCTGATCGGCGATGCGGAGCTGCAGGGGATGAAGGTGCAGGGCAACAATCACGGCCGATCGATCGCCAGAGCATCCGGCGTGGGCGATTCCCCGCAGTTTTCCCCACACCAGCACGTGCCCTTCCGCCCGGATCTGGGCTCCAGGATTCACATCTCCGAGCACCAACAGCGACCCGCTGGCCTGGCGATGCTCCCCCGATCGCAGGGTGCCTTGGTGGATCCCGAACGGAAGAGAAAGCGACGTCCCCTGGCTCCCATCCACAGCCCCCTCGGTGAGGGAGGCGGGCACGCTCACCTGCAGCCCCAACGCCGCCGCCGCCACCCTCGCTCCTGCCTCAAGGCAGCAGACCCCCTCCAGGGAGAAGGAGAGGGGCGCGAGACGGGCCAGCAAAGCCTGATAGTCGGCAATCCGCAGGGGCCAATCGCCCGCCAGCAGCGTCAGCGGGCCCGTGAGATGGGGACGAAGAAGAAGGGCATTCCCCACCTCTTCCGCCAGATCTCCAGCGTTCTGCCAGCGGGGGAGCTTGAGGAGATGGGGCTGGCCCTCCCCGGGGGAGGGGATCAGCTCGGCGGGCATCGCTGGGAGATCGTCCGCTGCAGACCTTAAACAACAAGCGCGCCTCAGAGGGTTTCCTCCACCTCCTTGGGAACCACCAGCCAGGCCCAGGGTTCCTGGAGGGTGAGGGTATGCACCAGTTTGGAGCGCTCTTCCAAAGCGGCCAGGTGCTGGCCGTCCCAGAGGCGCAACCCACTCCTGTAGGGGTCGTATCCACGGGTTTGGCCCTGCAACAGCGCACAGCAGCCCTCCGGATCGATCCCCGCCCGGTGGGCTTGCCGTTGGGCCTGGGCCAGGAGCTGGAGCCGCTCGGGAGTGGAGAGGTGGCGCACATCTACAGCCTTGAGCAGCTGGCGATCCAGAAGGCGGGCGCAAGGGTCCCGCAGCTCAGGGGGGGCCTCGTCGCGCCAGCGACTGAGGTGATAGGTCGTGCGCACATCGTCGTTGGCCATAAACCCGCCGAGCGTGAGATTTTCCTTGTTCCACAACCAGGACGCCATGGTTTCATCAGCCCACACCTGCTCGGGGCCGAGCTGCCGCGCCAGATCAATCGTGCGTTTGAGCAGCCAGTTGCAAACCACATTCAACCGATGGTTGTAGACGCTGCGATACATCAACTGCCGCACCACCAGGTAGTGCTCCACCGCCAGCAGGCCCCTGGGGTGAATCGCCAGGGAACCATCCGGCGCCAGGATCAGGGCGGCCAGGAGGCGGTCCAGATCCAGCTGGCCATAGCGGGCGCCCGTGCTGTAGCTGTCACGCAGCAGATAGTCCAGCCGATCACAATCCAGTTGGCTGCTCACCAAAGCTTTGATGGCCGGTTCGGCAGTGTCGCCGCCCTCCAGCAGGGTGGCCACTGCTTCCGCACTGCCCTTCTGGGCCGCCTCGAGTAGCCCCCTCAGGTCCCCATCTTCCCGGATTAGCCGGGCCGACCAGGCCTCATGGCTGAGGCCAAACATCTCTTCGCCGCTGTGGCTGAAGGGGCCGTGGCCAATGTCGTGGAGGAGGGCAGCCGCGTACAGCACCACCCGATGCTCCGCCAGATGGGGATGGGAGCGCTCCAGATGGTGCAGCGCCCTCCGGGCCAGATGCAGCACCCCGATGGAGTGGGTGAAGCGGCTGGATTCTGCGCCATGGAACGTGAGGTGGGCTGTTCCGAGCTGGCGGATCCGCCGCAGCCGCTGAAACGCCGGGGTATCAATGATGGCAATTGCCATCGCCTCGGCCGGAATGGCCCGATCCAGGGCAATGGCCCCATGGAGGGGGTCGTGGTAAACCCTCAACCCTCCACTCATGGCCTCACCTCCGGCGCGTCTAACTCCTGCACCAGCATGCGAGCGGCCGCCTGAAGCCACGGGTCGTCCCGCCCCCCTGGATTGAGGGATTCGGGCTGGGGCAGGAGGAGATCGGGGGTGATGCCCAGGCTCTGGATATCCCGGCCAGATGGAGTGAGGTAGTGGGCCACGGTGACCGCCAGCCCGCTGCCATCGCCCAGGGGGATCAGGGTCTGGATAAGTCCCTTGCCGAAAGTCTGCCCTCCCACCAGCTGGGAGCGGCCGTTGTCCTGCAGGGCGCCGGCCAGGATTTCAC
>JBBARZ010000069.1:0-9547 GCA_040399505.1 Cyanobium sp.
GCCCCTGCCGCCGGACGACCCGCGCCTGACGGCCCTCGGCGCCCTGGTGGCCGTGGTGGATCGGCTGCGGGATCCCGCCGGTGGCTGCCCCTGGGATCTGGAGCAAACCCACACCTCCCTGATCCCCTACGTGCTGGAGGAAGCCCACGAGGTGGCCGATGCCATCCGCCACGGCGACGACCGCCACCTGGAGGAGGAGCTGGGCGACCTGCTGCTGCAGGTGCTGCTCCATGCCCGCATCGCCGATGAGGAGGGGCGCTTTGATCTGGGCGGAGTGGCCGAGGGCATCGCCGCCAAGCTGGTGCGGCGCCATCCCCATGTGTTCGGCGAGGAGGAAGGCGCCAACCGGGGGGAGAACGGCGACAGCGCCGCGGTGAAACAGAGCTGGGAGGCCATCAAGGCCCAGGAGCGGGCGGAGAGCGCGGCGAAGACGGAGGGTCAGGTGGAGCCCAGCGCCAGCCCCCTGAGCGATCGGCTGGCCCAGAAGGTTCGGGGCCAGTCCGCCCTGGCTGGGGCCATGACCATCTCCCGCAAGGCCGCTGCCGCCGGCTTCGAGTGGGACGCCATGGCGGGCGTGTGGGAGAAGGTGCACGAGGAGCTCGATGAACTCAAGGAAGCGGTGGCCAACGGCGATCGGGCCCATGCCCAGGAGGAGCTGGGAGATGTGCTCTTCACCCTGGTGAACGTGGCCCGCTGGTGCGGCATCGAGCCGGAGGAGGGGCTGGCGGGCACCAACCGGCGCTTTCTGGATCGCTTCTCCCGGGTGGAGGCGGCCCTGGGGGGCAATCTGCAAGGCCGGAGCATCCGCGAGCTGGAGGGCCACTGGCGCACCGCCAAGGCCCAGATCCGGGCGGAGGCCAAAGCCAAGGACACCTCGCCGAGCTGAATCCGTCACTCCCCCAGCCGCTCCCGCCGCTGGCTCTTGATCGAAGCCCGGCGCCGCTTGGCCTCCAGGCGCCGCTCCACCGCGCCCCGACCGGGCCGGGTGGGCCGGCGCGGCGGCGGCGGGGGCCGGAGGGCCTCCTCCAGCAGGGCCTGCAGGCGGCGGCGGGCGGCCTGGCGGTTGCGCCATTGGCTGCGGTGTTCACTCGCTACCACCACCAGCTCCCCCGCCACCAGGCGCGGCTCCAACCGCCCCAGGGCCCGCTCCTTGAGCAGGGGGGGCAGGGCCTGGGTGGCCGCCAGATCAAACACCAGCTCCACCCGGCTATCGGTGGTGTTCACCGCCTGGCCGCCGGGCCCACCGGAGCGGGAAAAGCGCCAGCGCAGCTCCTCCGCGGGGATCAGGAGAACGGCCCCACGGCTGTCTTGGAGCTGGAGGTCGTCGGCCATCGCCCCAGCCTGACGCAGCCTTGCTAGCAAGGGACACCCGGCCCCCTCCGCTATGCCCTGCCGCCCCGGCCTGCCCCTGCTCCTCTCCACGCTGGTGCTGTGCCCTCTGCTGGCGGCTCCAGCCCACGCCGATGCGGTGACAGACTGGAACGACTGGGCCCTGAAGGCCAGCAAGGGCTACAACGGCCAGGGCGGCACCGGGAAGACCCTCAACTCCAACCTCACCACCCGCCTCCTGGCGATCCAGGGGCAGGCCGTGTTCGATGCGGTCAATGCGATCGAAGGTTTCAGCCCAAGGAGCTACCACTACCGCGGACGGCATCGGGGTTCCGCTGCAGCCGCCGCCATCCAGGCCGCCCATGACGTGCTGCTGGCCCAGCTGCCCGATCCGGAAGCCCCTGGCTCGGGAGCCGATCCCGCCTGGAGCCAGACCCGCCGCTGGCTGATCCGCCAGCGGGAGAACGACCTGCGGCAGGCGGGCCTGCGGGCGGACGACCCGGGCCTGGCCGCCGGCCGGGCCGCCGCCGCCGCGGCCAACCAGGCCCGCCGCGGCGATGGGGCCTCCCCCACCACCAGCTACGGCGCAGAGCTGACGCCAGAGAGCAACCCCGGGGTGGGGCGCTGGCGCCAGACCAACTCCGGAGCGGAAGGGATGAACCCCGCCACAGGAGCCCCCACCGGGTTTGATGCCAGCGGCCGGGTGATCCTCGGCAAACCGGGCATCGACGCCAACTGGCCAACGGTGCGCCCCTTCAGCCTGGGGCCGGAAGATGGCACCAGGCTGCTGCGGGCGGTTCCCGCTCCCCTCCGGGTGGGCAGTCCGGAATACCGGGCCGAGCTGGCCTATGTGAAGGGCGTGGGATCCGACACCTCCACGCTCCGCACCCCCGACCAGACCGCCCAGGCCCTCTTCTACAAGCAGGATGTGGAGGTGGTCGTACTGGAGGCGGCCCAGCAGGCCTCCCGGGCGCGCAACCTAGATCTGGTGCAGAACGCCCGCCTGTTTGCCGCCCTCCACAACGCCCTGGCGGACAGCCGCATCCTCGCCTTCGCTTCCAAAGACCAGCAGCGCTTCTGGCGACCGATCACCGCCCTCAATGCGGAACCCGACGGACGGGTCGGCAACGGCTACAGCGCCTGGCGGCCCCTGTCTGCCACCCCCAGCCACCCCTCCAACACCTCCGGCCACAGCGCCAGCGGAGCCGCCGGCTTCGAGATGCTCCGGGCCTTCTTTGGAGACCAGATCCTTCCCGATGGATCCCCGGTCAGCCTGGGCACCCTCCCCTGGCTGACGGGCACCAACAGCGGCACCGGAACGGTGGCGAGCCGGGCGGTGCGCACCTTCTCCCAGGCCCAGCTGGAAAACGGCGCCAGCCGCCTCTACCTGGGGGTGCACTTCGGCCACGACAACCTGCAGGGCCAGCTGCTGGGTCTGGGCGTGAGCGAAACGATCCTCCGCAGCCAGCAGGATCCGGCCACAGCGGGCCTCAGGGTGAGCACTCAGTTCCCCGCTTCCCCCAGCCAGCTCCGGCGCACCCTTCTGGCCCAGCCGGCCCTCTATGGCCTCTACGGACGGGCGGATGGCGGGCCCTGAGGCGCGCCCCCGGCGATGCGCAAATCTGGAGGAAGCAACCGCAGCGCCGATGTCCGAACCCACCCAGGGGCCAGCCGCCGACACCGGCTGGATCGATGAGATCCACCAGGGCGTGCGCTACGGACTCGCCGGCCGGGTGATCGCCGAAGGGCAGAGCCCCTTTCAGCGGGTGACGATCATCGAGAGCGAGCGCTACGGCAAGGGCCTCCTGCTCGATGGCTGCTGGATGACCGCCGAACGGCAGGAGCGGCACTACCACGAATCGCTGGTGCATCCGGCCCTCTGCGGCGCCGAAGGCATCGAGCGGGTGCTGGTGATCGGCGGCGGCGATGGGGGCACCGCCCGGGAATGCCTCCGCCACCCGGGGGTGCGCCATCTGGATCTCGTGGAGATCGACCCCCTGGTGGTGGAGTGGAGCCAGCAGCACCTGCCCTCCATTGGGGGGGGCTGCTGGAGCGATCCCCGCTTCCACCTCACCGTGGGGGATGGCATCGCCTGGGTGCAGCAGGCGCCAGACGCCAGCTACGACGTGGTGATCGTCGATGGCTCCGATCCGGCTGGCCCCGCCGAGGGGCTGTTCAACCGGGCCTTCTTCGAACAATGCCGCCGCCTGCTGCGGCCCGGCGGCGTGTTCGCCACCCAGAGCGAATCGCCGGAGGCCTTCCGCGAGGTGCACCTCGCCATGGTGAAGCTGCTGCGGGAGGTGTTCGGCCATGCCGATCCGCTCTATGGCTGGGTGCCCATGTACCCCAGCGGCTGGTGGAGCTGGACCTTCGCCGCCCCCGATGGCCCCCGCTACCGCACGCCCCGGCTGGAGCGGGCCGCCGCCGTGGCCCAGGGGTGCGAGATCTGGAGCCCCCGCTGGCAGGCCGGGGCCTTCGAGGCCGTTCCCGCCGCCATCGAACGGGATCTGCAGTCCTAACAACACGCCCAAGCCGATCCCTCCGACCCTGGCCATGGCCCTTCCCGATTCCACCCTCTTCGACACCGACGGCGCCCTCTACCTGGGCAGCCGGCGCGATCCGGCCGGTTGCCGGGTGGGTCTCTTCGGAGTGCCCTACGACGGCACCACCTCCTTCCGGCCGGGCACCCGCTTCGGCCCTGGGGCCATCCGGGAGGTGAGCAGCGGCCTGGAAACCTATTGCCCCCAGTTGGGCCGCGATCTGGAGGAGCTGGCCTTCGCCGATCTGGGGGCGGTGGCCATCCCCTTCGGCGACCCGGAGCCTGTGGTGGCCGCCGTGCGGGAGGCCACCCAAGCCGTGCTCAACCTGGGCCTGGCCCCCCTGATGCTGGGCGGTGAGCACTCCATCAGCAGCGGGGCCGTGGCGGCGGTTGCCACCCTCCATCCCGACCTGGTGCTGGTGCAGCTGGATGCCCACGCCGATCTGCGCGATACCTATCTGGGCAGTCGCCACAGCCATGCCTGCGCCATGCGCCGCTGTTTGGAGGTGCTGCCCAGCCAAACCCTCCTGCAGATCGCCATCCGCAGCGGCACCCGCACGGAATTTGCCGAGCTCCGCCAGAGCGGCCGGCTGGTGGCCATTGAGCGGATGGCTGAAGCCCTCCAGCCTCTCCGGGGCCGGCCCACTTACCTCACCGTGGATCTCGACTGGTTCGACCCCGGCGTGCTGCCCGGCACCGGCACCCCGGAGCCCGGGGGATTTCTGTGGAACCATTTCGCCGCCCTGGTGGAGGAGCTGCGCCACCACCGGCTCGTGGCCGCCGATGTGGTGGAGCTGGCTCCCCAGCTGGATCCCTCAGGGGTGAGCGCCGTGCTCGCCGCCAAGGTGGTGCGCAGCCTGCTGCTCCTTCTGGGCGCTTAGTAGACGCAGGAGCCGCTGGAGCGCTGCTCCCGCAGGCGATTGTGCTGCTGACCGATCAGCAGCAGGGCAAGCGTGGGGTGGTGGTGCAGCAGGTTGAGGAAGCTCAGCCGCTCCAACCGCAGCACCTCCACCGGCGTACGAGCCAGGGCGTCGCTGTGGTGGGCCGACTCCCGCCAAACAATGTCCTGGAAGCTGAACAACTCCCCTGGGCGGTAGCACGTTTTCTCTCCCTTCTCGCCAACCAGCTCCACGATGCCGCGTTTGACGGCATAGATGGCCGTGGCGGCTGTACCCCGTTTGAACACATGGGAGCCGGTGGGAAAAGTGAAGTGTTCACACTCCAGGTGGGAGGCGAGCAGATCAAGGGGATTGAGAGTCGAACGGGTGCTTACCAACTCAGGGGACCTCCACTCAATGGAATAAGGAACTCTTCATACACCCTTCTGGCCTGATTGGGGTGTGAGCCCGACTGCAAAAGGGAGTGTCAGGAGAAATTGTCATACTTTGCGCGCGTCATCCTTTCCATTGGTCATCATGTCCCAAAATCTGCCTGGCTAAGGCGGTTCTACCTAAGGGCTGGCCAGATCCTTCGGCAAGCCGCTCAGGGAAAGCTGTTGGCTGGCCAAGAGAGAATGGTCGTCATGAGCTTCCGTTCCCGGCGCCCCCAGCACGGGAAGACGGGGGGGACTGGCCGTCCAGTGGTGGCACCAGAGCTCCCCCACTAAGTCGGGGTGGATCGACAACTGGCGCAGTTGGCACCAACCCATCTCTGCTCCCTTGGGGGGAGCGCAGTGGCGGCAGCTGCGGCAGTTGGGGCGCTTGCCCATCCGAAGAGGGAGGGAGTGGCCGCTCAACTTAGACACGTCTGCTGCTTTTGCAGAAGTGAAGAGAGCCGAATCACAGGCTTTCTTCGGAGTTGGGAAGAAAAGCCAATCAACCCTGGCCCCTCCATAGGATCCCGGCCATTGCGCACACCACCCCATGGCCAACGCCACCGACCTGCGGCACACCCCCCTCCATGCCGCGGCCATCCGCAGCGGGGGGCGGATGGTGCCCTTTGCGGGCTGGGAAATGGCCGTGCAATTCGCCGGGCTGGTGCAGGAACACACGGCCGTGCGGCAGCACTGCGGCGTGTTCGACATCTCCCACATGGGGGTGCTCACCCTGTCGGGAGAGGGGGTAAAAGACGCCCTGCAGCATCTGGTGCCCAGCGATCTGCACCGCATCGGCCCCGGAGAGGCCTGTTACACCGTGTTGCTCAATGAGGCCGGCGGCATCCTCGACGACCTGATCATCTATGACCGAGGCAGCACAGAAGCGGTGGTAGTGATCAACGCCGCCTGCGCGGACAACGACACCGCCTGGCTCCGCCAGCACCTCGAGCCCAAGGGCATCACCATCACCGACCGCAAGGGCGATGGGGTGCTGCTGGCCCTGCAGGGGCCGGAAGCCGCGGCCCGTCTGGAGGGCCTGGCGGGCGAGAGCCTGGCCGACCTGCCCCGCTTCGGCCACCGGGAGCTCACCCTCCAGGGTGAGGGCCTGGCGGGAGCCCCGGTGTTCGTGGGGCGCACCGGCTACACCGGGGAGGATGGCTTCGAGCTGCTTCTGGGTCGGGATCAGGGCCTGGCCCTCTGGGACCAGCTGCTAGCCAGCGGCGTAAGCCCCTGCGGCCTGGGGGCCCGCGACACGCTCCGGCTGGAGGCGGCCATGCATCTCTATGGCAACGACATGGATGCCAACACCACCCCCCTGGAGGCCTCCCTCGGCTGGCTGGTGCATCTGGAGATGCCCGCCCCCTTCATCGGCCGCACGGCTCTGGAGGAGCAGACCGCCCAGGGGGTGAGCCGGCGCCTGGTGGGGCTGAAACTGGCGGGTCGGGCGATTGCCCGCCATGGCTATTCCGTGCTGCACGGGGATGCTGTGGTGGGGGAGGTGACGAGCGGCACCTGGTCGCCCACGCTTTCTGAAGCCATCGCCCTGGCCTATGTGCCAGCTGCCCTGGCCAAACCCGGCACAGAGCTGGCCGTGGAGATCCGTGGCCAGGCCCAGCCCGCCACCGTGGTAAAGCGCCCCTTCTACCGCAGGGGCTGATCCCCTCCCTCAGACCGATCGTTACGATCCAGCCCACATGGACCCACGACTTCCTCTCACCGACCTCCCCAGCGACCCTGGGGACACGATCCAGATCTTCGGCATCCGGAGCTACGGCTACACGGGCTACTTTCCGGAAGAACAGACCCTCGGCCAGTGGTTCGAGGTGGATCTGGTGCTCTGGCTCGACCTTTCCCCCAGCGGCGCCAGCGACGATCTGCAGCAAACCCTGAACTACGCCGACGTGGTGGCCCGGGTGACTGATCTGGTGGAGACAACCCGGGTGCTCACCATTGAGCGCCTGAACACCCTGATCCTCGAAGGGGTTCTCGCCTTCCCCCAGGTGCGGCAGGTGCACTCCCGGCTGGTGAAAGTGGCGGCGCCGATCCCCGGCTTCGATGGACGCATCGCCGTCGCCATGACCCGCTCCAGGCCTGGCAGCGCCTGAATCCCCATGGCAGCTTCCCAGGCCAGACCCCAGCAAGCGGCCATCGCCCTCGGCAGCAACTTGGGCGACAGCCTGGCCACCCTGGAAGGCGCCCTGGCCGCCCTCGAGGAGGTGCCAGGGATGAAAGTGATGGCACGCTCCCGTTGGTATCGCTCCGCCCCGGTGGGGCCCGCCCAGCCCGACTACATCAATGGCTGTGCCCTCCTTGAGGTGGCCCTCTCCCCCGAAGCCGTGCTGGAGCAGCTGCACGTGGCGGAGCACCGCTATGGCCGGGTGCGCCAAGAGCGCTGGGGCGCTCGCACACTGGATCTGGATCTGATTCTTTATGGCACCCTCCAGCAAGAAAGCGAAACCCTGCTGGTGCCCCACCCTCGCTTCCGTGAGCGGGCCTTCGTGCTGCTCCCCCTCGCGGAGATCGCCCCGCACTGGGTCGACCCGCTCACCGGATTAACCGTGGCCGACCTGGCGGGCGCCGTCGCCGATCGCCACACCGTGCAACTCCTGGAGTCCACCCCATGACCGCCCCCTGGCTGGTGGTGAGTGATGTGGACCACACCTTGCTAGAAGCACCGGAGCAAACGGCCGAGCTGGGCCACTGCGTGCAACGGATCGACCAGCGGGGCATCCCCACCCTGCTGGCCTCCAGCAAAACCTTTGCCGAAATGGTGGATCTGCAGAACCGGGCCTCCCTCCCCCCCCGGCCATTCCTCTTTGAAAACGGTTGCGGCCTCGGCTGGCCCCTTCAGGCCTGGTCTGCTCCCCAACCCCCCACTCTGGTGCAGGAGGGCTACGGCGCCCTGGTGCGGGGGGAGCCCCCGGCCGCCCTGGTGGCCCTGCTGCTGAGCCTGCGCCAGGAGGCCAACCTGCGCTTCACGCTTTTGGAAGAGCTCACCCTGGCGGAGATCCGGGAGCTCACGGGCTTGGAGGAGCGGCTGGCCAGCCTGGCCCTGGCCCGACTGGCCTCCGTGCCCCTCCTCTGGCAAGACCGCCCAGAACAGCTCCAGTGGTTGCAGGATCAGCTGGGCAAGCGGAGGCTGCGGGCGGTTCTGGGAGGAAAACTCCTCCATGTGGGTCCACCCTTCGACAAGGGGGAGGCGCTCCACCAGCTGGAGCCCTGGCCCGCCCTCCAGCCCTGGCCTGCCAGGCGCTTGGCCTGCGGCGACAGTGAGAACGACCGCACCCTGCTGGAAGGGGCCGATATCGCCCTGGTGTTCCATCCGGCGGATCGGCCGCCCCTGCGGCTCCACCCGGCGCCCCCTGGTCGGCCGAGAGTGGAGCGGGCCGTGGTAGCCGCAGGCCCCAGGGCCTGGTTGACGGCCGTGGAAACGGCTCTGGAGCAGTTAACCCCATGAGCGACTTCTTCCAGAACGGCATCGTCACCACCCTCCACGATCTGGGCAGCCGCAGCCGGGAGGATCTGGAGGCAGAGGTGGCACGCCAGGTCGGCCGCTCGCCCGTGGCCCTCGTGCTGCCCTGCCTCGCCAGCGAGCTGGACGGGCCGGCCCTGGCCCCCTTCGTGCGCCAGCTTTCCACCATGCCCTGGCTGGGCAGCATCGTGGTGGGCCTCGACCAGGCCGATCGCGAAGCCTATGAACGGGCCCAAGGGCTTTTCGCCACCTTGCCCCAACCCCACCAGGTGATCTGGAATGACGGGCCCCGCGTGACGGCCCTCGTGCAGGAGTGGCACCAGGCGGGCCTGGCACCGCGGGATCGGGGCAAGGGCCACAACATCTGGCTGGGCCTTGGCCTGGTGCAGGCCCTGGGCCAGGCGGAGGTGGTGGCCCTCCACGATTGCGACGTCGTGAGTTTCGAACCGCGCATGCTGGCTCGGCTGGTGTTCCCGGTGGTGCACCAGGAGAGCGGCTACGTGTTCGCCAAGGGCTTCTATCCCCGCATTAGCCGGGAGGTGATGTATGGGCGGGTAAGCCGGCTTTTCGTGACACCCCTGATCCGCGCCCTGCGCCGCTGTGTACCCCCCTCCCGCTACCTGGAGTTTCTCGACAGCTTTCGCTATCCCCTGGCGGGGGAGTGTGCCATGCGGATCAGCGCGGCCCGGCGCCTCCATCTGCCCTCCGACTGGGGAATGGAGATCGGCGTGCTCACGGAGGTGTTCCGCGACCACTCCACCCGCCAGCTCTGCCAGGTGGACATCGCGGCGGGGTACGACCACAAGCATCAGGTGTTCGATCTCCACCAGAGCCAGCCGGATCGGGGCCTGGCCCGCATGAGCCGGGACATCACCCTCAGCCTGTTCCGGGG
>JBBARZ010000070.1:0-9351 GCA_040399505.1 Cyanobium sp.
GCCGCCATCGCCGCAGCCGCCACCCGCCTTGACAGCGGCCAGGTGGAAGCAGCCCTCTCCCTTCTGGAGGGTTGCGCGGAGCGACGGGCCAAGCTGGTGATTACAGGAGTGGGCAAGAGCGGCATCGTGGCCCGAAAAATTGCGGCCACATTCTCCTCCATCGGGCTGATGGCCATCTACCTCAACCCCCTCGATGCCCTCCATGGGGATCTGGGGGTGGTGGCTCCAGACGATGTCACCCTGTTGCTCTCCAACAGCGGCGAAACCCAGGAACTGCTGGAGATCCTGCCCCACCTCCGCCGCCGGGGCACGGCCCGCATCGCCCTGGTGGGCCGGGTGGAGTCCAGCCTGGGCCGAGGGTGTGATGTGGTTTTAGACGGATCAGTAGACCGGGAGGTGTGCCCCCTCAACCTGGCCCCCACGGCCAGCACCGCGGTGGCCATGGCCATCGGTGATGCTCTAGCCGCTGTTTGGATGGAGCGGCGAGGGATCTCCCCACAGGATTTCGCCCTCAACCACCCCGCAGGATCGCTGGGCAAGCAGCTCACCCTCACCGCCGCCGATCTGATGGTGCCCGTCACCCGGCTGGCCCCCCTGGCTGCCGCCACGCCCCTTCCCGAGGTGATTGGCCATCTCACAGCCGATGGAGTGGGGGCCTGCTGGGTGGCCAGAGATGAAGACCATCTCCAGCTCTGGGGGCTCATCACCGATGGCGACCTGCGCCGGGCCCTGCAAAGCCATCCTCCGGCGGATTGGAACGCTCTCACCGCCGCCGACCTGATGACTCCGGATCCGATCACCGTGGGCGGAGATGTGCTCGCCATCCATGCGCTTGAAACGATGGAGCGCAACCGCCGCAAGGCCATCGGAGTGCTGCCCGTGGTTGAAGAGGGGGTGCGCATGGTGGGTCTGCTGCGCCTCCACGACCTCGTGCAGGCCGGCCTCACCCGCGGTTAAGTCCCCTTCAGGCGCACAGTGTTTCGTGCAGCCGGGCATCCAGACGCCCCCGGCGAAAGCACTCATCGAGAAAGCGGTAATCCATGCCGTAAACCCGACGGGCCGTGGCTTCCAGCTCGGGCGTGTAGAACTCCGCATAGGCGGGTAGATGCTGCTGCTCGGATTTTTCCCGCAACACCTCTCGTGTCAGTAACCAGGGAGCAGATTCCCCATCGCTCTCCAAGGGCGTCTGCGCCCCAGGGGAATCGCGGGCGGCCTTCGGCCGGTTGGCAGCCACCCGAAAGGGCATGACCTCATCGGTGCCGAAGAACGCATTGACGAACTGCCGGAACGGCTCCAAATCATCCGCATCAAAAATCCGGTCAAACGACCGCCAGCGATAGCGGGCCCGTTGCGGCTTGAAATGCACCTTGTCGATACAGCGGAATCCATGGCGATCGAGTTCGGCCAGGAAATCCGCGAAGGTGTCCAGCCGGGCATCGGGGCAAAGGGCAAGAGAGGCCTCCCGATAGCGGGTGTGCTCAACATATTTATTCAAATACGCGCTGATCAGGCGACGCAAAGGATTGCGAAACACGATCACCCGCATCCCCGTGCGCAGGCGCAGGGCCTTGCTCTGGTTCACCTCCCAGGCGAAATCAGCCACGCTGCGGCAGGAGGCCTTGGGCGAGGCACAAATCACCATGGAATCAATCCGACTCACCAGGGTTCGTGGTGCCATGCCCCCTCTGTCGCACGAGAGAGAAGGTATCAGGGCCCACCCATGGCTGTGCCTGGAGGCACCCAAGGCCACTCAAGTTGGAGCCTGGGCCTCTGCTGTGGCCTGGATTCTGGCGATCTCCAGTTGCTCCGGTGTGTCCACCGAGAGGAAATCACCATCCACCTCAAAGGTGCCGATGCCGATCCCCGCCTCCAGGAGCCGCAGCTGCTCCAGCTTTTCAATGTGCTCCAGAGGCGAGTAAGGGAGGGCAGACCAGCGGGCCAGCACATCGGCCCGGTAGCCATAAAGCCCCACATGGCCCCAAAAGGGAGCATGAGCATGCCACTGGGCAGGCTCCACCCCCCGCACGTGGGGAAGGGCCGAGCGGGAAAAGTAAAGGGCCCGGCCATCCGCACTCACCAGGGTTTTCACCACATTGGGATTGTGAAGCTTCTCCGCCTCCATGCGGTAAACGGGGGTGAGCACCTCCGGTGGGGGGGTGCGGCCCTCAAATTCCCTCACCATCGCATCGATCACAGCAGGATCGATGAACGGCTGATCGCCCTGCACATTCAGCACCACCGTGTCGGCCAGGGAGTCTTCAGGCCGAGAGCCTGCAAAAGCCACCAGGGCCTCCAGAGCCGAAGCCAGTCGCTCACTGCCAGAGCTGCACTCCGGCGAGGTGAGCAGGGCTGGGAATCCCCAGCGTTCTGCGGCCTCCACCAGGGAAGGGCGATCGGCACAGAGCACCACGGCCGCGGGGCGACGGGCCTGGGCACAACGCTCGAGCACCCGCTGCAGCATGGGGCGGCCACCGATATCGGCCATCACTTTTCCAGGCAACCGGGCGGAATCCAGACGGGCCGGCACCGCCACCACGAATCGCATCATCACTCCATGCGCTGGCGGGAGCCTATCGTCGCTCCATGGCGCTGGCGATCGTCACGGTGGCCCACCACAGCAGTGGCGTGCTGCCCGGGCTGGCAACGGATCTGACCGGCCAAGAGCTCAAACCAGCCCATTGGGTGGTGGTCGACAACAGCCCTCTCTCCAGCCCCGTGGATCTTGCTCGTCCATGGTCGCCGGCACTTCAGTTGCTGAAGGGCGAGGAGGAGGATGGCTTCGGCGCTGGCTGCAACCGCGCCCTCGACTGGCTGGAACGTCAAGGGTGGACAGGCTGGGTGTGGCTGCTCAACCCGGACACCGCCCTGCCCCGGGGGGACGAATTGAGAGAGCTCTCCGACCAGTTGGCTGCGATGGATCCTCTCAGCGTGGTGGGCACCGCCGTCGATGACGGCACGGGAGCCTTGGAAGCCAGCGGAGGGTGGTTCAGCCCAGGCCTGCGCTTCCGTTCCCGCCGATTGCCTGCCTCCACCCCGGATGGCCACGCTCCCATCACCCTCGACTGGTTGAGCGGCTGCAGCCTGGTGCTCCAACCCACGGCCCACCGGCCCCCGGCCCGTTTCGATCCCGCCTTTCCCCTTTATTACGAAGACATGGACCTCTGCCTGAGGCTGGCGCGCCAGGGGGCTCAAGTTCGGTGGCTGCCGAGCCCCCGGATCACCCATCGGCGCGGGCAGGGGAGCAGCAGCGGCTCCGCCCGCCGCTGGCGGCTCTCCACCGTGAGCTACTTGCACTTTCTCAGGCGCTACTGCCCTCCCTGGGTGGTGGCTCTCCGAGGTCTGCGGCTGCTGCTGCTCACCGCCCTGCGACTGCCCCTGCAGCCGGCCCGGAGCTGGGCTGTTCTCACAGGAGCCCTTGAGGCTTGGACGGACAGGGGTGCAGGAACACCATGAGTTCCCCCTGGGCTCTGTTCAATGGCAGCTATCTGGGGCGCAGACCCACGGGCATCGGCGTGGTGGCACGGGACCTGGTGGCGGCCCTGGACCCGACCCTGGTGCCCTTGCTCGACCCCCTGGGAGGGGATCGGCCAGGCAGCTTGCCCATTCCCACCCACCTCTCGCCGGAGCATGGGCGCAGGGGACACCTCAACCGACTTCTCTGGACCCAGAACGCCCTGCCCCGCCTTCTGAAAGCCAGTGGAGCGCCCCTCCTCCTCTCCCCGCTCCCGGAAGCCCCCCTGCTGCGAGGCGTGCGTTCCGTGGTGCTCGCCCATGATCTGCTGCCCCTGCGCCACCCCCAGCCCGGCCCCTTGCTGGCCTATCACCTGGCTTACGTGCCCCTGGTGTTGCATCGAGCGGTGCGGGTGCTCTGCAATTCAGAGGCCACTGCAAGGGAAGTCCATGACAGGCTCGGGGTGCCGCAGCGGCGGTTGGTACCCATCCGGCTCGGATTCGATCCCGGCCGCCTGAAACCCCTTGGGCTTCCGAGAGAACCCTTTTTCCTGGTGCTGGGTCGCCACGACCCCCACAAGAATCTGAGTGGGGTTCTGCGGGCCTTTGCGGCTCTGCCCGATCCGGCGGGAGACCTGCGGCTGAAGCTGGTGGGCCCCCACGATGGGCGGTTCACTCCACGGCTGCAGCGGCTCGCCGATGAACTGGGCATCGGGCAGCGTTGCGACTGGTTGGCCTGGGTGAGCGACCAGGAGCGCCTGGAGCTTCTGAACCGCTGCCGGGCCCTACTGATGGTGAGCTTCTGGGAGGGGTTCGGGCTGCCGGCCCTGGAGGCCATGGCCTGCGAAACACCTGTGATCGCCGCCCAAGCCGGCGCCCTTCCGGAGGTCGTGGGGGAGGCAGCCTTGCTGGTCAACCCCCACGACCCCCTGGAGATCGCCGAGGCGATGGCCGAGCTCGGGAGGAATGGGAGCTTGGCCCAAGCCCTCGCCGAAGCCGGGGTCCAGCGGGCCAGCCGCTTCCGCTGGGATCACACCGCCGCGGAAGTTCTCAAGGTGCTGGAGGAGGTGATCCAGCAAGGGTGACCAGGGGCCTTCGTTTCACCGCCAGGGCCACGCACGCCTTCAAGTGGGGATCCGTCGACGCCGGCAGGGCGATCCATAACCGGGTGCCTGGTCGGCAGAGGCGCAGCGCCGCCAGGAGCATCAGGCTCTCTCCCACCACCACCGTGCCCTTCCAGCGGGGAAGCAGCTCCTCTGGATGGCCCTGGAGGCAGTGGTCGCCTTTGGCCAGGGGCACCCTCCAGGCGCGTTTGGACGCCACCGGATGGGGCATCAGGCTCAAGGGACGGGGAAAGGCGCTGGCCTGGCCCTGGAGGTGCTCCACCCCTGGGGAATCGATGATCAGGGTGCCCTGGGCGCTGGCGGCTACGGCCTCGGAAGGCAGGGATTCCGAGGGCGCAGGAGGGAACAGCGGGCCCAAATCTCGACAGTCGAAACGGGCACACCAGGGAGCGCGCCACTCCGGGGCATCGGAGAACAACCAGCACTCCGTCCCCGCCGCAAAGCCACTGGGATCCAAGGCGCGTGGGCGGGCTCTGTACTGATCGAGCCCATCATCCAAAAGGGTGAGCCGGCGCGCACGCCCCAGCAGGAACCTCAACCCGCCCCCGGCGCCGCTGCGGTGGGCCAAGCGGAGCTCGGCCACCAGCCCGAGCAGGGCCCAGGGTGCCAGCAGCAGATAGCTGCTGGGGCGCAACGGTAGGTGCAGGGGCCAACGGCGACGATCGGCGGCAGTAAGGGAAAACCGCTGGGGTTCCCACAGCAGAATGTCCATGCCGTCCCGGCGGGATTGCAGCCCATCCCGCAACCGGCGAGCGGCCTCGAGGTGCACCGCATTGGAAGCCAAGGTGAGGCGGATCACCGATTCCCCAAACGTGCTTGAGAGAGGAGCCCCCCTGGCCGCCCCAGGGATCCCCTGGTCCAGCTCAGAACGATGCTGGGCAGGTGGAGGAGTCGTCGCCCCGTCTGCCACCAAAGGCGATGCCACCACCGCACCGGCCAAACACCTTTTCGAGGATGGGGCACGAGCTTGATGGGGAGCTCTGCCAAAAACACATCCGGGATGGCGAGGAAGCAGCTCCAAAACTCCATGCGCCGCGCATGCTCAATCTCATCGGCGGCTTCGGCGGTGGGGGTTGGCAGCGAATCGGGGATCACCAGCCAGTGGCCTGGGCTCCGTTGCTCGTAAAGGGAGTGGGGCCTCAGGCGCCCCCAGGGGTGGTGGGCCGCCAGGAGGCGATTGGCCAGCCGGGTCGCCCGCATCGCCGCCAGCCCCTGGCTCGCCGCCATGGCGCCCCGCTTCACACCCTGCTCCGCACGCTCCCCATCGCTGTGGGAAATCACGCCGATCCACTCCGGTGGCACGCACCTGGCCTCCCACCCCGTGCGCTGGAGCAGGCGAGCCAAAAGATCCTTGTCGTCAAATCCATAGCCCACCAGCAGCTCATGGAATCCACCCACCTCCTCAAACAGCTGGCGTTCCATCAAGAACTGCCCCTTCCGCCCGTCCGGTCCGCTGCCAAAGGCGCACACCACCCCACTCTCCCCACAGGCGCCGTCCGCAGCTAGCCGCAGGGCGGGCAGAAACGGATCAAAGGCCTGGGTGGGCCAGGCGTCCGCATCCAGCTTCAACACCCACTCCCCCTTGCAGCGGGCCACTCCAAAGTTGTAAGCACGGCACAAATTCCAGCGCGGCTCCCCCTCCACCCGCAGCAGCCGGATGCGGGGATCGGCGGGCAGCTCCTCACGCCGCAATGGCTCCGTGCTGCTCCAATCCACAATCAGATGCTCCCCATGGTGGGGCCAGGCCGCCACCTTCGGCGCCGTCGCCAGCAGGTGCTCCCGACGGTTCATGCACACCGTGACGATGCTCAACTCCCTCATTGGCGCAGAGGGAGGGAGCGGGTTTCGCGGGCAAGGAGCTGGCGGCCCCACACCAGAGCGCTCACGGGCAGCTCCAGCACGCGCCGCCCGGTGTGCCACCAGAGCCGATGCCACCAGCGCACCAACCAGCGCCCTTCGCGGGCCGGGGGAAACAGGCTGAAGGGGAGCACTTCGAGGAACACCTCGGGGATGGCCAGGAAATAGCTCCAAAAGGTCATGCGTCGGGCATGCTCCGCCTCCTCGGCCACCTTCTTCGGGGGGCGGGGCAGGGTGCCGGGCTCCAGACGCCACACCCCATGGGCCTCCTCCCGATAGGCCGATCGGCCCAGCCGAGGGCCCCAGGGACAGTGGGCCGCCAGGAGGCGATTGGCCAGCCGGGTCGCCCGCATCGCCGCCAGCCCCTGGCTCGCCGCCATGGCGCCCCGCTTCACACCCTGCTCCGCACGCTCCCCATCGCTGTGGGAAATCACGCCGATCCACTCCGGTGGCACGCACCTGGCCTCCCACCCCGTGCGCTGGAGCAGGCGAGCCAAAAGATCCTTGTCGTCAAATCCATAGCCCACCAGCAGCTCATGGAATCCACCCACCTCCTCAAACAGCTGGCGTTCCATCAAGAACTGCCCCTTCCGCCCGTCCGGTCCGCTGCCAAAGGCGCACACCACCCCACTCTCCCCACAGGCGCCGTCCGCAGCTAGCCGCAGGGCGGGCAGAAACGGATCAAAGGCCTGGGTGGGCCAGGCGTCCGCATCCAGCTTCAACACCCACTCCCCCTTGCAGCGGGCCACTCCAAAGTTGTAAGCACGGCACAAATTCCAGCGCGGCTCCCCCTCCACCCGCAGCAGCCGGATGCGGGGATCGGCGGGCAGCTCCTCACGCCGCAATGGCTCCGTGCTGCTCCAATCCACAATCAGATGCTCCCCATGGTGGGGCCAGGCCGCCACCTTCGGCGCCGTCGCCAGCAGGTGCTCCCGACGGTTCATGCACACCGTGACGATGCTCAATCCCACAAGCGGAGAGCTTCATCCCTGGCGCTGAACCACTCCGCCGCCAGGGGACCACCCATGGTGCGCTGCTCCCGGAACCAGGGACCACCCAGGGTCCAGTGGAGGAGGGTGGGCCCCCCTTCCGCCGCGGCCGCCTGGGGAGCCGGTTGCACATCCACCAGATGGTTCCAGCGGTCGGGAAGGGCGCCGATCTCGTGATCGCCCGCCAGCCAGTGGAAGCGGTGAAGTTCCAGTCCCGTGGCCGTATTCACGTAGTCCGGCGTGAGGGCGGTGCAACGCCCGCAGTTGAGGAGCATCAGGGAGCTCCAGTTTTTCTTGGGATAGGGGCTCTGCACCTCCCCAAGAAACTTCACGCTCTCATTGGGCACATGCTCGTGCTGCACACAGAGCACGGCGTAACGCTCATCGCGCTGATCCCAGAGCGCTGCGATGTCGCCCCGGCAAAGCATGTCGCAGTCCATGAAAATGGCCCAGCCCTGATAGCCCATCAGCCAGGGCACCAGAAAACGGGTGAAGGAGAAGGCCGTGCTCTGCTTGGGATCCCGCTCCCGCTGAAACACCCCTGCTAGCTGGGGCGTGACGATCGGGGTGACGGCCAGGGGGCGGCTGCTGTGCTGGTAGAGGCTATCGATGAGCACATTGGTAGCGGCCCGCTCCCGGGGGTCGTAGCCAATGAAGATCGGGATCGGGCGAACGGCAGGATCAGGGCTCAATCGGGGCCTCTCGCTGGCGAGGTCAATTTACGTCTTGTTCCCGGGTGCCTTCCCCGGAGCCAGGAAGCCGTGGGTCTGCAGCCACGACGCCAGGGGCTCGGCCAGCTGCCCCACTCCCCGCTCACTGAGATGGTCCCGATCGCGATACAGCAGCTCCCCACTGGAGTCGTGGGTGCGACACACCCCATCGCTGCAGAGCACCGCCGCCGGATCAAAGACATGGACATTGGGGTGGGCAGCCTCAAGGCTGGCGAAGAGGCGCGCGATTGGAGCTGTGTCTGCGCGGTGGGAGGCCAGAGACTGCTGCAGGGGTTGCTGGCAGGAGGGGGGCAGCCAGGGGCGGAACCACTGCTTCACGCAAAGGTTGCGGTCGACCTTGAGGCCCAGAAATCGGGGCACATCGGCCACGATCAACAGGGAAGCACCCTTGGTGTCCAAGGTGTCGGCCAGAGAAGCGAGGGCCATTTGGTAGGCACCCAGCTTGGCTGCCTCCCCGCGGATGTGACGCCCCTGCTGATCGAGCTGCATGGAACGGGTGTCGTCCCCTTCGCCGAAATGGGAGCGGAAATAGTTGTGCACCAGCACCAGATCCCCCGGCCGCACCTCCGCCAACACCGAAGCCAGGGCCTGTTGGCTGAAGGCCCAGCACCCGCTGGATTCATGGCCAAAGGCGGAGGGGGGCATGGGGCACCCCTTGCGGGAGTAGTGGGTGATCTGGAGCGGTAGCTGGTCGTGCAATCGGTCCGCCAGGGGCAGCAGGGCTAGGGCGTGGCTGTCGCCCAGAACGAAGAGCCGTTGGCGATCCGTTGGGCGGCGGGGGGTGGTGCAGCGCCGCTGATAGGGCGTGAAGGGGCCTGGAGCCACCTCCGGCCCCGTGTTGCAGTGCTCCCCGGAAACAGCCGTTCCCCCGATGCCCACCCGTTGCTCCCAGGGGGTGGACTCCACCTTGCGGGCATCGCCGGCGAATAGCCGCCCCTCCAAACCATGGGCCTGCCCGTAAATCACGAGGCTGGAGAGGGCCACCGCCATGAAGCCATAGAAGATGGTGCGGCCAGAGGTCTGGCCCCAGGGGGCCTGGCGGAGGGGAGTTTCAATGGTGTGGTGGCTCCAGAGGGCCAACAGCAGAATTAGGCCCACCTGGAAGGGCACGGTCCAGGGGTGGATGCCCACGGTCCAGGCACTGATGGAGAGCACACTCCAGTGCCAGAGGTAGAGCGCGTAGGAGAGGAGGCCGACCTG
>JBBARZ010000071.1:0-9153 GCA_040399505.1 Cyanobium sp.
CCTCCACCGCCAGATGGGTGAGAAAGGCGTTCACCTCCGCGCTGCCCATCTCCCGCGGATGACGCCTCTTGTGAAACCGCAGGAAGCGCCGAAGCCACTGCTCGTAGGTGTCCACCGTGCGGCGCGCGTAGTGGCGGGCCTGCAATTCTTCCCTGTATCGCTGGATCAGCCTTGGTGGTCGCGATGGCTCTGTCATCGGTTCTGCTGCGTTTCCAAGAGATCAGTTCCACCAGCTGACACAGCCGCGACTGCAGTATCCCAAGGTGGGCTGGGCGTGAGGGCACCCTCGTTGCTGATGGCCAAACGATGAAGCCTTCAGCGCCGCTGCCTTCGCGGCTGCTCTCACTGGGGCGTGGAGCAATGGGGCGCCCCATCCTTAAGCCTTCCAAGCATTCCCCATGAGGGCCCAGGCACCATGCATAGGGTTTGACCGAATCTCCCCTGCCGCCATGGCCAGCCCTGATGCCCTTCCACGCCAGGTTCTGCCCATCCCCGATGTGCCGCCGGTGGGGCTCACCACGTTTGATGCCAAAGACCCAGACACGAGCTATCCGCCCATCCGCGACCTGCGGCCCCCCACGGGTGCTCCCAACATCCTGGTGATCCTCCTCGATGACGTGGGTTTCGGCGCCTCAAGTGCCTTCGGCGGGCCCTGCCACACCCCCAACTTCGAAAAGCTCGCTGCCAGCGGCCTCAAATACAACCGCTTTCACACCACCGCCCTCTGCTCCCCCACTCGCCAGGCCCTGCTCACCGGCCGCAACCACCACAGCGTGGGGATGGGTGGCATCACGGAAATCGCCACCTCCGCGCCCGGATACAACTCCCTCCTGCCCAACACCTGCTCCCCCATCGCGCGCACCCTCAAGCTCAACGGCTACTCCACCGCGCAGTTCGGCAAATGCCATGAAGTGCCCGTCTGGCACACCAGCCCCATGGGGCCCTTTGATTCCTGGCCCAGTGCCGGCGGCGGCTTTGAACACTTCTACGGCTTCATCGGCGGTGAAACCAACCAGTACTACCCCGCCATCTACGAAGGCACCACGCCAGTGGAGCCTCCCTCCACTCCCGAGGAGGGCTACCACTTCACCGACGACATGACCACCAGGGCCATCCGCTGGGTGCAGCAGCAGAAGGCCCTCATGCCCGACAAGCCCTTTTTCATGTATGTGGCCCCTGGCGCCACCCATGCGCCCCACCATGTGCCGCCGGAATGGTCGGCCAAATACAAGGGCCACTTTGATCAAGGCTGGGATGCGCTCCGCCAGCAAACCTTTGCCCGCCAAAAAGCGCAGGGCGTGATCCCCGCCGATGCAGAGCTCACCCCTCGCCACGAGCAAATCCCCGCCTGGGACGCCATGCCCGAGGAGCTCAAACCCGTGCTGGCCCGCCAGATGGAAATCTACGCCGGCTTTTTGGAGCACACCGATCACCACATGGGTCGGCTGATCGACAGCCTCGCCCAGCTGGAGATCCTCGATAACACCCTCATCTACGTGATCATCGGCGATAACGGCGCTTCTGCGGAGGGCTCCCTCCAGGGCACCTTCAACGAGATGGCGCCCCTCAGCGGCTTTGGTGATCTGGAAACCACCGACTTTCTCAAAGAGCGGCTCGACCTCTTTGGTGGCCCCGAGGCCTACAACCACTACGCCGTGGGCTGGGCCCATGCCATGAACACCCCCTATCAGTGGAGCAAGCAGGTGGCCTCCCACTGGGGTGGCACCCGCAATGGCTTGATCGTGCACTGGCCCAAGGGCATCACCGCCAAGGGGGAGCTGCGCAGCCAGTTTCACCATGTGATCGATGTGGCCCCCACCCTGCTAGAGGTGGCTGGCCTGCCCCAGCCCACCTTTGTGAATGGCGTGCAGCAACGGCCCATCGAAGGGGTGAGCATGGCCTATTCCTTCAACGATGCCCACGCCTCTGAACGGCGCCCCACCCAGTATTTCGAGATGGCCGGCAACCGAGGCATCTACCACAAGGGCTGGACTGCCGTGACCCGCCACCGCACCCCCTGGGAGACGGGCATCGTGAAACTCCCCGCCTTTGATGAGGATGTGTGGGAGCTCTACGACACCACCAGCGATTGGACCCAGGCGCGGGATCTGGCCAGTCAGCACCCCGACACGCTGGCCCACCTGCAGCGGCTTTGGCTGATTGAGGCCACCAAATACAACGTGTTGCCCCTGGATGATCGCTTCGCGGAACGGGCCAATCCGGAGCTGGCAGGGCGGCCCCAGCTGATCCGTGGCAAGCGACAGATTCTCTTTGCCGGCATGGGGCGCCTGACGGAGAGCTCGATCGTGAACTACAAAAACAAATCCCATGCCGTCACCGCCGAAGTGGTGGTGCCCGCCGCTGGTGCCCAGGGGGTGATCGTGGCCGTGGGCGGCATCGCCGGGGGGTGGACCTTCTACTGCAAGGACGGTCGCTTGCGTTACGTCTACAACTTCTACGGCGTAGAGCACTACGCCATCGACGGCACGATGGCTGTGCCGGAGGGCACGCATCAGGTGCGGATGGAATTCGCTTATGACGGCGGCGGTCTGGCCAAGGGCGGCACCGTGTCGCTGTTCATCGATGGCACCCCCGCGGGCAGCGGCCGGGTGGAGCGCACGGAGCCATTGGTGTTTTCCGCTGATGAAACCTGCGATGTGGGCTATGAGGCCGGTTCGCCCGTCACGCCCGATTACCCCACCCCCCAGGGCCGCTTCTCGGGCAGCGTGAACTGGGTGGAAATCGCCGTGGATGAAGCCGCCGAAGATCTCGACCACCTGCTCAGTCCCCAGGAGCGCTATCGGGTGGCGATGGGGTTGCAGTGACCGGGGATGAGAATCTGGATCTCGAAGATGTGCTCTACACCTCACCCGCAGGGCCGATCATGGTGCTGGATGTGATTTATGGCTACGGCGTGGAGATCGCGCGCAGCGGCCACGCTTTCTAAGCCCTGGCGTTGTTTCAGCTCACCAACGCCTCCTGAGCAGCACCAATCCCGAGCGGCAACCCTCAACGTCAACGATCCAACGCCAACCATTTGCGGGCCTCCCGGGCGTCTCGCTCCTGGCCGGCCCGGTGGCCTAAGGCAAACGCCCCAGCCGCCAGCGCCACCGCAGCCACCATCCCGCCGCCGCGGCTGGGGCTGAGGGGCCCAGACGGCAGGATCACGGGCACGGTGGCCGCGAGCATGAAGCTGGTGGCCCCCAAGGCCGTCACCCCGTACACAGCAGGCTTCACCGTGCGCCGGCTCAGGCCGTGCTTCACCAGCACCACCAGACCCACTAAGGGCACGGCACTGCCCAGGGCCCAAGCCCAGCGATCCCGGGGTGTGTCGCGCAGCCGGAGGTGGAAGGCGTTGGGACGTGATGACAGTTCCAACGGCTACTCCCTCCGAGGCGCGCCGCGCCGCTCGGCCAACACCTGCTGCACCCGGCGCCAATCCACCCCGTGGTGGGCTAGGGCCACCTGCAGGTGAAACACCATGTCGGCCGCTTCACTCGCGATCGCTTCCGGGTCGCGGTCCTTGCAGGCCATCACGAATTCGGCGCTCTCTTCGCCGATTTTCTTGAGGATGCGGTTGTCGCCCCCAGCCAGGAGCTTGTTCGTGTAGCTCCCCTCCTCAGGGTGATCCCGGCGCCCCTCAATCACTCGGGACAATTCGGTGCAGGCGTCCGCCGGCGGGGGCAGGGCCTGGGGGCCCCCGGCGCTGGGGGATGTTGCGCTGTCGTAAAAGCAGCTGCGGGCACCCGTGTGGCAGGCCACCTCACCGGCTTGCTCCACCGTGAGCAACAGCACATCGGCATCGCAGTCGTAGCGCAGCCCCCTCAGGTGCTGGATGTGGCCGCTGGTGGCGCCCTTGTGCCAGAGCTCCTGCCGGGAACGGCTCCAATAGTGCACCTCGCCGCTCTCCAGGGTGCGTTGCAGCGCCTCTCCATTCATCCAGGCCAGCATCAACACCGCCCCGTCCAGCCAGTCCTGGGCAATCGCTGGGATCAGCCCCGCCCCGTCCCAGCGGAGCACGGCGGCCAGGTTCTCCGTCAACCGCACCGCCTCCTCCACAGAGGGCGGCGGAGAGTGGAAAGATGGTGGGGTGGCCACGACGGGCGCGTTACCAGCTGCAGCGATCCTCACCCATGCCCAGCCCCTCGGCCCACACCTGCAGCAAGACCTTCTCGGGCTTCCCCTGCACCCACCGCCAGTGGCGCCATGGCGGCCATTGCCGCTTCGTGCATGGCTACAGCCGCAGCTTCACCTTCTCCTTTGCCGCCCATCGGCTGGATCACTGTGGCTTCGTGGTGGATTTTTCTAGCCTCCAACCCTTGCGGGAGCGCCTGGCCCAACAATTTGATCACACCTTCCTGGCCAGTGCTGATGATCCCCTCCTGCCCCAATGGCAACACCTCCACACCCAGGGGGGCCTGGATCTGCGGGTGATGGACAACGTGGGCATGGAGGCCACGGCCCGGTTGGTGTGGGGGTGGGCCAATGAGCTCCTCCATGGGCGGGAGGAAGGCCGGGCCTGCTGTTTTCGGGTGGAGGCCAGAGAGAACGAAACCAATGCGGGCTTCTTCACCGCCATTCCCGAGTGGTTCGCCCTCGCGGAGGGCCCGCCGCAGGTCTGGGAGGCCCCATGAGCGCTGGCCTGGTGGCCCAGCGCTTCGCGACGGCCTGGGCCCTGTTTCAGGGGTTGCTCATCGAGGCCCTGCCTTTTCTGCTCATCGGGGTGGTGATCGCCACCGCTGCCCGCTGGTTGGCTCCGGGGGGGCGGTGGCTGCGCCAGCTGCCCAGCCATCCCCTCCTTGGCCCCCTCACCGGGGCGGGTCTGGGCTTGGCCCTGCCAGCCTGCGAGTGCGGCAATGTGCCGGTGGCCCGGCGCCTGCTGGCCGCCGGGGCCCCCGTGGGCACGGCTCTGGGGTTTCTGTTCGCCGCCCCCGTGCTCAATCCCATCGTGCTGGCCAGCACCTGGGCCGCCTTCCCCGATCGCCCCTGGCTGCTCCTGCTGCGGCCCCTCGGCGCGGTGGTGGTGGCGTTGGGCCTGGCCCTGCTGCTAGGGATGCTGGGGGAGGGTGCGTTGCTGACGGGCGATCTGCTCGAGGAGCGGCGCCTCAGCCGCCCTCTGGCCGAACTGAGCCTTCTGGAGCGGCGCAGTGGCCTGCTCGGGGGCTCCGCCCCCGAGGCTCCCCCACCGGCCCCCGCTCCAGTGCGACCCACGGCAGCAGAGCTGTTGCGCCATGGCAGCAATGAATTTCTCTCCCTGGCCCTGGTGCTCGTGGTGGGATGTGCCATCGCGGCCCTGGTGCAAACCCTTGTCCCTCGCCAGTGGTTTTTGGCCGTTGGGGGCCTGCCCACCGTCTCGATCCTGGCGCTCATGCTGTTTGCCCTGGTGGTGTCGGTGTGCTCCAGCGTGGATGCCTTTCTCGCCTTGGGTTTTGCCGCCCAGATCACCCCCGGCGCCTTGTTGGCCTTTTTGCTCCTTGGCCCGGTGATTGATCTCAAGCTCTTTGGCCTGCTTGGCCAGATCTTTCGCCCCCGGGCCCTCCTCCTCACGCTTGCGGGGAGCAGCCTGCTGGTGTTGTTGATCGGCCAGCTGGTGAACCTCTGGCGTCGTTGACCTGCAGACCAACCCTCCATGACCTCCGCCCCCCAGCCTCTCTCCCCAGCCCTTCCCCCGCTGCAGCGTGGCGCCCTCTGGCGAGGCACGGCCCTGGCGCTCTGGGGCTTGCTGCTAGTGCGCTCCGCCGTGGATGGCCGCCTCGATCTGCTGCTGCGGGCCGTCTTTCACCCCCTGGTGGGCCTGGCGGGAGCGGCATTGTTGGCCCTGGCCCTGGCCCAGTTGGCCCAGGGGCGTCCCCGGGCCAGGGGCGCCCGGGAGCGGGTGCGGCCCGGCGAGCGCACCCTGGTGGTCGCCACCGCCCTCCTCACGGCCGCTGTGCTGGCCTGGCCACCGGCCCCCTCCTTTTCCGATCTCGCCAGCCAGCGCCCCCGCGACAACACGGCCGAGGAGGAGCTGGCCTTCGTGTTGCCCCCCTCCCAGCGCAGCCTCACCGACTGGGTGCGGTTGCTGAGGGCCCAGCCCGATCCCGAGCTGTTTGCGGGCGACCCGGTGCGCATCAGTGGCTTTGTCTGGCCCTTGCCCGGGGAGCCACCCCAGCTGGCCCGGCTCCTGGTGCGCTGCTGCCTGGCGGATGCGGCGCCGGTGGGTCTGCCCGTGCGCTGGGCCGCCTTGGGGCCCCCACCACCGGCCGATCAATGGCTGGCCGTCGACGGCGTGATGGCGGTGGAGCCCGATCCCCAGCCCAGCGGCGGTCAGCGCCTGGTGGTGGTGCCCCAGCGGATTCGCTCGATCCCGCGCCCGGCGCGGCCCCTGGAACCATGAGCTCCTCCCAGGCGCGCCAGCCCCTCTGGGCCCTCGGCGGCCTGCTGCTGCTGGCCCTGGCCCTGCAGCAGGCCCTGTTGCGCCAGCCGCCCAGGCTTCAGCAGCTCAGCCAGGCGCCCGCCAGCTCCGGGCCGGCCGCTTTGCGGCTGCGTTTCAGCCGTCCCATGGATCCGGCCAGCCTCTCCACCAGCAGGCTGGATCCCCCCCTGGCCCATCGCTGGCTGGGCGATGGCGATACCTTCCTGCTCTCCCTCGCCCCCGGCCAAAAGGTGCAGGGTCCCCTTCGGCTCACCCTGGCGGGCAACGACCTGACGGGAGTTCCCCTACCGCCCCGCAGCTGGCTCTGGGATCCCCGGCCACGCTTGCTGGCTGTGGTGCCGGTTGCCGGTGGCGATCAGCTGCAGGTGCGAGAGCACGACGGCCTCTGGCGGCCCCTGTTGCCCCAGGTGTGGCCCCAGATCGTGGAGGTGGAAGCCCTTGGCGATGGCATGGCCCTCGCCCTGGTGAGCCGGGAGGGGGAGGGCTTCCAGAGGGTATGGCGGGTGCAGCTGCGGCAACGCAACCTGGCCCCCGAGGCCAAAGGGCTGGGGCCCGTGAAGGCTGCTGCGCCTGAGGCCCTGGACCGGGAGCCAGTGCTCTTTGCCCACATCAGTGGCAACCGCCGCGGAGAGCTGCTGGTGCAGGCCGGTGGGATGGCTGGTGAGGCAGTGCAGACCCAGCTCTGGCCCCCCTCGGGCTCTCCCCGCCCCCTCGCTCTCGATGCGGTCGGCACGGCCAGCCTCCTTCCCGAGGGGGGAGCGGTGGTGGTGCCCCGCAACGAGGGGCTCACCCTCGACGACCTGCCCCCCCGTTCCCCCCGGCGCCAGATCCTCCCTGGCAGCAGGGATCTGCTGGCTTTCTGTCCCCGCTCGGGCCGGGCCCTGCTGCGGCGCCACTGGCCCGACTACCGGCGCTCCCTGGAATGGCTGGAGCCTGGCCAGCCGCCTCAGGAGCTTTGGCGGGGCTCGGACGCCTTGCTGGCGGCCACCTGCCAGGGGGGTGGGGAGCGGATCTGGGTGGCTCTCCTGAGTGGGGAGCGGCAGCCAGAGTTGAGCCTGCTCTTCCTCGATCGCCAGCGCCGCCAGAGCCAGCTTCGGAAGCTCGATGGCTGGGAACTGGAACCAGGCACCCAGCTGGAAGACGATCCCACCACGGGTCAACTGGTGGCCGCCCTGCGCCCCCTGGTGAAAGGGAACCCAGGGCGGCGGTCACCCCCGGCCCGGCCCATGCGCCTGCCCACGGGTGAGGCCAAAGGGGCACCAGAGGCCCTGGGGCCGCCGGTGCGACGGGTGCTCTGGCTTCCTCCCGGGGCAGTTGCTTCACAATGAAGGCGACCCTTCCCCCCTCACCCGCTTCTGTCCACCCGTGCCATGCCTCCCCCAGCCCTCTCCACCTCAGCGGCCTTGCCCCCTCGCCAGGAACACTTGCTGACGGTGCTGCGGGAGGCGGATGATGAACTCTCCGGCCAGGATCTCCATGCCCGCCTGCGGGCAGGGGAGGGCGCCATGGGTCTGGCCACCGTTTATCGCCATCTGCGCCAGCTCCAGCAGCGCGGGCTGGTGCGCGCTCGCCATCTCCCCAGTGGTGAGGCCCTCTTTGCCCCCACGGAGCGGGATGAGCACCATCTCACCTGTGTGGACTGTGGCCGCACCCTGCGCTTGCCCCACTGCCCCGTCCATGGCCTGGAGCTGCCAACGGCCCACCTGGAGGGCTTTCAGCCCCTGTTTCACACCCTGGAATTCTTTGGCCTCTGCGCCAACTGTCAGACGCGGCAGGGGCCCGATGGCCTCCCGGCCTGACCGTTCCGCTCATCCACTCCCCCTTGCTCCCTAACCTCCAGACACCACGGTCTCTCCCATGACCACCCCCCTGCCGGTGACCATCCTTTCGGGCTTCCTTGGAGCCGGAAAAACCACACTCCTGAATCACATCCTCACCAATCAGCAGGGGTTGCGCACGGCGGTGCTGGTGAATGAGTTCGGGGAGATCGGCATCGACAACGATCTGGTGCTCACCACCGGTGACGACATGGTGGAGCTCAGCAACGGCTGCATCTGCTGCACCATCAACGGGGAGCTGCTCGATGCGGTGTATCGGATCCTGGAGCGCCCTGAGACGGTGGACTACCTGGTGGTGGAAACCACTGGCCTGGCGGATCCCCTGCCGGTGGCGATGACCTTTCTTGGCAGTGATCTGCGGGATCTCACACGCCTGGATTCGATCATCACGCTGGTGGATGCGGAAAATTTCAGCGAGGACCTGCTTAAAGGGGAAGTGGCTCGTTCCCAGATTCTCTATGGGGATCTGCTGCTGCTGAACAAGTGCGATCTGGTGGAGGAGGGTCGGCTGGAGTCCCTGGAGCGCCAACTCCGCGCCATCAAGAGCGATGCTCGCATCCTGCGTTCGGTGAAGGGAGAGGTGCCCCTTGCCCTGCTCCTCAGCGTGGGTCTGTTTGAGAGCGACAAGGTGGCGGCTCAGCAGGAGGCGCCAGCCCAGGCTCCCCACGACCACGACCACGACCACGACCATGACCACGACGACCACAGCGCCTGCGACCACGATCACGGGGTTTGCACCCACGAGGAGCACGACCACCACCACCATCACCACGACCCGCACCCAGACCACCAGGCCATCGAAGGCTTCACCTCTCTCTCCTTTGCCAGCGAGGGACCCTTTTCTCTGCGGAAATTTCAGAATTTCCTCGACAACCAACTCCCCGAGGGGGTGTTTCGGGC
>JBBARZ010000072.1:0-2936 GCA_040399505.1 Cyanobium sp.
CTTTGTCGTGATCTGGGATCGTGCGGATGATCCCCATCACCGGGCCTGTCATGAAAATCTCCTTCCCCGACGCTTCCAACTTCCGACGAGTGGCCGCGTCAAGCTGGAGCACGATTGGCAGTCGTTTTGACTCAGCCTTACCCACCATCCTTTCCCCAAGCTGTCATGACACTTCTTCATCTCAATCCGACGGATGTTGTGCTGGTGCGCCATGGAGAAACCACTTGGAGTCTCTCCGGTCAGCACACGGGGCGTACCGACATTCCCCTCACCGAAAGAGGAGAGACCCAGGCCAGGGGTTTGGCCCCCCTGCTGTCTACTCAGCGCTTCTCCCGTGTGCTGGTGAGCCCCCTCCAGCGGGCGAGGCGCACTTGCGAGCTGGCTGGCCTTGGGGACCAAGCGGTGGTCGACCCCGACCTGATGGAGTGGGACTATGGCTCCTATGAGGGGCTCACAACAGAACAGATTCGCCACGCCAATCCCGCCTGGCAGGTGTTTGCAGATGGCTGCCCCGAGGGAGAAACCCCCCAGCAGGTCGGAGAGCGAGTGGATCGCGTTCTTGCCCGCCTACGACAGGGGGCTGTTGTGCAAGGACCCACCATCCTTTTCGCCCATGGCCATCTTTTACGGGTTGTTGCCGCACGCTGGCTGGAGCTATCGCCGGGTGAGGGCGGTCGGTTCCTTTTGGACACAGCGACGTTGAATGTGTTAAGCCACTATCGGGGCGTTGCGGCCCTCGGGTGCTGGAATGCCCAGGTGGTGTAATGGTTGATTTTGTTCGGGTGATCTAGTTCGGGATGTCCTGGCTGAGCAAGGCAATCGATGCTTCAATTTCCTCCAGGCGCTCCGGTGGAACGGAGAGGGCACAGCTCAGATCGGTCAACAGATTGGCTTCCTCTTGTGTGGCGATCCGATCCGCATGCACCAGTCGTGCTGCGAGTGCAAAGGCCTTTTCCTGTTGTTCTGTGCTCAGCAGTGCCGCCGCTTCCTCCACCAGTGCCTGGCGTCTGTCACGCAGGGCCATTAACAAGCTTGAAACCATTGTGCCAAAAGCGACTGGGTCCATCTCGCTGTAGGGGCTGCGACCCCGCAGTTGTGACATCACCAGATCGGCTTCCTCTGGTTGCAGCCTGTGGTCTGCGCAGATGGCCGCGAGGGGGATCACGGCAAAGGCTTCAGCGGGGGTCATCCTTTCGGTGGCAGAGATTCCACCCTGGGTGCCCTTCGTTAGGAAGGCGTTAAGGACTGCTCGGGTCTTCCCCCTCTAGCCTGTTGTTTGGGTTCATCCGCATCGACGATGGCTCCAGCTCTGCATGAATCGGCATCCCCACTGACCACAGGCGAAGACCCATCTCTCTCGAATGGAGAATTTGCATTGGAGCTCATTCGCCGTCAGACCCGCCGGTTGGGCAACCTGCAGGCCGACGTGCTCGCTGACCGCGACCCGGAGCCCTTGCATCAGTTGAGGGTGAGTCTGAGGCGCCTGCGCACCGTTATGGGCCAGTTCGCCCCTGCACTGGAGTTCCCCGACGGGGTGAGCGTGCGGCGAATTGCAGCCGTTGCCCGGCGAACAGGGCTGTGCCGTGATCTGGACGTGCTGCATGGGCGCCTGCGTGAGCACCTACTCCCCCGACTTCCCCAGGGCGAGCAAGCCAGCCTGGAGGGAGCGATGAAACGCCTTGCTCAGGATCGAGCCCAAGCCTTCACCACCCTCCATGAAGCTCTTCACAGTTCCCGCTATCTGAAATTGCTGGCCAGGCTCAACAAATGGCAGCACAATCCGCGATACACACCCTTGGGCCTTCAGCCCCTCATGCCCTGGTTGCCTGACTGGCAAGCTCCCTTTACCGCCGGACTTTTTCTCGACCCTGGGTGGTGGGAGACGGACCCGTTGGCAGTGACCCTCCACGGACTCCGGAAGCGGATCAAGCAGGCGCGCTATTGCCTGGAGCATCTCGACCCTTGGTGTGAGCCTGCCTTGAAGGCCTGGATTCAGGATCTCAGATCTGCCCAGGACCACCTGGGTGATCTGCACGACCTGCAAATTCTGCATCGCAACTTCATTCAGGGAGACAGCCTGAAGAAACCCCTCAAGCTGCCCGTTCTCCAGGAAGAGTTGGTAGCCCAGCAGCAGCTGGCTTGGATTCAATGGCGTGAACTGGCCGAACGGATGCGTCAGGAGGCTTTTCGTCGCTCGGTACAGCGCCAGCTGCAGGGGCTGGGCCAGGGGGTGTAGGGCCGGTTGACTCCTCTCCTCAGCCCGGTGCCCCAAGGAGCGCCCCCCCCTGGAATCGGTGGATGGCCACGATGCCCGCCCGGGGCGGCCGATCCGGCACGCCTGATGGCCAATTTGAGCCTAGAGGAACGGTGCGCAATTGCTCGAAGCCAAGTCCATTGCGGTCCACCATCTTGTGGGCTTGGATCTCCTGGGCTCCTTTGCGCCGAGTGCCATTGACCTCTCCAGGATGTTGCACGGCAAGAAACAGGGTGCTTTCCCCTTCACCTTTGTTCGGGTGATCGAAGCAGACGCCGCAGAGTTCGCATTCCATCGGCCCCATGGCAAATGGAAAAGCTTGGCCCTTGGCAGGACCGGATGCTGGAAATAACCAGCAGCTGTTATTGCCGAACACGTCACTGGAGCTTGAGGCACTGGAACGGTCGGTCAGCATCCAGAGATTGCCGGCGCGGTCGAAGGCCAGGTTGTCGGGGTTAGCGAACCCCATCCCCCCTTGCCATGGGGTACCTCCGGTGGCCACCATCCACCAGCGAAAGGCCCTGCCTCCATCATCCGTCGGATCCTCCTCCAGGCGCATCACCCACCCGTGGGGCCAGCTGGCCTCTCCGGAGGGGCCTCGAAAGATGGCCGGATCAGCGCTCCCTTCAGAATCGCGACCGGCTGCCGTGTAGGCGATCAGCAGTGCCCCGCTCTTCGGATC
>JBBARZ010000072.1:3036-4826 GCA_040399505.1 Cyanobium sp.
CAGAATCGCGACCGGCTGCCGTGTAGGCGATCAGCAGTGCCCCGCTCTTCGGATCCAGTTCCGTATCCTCTGGTCGGGCGGCGGCTGTAGCGCCGATCGCATTCGCGGCCAAATGGGCGTCGATCAGAATCGCTCCCATTCTTTCCTCCCCGGTGCCGGGGTAGAGATCTGCCAGGGTGCGGTAACGGCTTCGATAGCGAAGCACTGCCTCGTCATCCATCAAAGCTTCTGCACCAGCCCGGCTCCGATCGCTGTGGGGCACCAGGGTGGGTTGATTGATGCCGAATCTCTGCAGATGGCTGGGCAGGGGAGGATCCACCGGTGTGCGGGGATCCAAAGCCAACCAACGGCCCTGCCCTCGTCCTCCGGCTCCAGGGGGGTCGAAGCGGGCGACCTCCAACCGACCCCTCTCCAGCAACCTGGAATTGGAGGGGTCGGCGGGATCCCTCACGATCTCCTGGCTGATGAAACGGTAAAGGTGGCCGCCGTGGCGATCGCATCCGGAATACACCTGGAGCGGACGGCCAGGCGAAGCGCGAAGGGCCACGGCTTCATGGCGGAAACGCCCCAGCCAGCTGTGCTTCACGGCGGGCTTCTTCGGATTTGCGGGGTCGACTTCCACCAGCCATCCGTATTTGTTGCCCGCCAGGCCGAATGGATTGCCAAGCCCGGAGAGACGATCCCCATCGCAGCGGAAGGGTCGCTCTGAAGGGGGCGGGGATGATCCATCCGCATGGACAGGCTCCACCACCTGATCCTGGAAGTTCTCCTCCGCCGAGAGCATTGTGCCCCAGGGGGTTTTCCCTCCGGCACAGTTGGCAAACGTGCCGATCACTTGGTCTCCCAGGCCATCGTCGTAGCCGATGCGTTGCTGCTGCCGAAACACGGACGCAGCTGGGCCGCTGCAAAGCAGACGTTGCTGGGGATTCGCCAGCCCACTCAGGCCCGTGATCCTTCTGTCCTTGGGGCCCGGTTGGCGCTGCCAGCGTCCGTCCTGATCTCGCTTGATGGTGGCCACGCCAATGCCCAGGTCTTCCATGGCGGCCGTCGCCACGGCTATCACCATCGCCAGCAACGGATCCTTGTTGGGAAGGCTGGAAGCGTCAATGCGTCCTTCCTGGGGGGCCAGGGCTTGGATCAGCTCCTGCACCGGTGGTGGCGTTCTGATGATGTCCGTCAGGGCCTGCCGCCAGGGGAGGAAACTGATGTATTCGAAATTGATGACGAGCAGGGCTGTGCCATCAGCCTGGGGGAAGAAGGCCAGAAAATCGTTATTGGAGCCGAAGCGTCCATCGGCCAGAGGATCACCCCACACCGCAAGGATGTCGGTTTGAAAGCCATCTGGAACAGTGAGCCGATCGTGCAAAGTGATTCGGGAGAGCACCTCACGCTGCTGATCCCCATCCATGCCATCCGTAGGCAAGGGCAGGGGCATACGAATCCGGGGGATGGGCCCAGGAAGACTGTTGGCTTCAGCCCTGGAGAAAAGTGGCGGCGCCAGCACTCCGGTTCCGCCCAATCCGAGGAGCTGCAGTAGAAGTGTGCGTCGGTTCACCCGAATGGATGGAGATGGAGATTCCTACAACACTAAACAGAAGAGGTCGGCGTCTTAATGGCTTCTTAACCCCTTGATGATGCAACCATATTGTAAGGCGAATAAATTTATAATTATTAAGCATTAAATAGATGCTCCGTTCACTTCTTGTTGTTTTTTCTGCTCTCGCCATTGGTGGTGCCCCAGCTCTTGCCCAGGTCACATTTGTCAATGGATTGAGCCTTCCTGGCAATGC
>JBBARZ010000072.1:4926-9013 GCA_040399505.1 Cyanobium sp.
CCCCAGCTCTTGCCCAGGTCACATTTGTCAATGGATTGAGCCTTCCTGGCAATGCCCTTGACCGGTCCAATGATCTCACCTCTGATCAGGGGAGAGTAGGATACTTCTCCGATTTGTATTTTGATCCCAATCGCAATGAATGGTGGGCTCTGTCTGACAGAGGCCCAGGTGGTGGTGTCCTTAACTATCAAACCCGTTTGCAGCGTTTTGCTCTAGATGTCGATTCCTCAACCGGTGCCATCTCTAACTTTGCTATCCAGGACACCATCAAGTTCCAAGATGGCTTGGGGCAGTCCTTCAATGGTTTGAATCCCCTGCTCCTCAACGGTAATAAGTCTATTTTAGGCAACTCATTTGATCCCGAAGGATTTGTGATTCATCCTTCGACAGGACATTTTCTGGTTTCCGATGAATACGGACCCTCTCTGGTTGAGTTTGATCGCGATGGCAAATTGATCCGTCGTTTTGAAACTCCAGCCTATCTTGTGCCCCGGACCAGCTCGGGAACGGATTATGTAGCCACCCGTGACGAGAATCCCATCGGTGGTCGTCAGGACAATCGTGGTTTTGAGGGCCTGGCCATCACCCCGGATGGAACAAAGGCCTATGCGGTGTTCCAGGATCCTTTGTTTAACGATGTGGGGACGAGAGATGGACGCAATAGTCGAAACGTTCGCATTGTTGAATTCGACTACACCACGGGCCAGTCCACTGGCCAGTATGTCTACCAACTGGAACTCCAGTCTGCGGTGAGGGCCCGGATACAGGCCGACGGTGGAACGGCGACGGCCACCGATCCACGCCAGGGGAGGAATATTGGCCTCTCCGCCATCGTTGCCCTCGGGCCGGATGGGGATGGCCATCAGCGCTTCCTCGTTCTTGAGCGCGACAACCGGGGCATCGGTGTGGATGACCCTGCTGGAGCCAACATCATCGGCAGCAAGCGCGTCTATGAGATCAGCCTGAAGGACGCCACCAAGCTCATCGGCACTGCCGCAGAGATCCAGTTGGGTGCCGATTCCCTGCCCACTGGGGTGTTGCCTGTTCTGAAAAATGAGTCCACCCCCCTGATCGATCTGGCGGCTGACACGGTCCTGCCCAATGGGAAACGAGCGGAAAAGTGGGAGGGACTCACCATCGGCCCGGTCCTGGACGACCTCAGCTACCTCATCTTGGTCGGTACAGATAACGATTATTCCGTGACCCAGTCTGGGTCGGGTCAGCAGTTTGATGTCTACGTGGATTTCACTGGCCAGAGCCTTCAGCGGGATATTGGTAGCCCCAATCTTTTAAATGGGGTTGACCAGGGGGCCGTGCCAAATGGTTTCGAGCTGATTCCTGGTGTTTTGCATGCCTATAAGTACAACGCCAACAACTATCTGGCCCCCGTTCCTGGCCCCCTGCCGGTTCTCGGAGCGGCAGGAGTCTGGGGATGGAGCCGGCAGCTGCGTCGACGGATTCGCCAGACCCGGGCGAATGACATCCAGGGTTGAGGTTCAGAAGAACACCTTCAGCCCCGCTTCAATTCCATTCTGGCGCAGGTTGAACCCCGTTTCCCGATCTGCTCCATTGCTATAGGCGATGCCCATCAAGCGCCAGGACAGATCCAGCTGGGTGTTCGCCCCCAGGGCAATGCCTAAGCCCACCTGGGCATTGCCACTGAGGTCTTCTTCCCCAGCCAGCCCAAAACCCCCGATATCCCCCCGGGCAAAAAGCTTCAGCCCTGGAGTAAGAAACACAGAAGCCTGGGTGCCCACCAAGGCCTGGGCCCAGGTGCGTTCCCAGCTTCCCTGCTTCTGAAGCCTGAGCCCCAGTGGACCCTTCCCTTCCAGCGTGGCCACCAGATCCAGCTGGTTGCGCAGCAACCTAACCCCGGCATAGGGAATCACCGTGAGATCACCGGGTCTGCCGATGGCCTGTTCCATCGCTCCAAATCGGTAGCGGAAGGCAAAGTCGTAGATGCCCTGGATGGAGGTCTGCTCCACCCTCCCTGTCAGCAGCCCCCGTTGTCCTGTGCGGGCAATTTCATCTCCCACCTGGGCGTAATACAGGTCGGTCATCACACCAAATCGCCCTTTTTCCAGGCTGGCCCTGGCAGAACCCACCGTTTCGATCGTGGGAATCAGTTCTGTCAGGGAGGTGTCCACATCCGCTTCAAACCCACGGATGGTGGTGGTGCCCCAGCTGCGCAGGGGGGCAAAGCCGTAGAGCTCAACCGTGCCTCGCCAGGTTCGATCCAGTGGCGTTGAATCCACAGGCGTTGTCTCCGCCAGTGATCGATGGATCTCCTCCGCCCGAATGGGCACGACCGTCAGCACGGCCAACACAGAAGACATCCAAACCAATTGACGCGCGACTAACCCTTTACACTTTTTTGGCATCTGTTCTGGCAGGGGCATTAGTGGACCACACCATGCCATGAAATGCCACTGAATTCACCCCTTCAGGCTCAGGCGCTCAGCCAGCACGATCTGCACCATGAGGCGAAGGGTGGCCCGGTTGCCACCGGCACTTCGCCAAATTTCAATCCACTCCACCATCGCCCTCGTCTCCATCTCGCCGGAATCACCACCCTCCGCGCTGCTCGCCAGGCGATTCAGATAGGCAAGGGCATCATCCAGGCAAGATGGGCCTGCTCCGAATCCGTCTAACCGCGGATCCAGAGAGGCCAGGAGTGTTTCCAGACCTGTGGCGCTCAGCCTTGGCAGAAGGTTCTCCCTTCCAAGGTCCCCATCCAGTTCGATCCCGCTCTCCATTTCACCCTCCACGCCAGCTTCATGCAGGAGTTTGTTGCTTCTTTGCTTAAAATTGACGAAGGCCCACCAGCAAACCCATGTTGAAGCTCTGCCTGCAGTTGCTCGTGAGCCTAATGATTATCTGCCGATGCCTGGCAATGTTTGGCCAGATCCGCCGTGCCTGGCGCAGCGATGGATTGGCTCTGCAATTTCAACAGGAGTTACGGCGTCGAGGTCTCATGGCACCTTCCTTTCGCCTGCCTGCATCTTGAGGTGGTGCACCGCATGGATCACCACACCCCACAATTCCGCGCCCACGTGCTGCCCATCGTTTAAAGCGATGGGGGCACACGCCCCATCGCTGGTTTCCAACTGGAGAGCCTGGGGCCTATTGGGTTGAGCGCACAGGCGTCGCACGATGAATCGTCCCTCAAATACAGCCACAACGACACAGCCAATTCTGGGATTCAGGCTGCGGTCGATCACTAGCAGGTCGCCATCGAAAATGCCCTCGTTCCGCATGGCATGCCCCCGTACGCGCATGAAAAACGTGGAAAGTGGCGAAGGGATCAGCTCTCGGTTGAGATCGATCCGTCCTTCCCCATAGTCGTCGGCAGGGCTCGGGAATCCGGAGGCGGGACGGGGAACGTCAGAGATGACCATTCGCTGACACCAAGGCGTCATAGTACAAGAGTACCCTATCGGGGGTGTCAGCATGGCGTCAGTCTCCAGCGGGTGTGGCGGATGGCCTGTCCGAGCTGCGGCAGTTGGGCGGTCAAGGCTGATCGGAGCTTGGCCGGTCGCATGGTTTGTGCCCGCTGTGGCGCTCCCCTGGGGCTGGCCGCTCAACCGGTTTCGTCCAGGCGAGCGGGGAGGCGCTGGAGCTTGGGGGTGCAAAGGCGCTGGCGGCTTTGGTGGGCGTTGGTGGCCTTGGTGGGGATCTCGGCGGCCCTTGCGGCACAGGCTCCCAGATCTGGCCTCAGGGATGAACCGCTGCCGGATTCGGCGCGGCCCTCCGGGCAGGGTTGGCCTTCCAGTCCAGGTGGGCTTGGCATGTGACCATCCGCTGACAGGTTGGTTGCAATTGGAAGAAATCTCAGAATATGGGCCAGTCGCTGTTAGCCAGACCAGAGAAATGTCTAACAATCCAGTTGTGAATTTAGCCTCAATGAGTTTGCGACAATTGAGGGACATGGCCCGTGCAGTCGGCATTCTTCGCTACAGCTCGGAAAATCGAGAGCAGTTGACGGATGCGATTGCCGATAAAGTGATTGATGGGTCTCTTCCACTTGAGCATCTGGCTGCGATCGAAGCAGAGATGGCTCCAGCGCCGAGGCCAGCGCAGGAGACGC
>JBBARZ010000073.1:0-8879 GCA_040399505.1 Cyanobium sp.
GATGGTGAGCAGAAGCGGAGCATCACCCTGGAGTTCCGCCGCTCCACGCCGGAAGCCCATGTCAATCCCGCTGAGGAAGCGGTGGCTGAGTGGTTTTGAAGGCACCCGGGAGACGGTGGCGGAGTTCTTCCTCCACCAGGTTCAGGTCGTTTCCAACCAATTGAACCGCTTCTTCTTCTGGATGAAGGGGCTCCTGGTTTCTCCATTGATCCAGCAACACCATCGTGTCGGCTTCGGAAGGATCGTTCCCGATCATTTTTCGCCTCGCAATCCGGCTTTGGGCCACTTCCAGAGTCACGGGACAATCAAGGATCACAAGAGGAACACGGAGGCGCGCAGCCATGGACATGAAGGTGCTGCGTTGACCACGTTTCAGGAACGTGGCGTCCACCACGACGGTCATCCCCGCGCTCAGAATCTGTTCAGTGGCCTGCGGCAAGAGATGGTTGTAGAGCTCCGTCGTGATGGCTCGGCTGTAGCGATCTCCCTCCCTGGGAGGATGCAACCCCGTTCCCCAGAGTCCATAGAGGCGTCGGCGCTCCACATCGGAGCGCAAATGCATCCAGCCGTGGCGCTCACATAGCTGGAGGGCTAGCTGACTTTTGCCACTTCCCGTCACCCCATGGGTGAGGATCAAGGCTCCAGTGCCTGAACCCCCATGGCTTGACAGGGCCTGGTGGATGTAGCCCCAGAGCTGCGCATTCAGCATTTCTCGCTGCTGGCTGTTACCAGGAGCAATTTGTTCCATTCTCAGGGCAAGCACCTTGGCCCGCACCAGGGCCCGGTAGGTGCAGTACCACGCCCAAAGGTTGAGGGCTCCGTAGTCGCCGCAGGTGATGAGCCACCGGTTCAACACCCGCCCCGCGAGAACCCTTTCTCCTCGTTGCTGCAGATCCATGGCCAGAAAGGCCACATCACTGAGAACGTCAATCCAACGCAAGGAGGGGTTGAATTCCAGACAGTCGAATCCCAGCACGTCTCCCAGATGGACCACCAGGTTGTCCAGGTGCAGGTCTCCATGCCCCTCGCGCACCCTTCCCTGAGCCAAGCGCTGGACGAAGCTGGCTTCCAGCCTGCTCCCCTCGACAAGGGTCCATTCCTGCAAGCTGGCCAGGGTGGGCTCCTGCGGATGGATCCGTCGCAGCACCTCCAGGTTGGCCAGTGCCGGCGCCTTCACGGCTTGCGGTGTGCCGAAGGGCCCTTCTGGGGCCGCCACCTCCGCATCCCCATGGAATCGGGCCAGGCGTTCGGCAAAGCGCTCGAGTTGCTCCCCTGAGACACGGTCGGTGCCCAGGGCCCTGGACAGTAGGTTCTGTTCCGCAAACTGATGCATGCGCACCGCCACCTCGATCACGGGGCCCGATCCCAGCAAGCTCGCCTGTTCCACCGGCCCGTGGATCTCCACCAGATCCAGATAGATCTCGGGAGCTAGCCGTTTGTTGAGGCGGAGCTCCTCCTCGCAGAAATAACGCCGCTGCTCCGGTCGACTGAAATCAACAAAGCCCAGAGCAACAGGCTTTTTGATTTTGTAGGCAAAAGGGCCGGTGAGCAACACCCAGGAGATGTGCGTTTCCCTCAGGCTGATCGGGCCGGTGGGATGGGGATAGGCGTTGGGGCAGAGCAGGGCAGCGATCAGGGGATCCATCCCACACCTCTCCCCGCAGATCTCACAAACGCTACGTTCTCTGAGACCCACCTCAGAGCCTGCTCAGATGGTGCCTCCTCCTGAGGGTCCGCGGCGGCCGCCCTGGCTGCAATGGCTGATCCTGCTCATCTTTCTTTGGACGTCCTGGCAGCTGGCCGGGTTGTGGGTGCAGCGGCTGCATGGCTGATGGTCGTGGTTCTGGATTGCCTCGCGGCAATGGCGCCTGAAATGGCACGCACCAGGCGCGCCAGGCCTCCCACCAGAAGCAGCAGGGCAAACAGGGCGAGGGCTGCCACGGTCAGCAAAGCCAGGATCTGCAGCAGTCCTGTGGCCAGAAGGGATAGTCCGCGAATCAGGTTGGCCACCGCCTGGCTTACCAAAAGCAGAGTGTTGAAGCGCTCGGCGAAGGCGGTCAACGTGGCCAGGATCAAGGAGCCACCGACTACACACATCAGCCCCATTCCCAGATGCTTCCATCTGGAGGGTTGGCGCCTTCGCTTCTTCTTGGAACGGCCCGTGGGTTGATGGCCGGGCTGAGGCACACCCGGGGTGGGCAAGTGCAGCGGGCGAATCCTGGGTGGGGGGAATGGGCTCATGGATCCGCGGGTCATGACCGGGCGAGCAGCGGGAGGGAATGGCGTTGGATGGCTCAGAGATCCAGCGGGTATCCAGCACCCCGCATCCAGCGTTCGAATTCCAACAGCACCAGCTCATTCGGACACTCAATCAGGGACAGGTCGTTGACCGTGCAGTCGCCGTGACCGCCGTGGTGCAGGGTTAGATGGAAGGTGTCACCGCTGAGGCCACAGACCTCCGGATCGCTGCGCACCACCACATCCAGGGCCGAACCGAGCCGGGCCACTCTTCGTCTGAGTTCGGGCCAGGTCATCGCCATGCTGGGTAGGGCCTGGGGGACAGGCACCTTACCAGCCATGCCAGGGGGCAAGTTCCCAGAACCCGTCAGGAGTCACCACACCACGAACGAGCAACACGGGATCCTTAGGGGTGGATGGCACCTCCTCTTGCGGCAACCCGAGGGAGCTGCGCTGCTCCCCGTTGGTGCCCTCCACCGGGCTGGCGGCCACCACTTCCCCCTCTGCATTCACGGCCAGCTTCCATGTTTGGGGGGCTGGGCCAACCGCTGTGGCGGGCGTTCGGGCGATGAGCCACGTCCGTAGTCGTTTCATGCGCTCTTCTGGGCCACCCTGAGAGGTGGGAGCAGGGGCTTGGGCCGCAGCAGGCGGGGGGTTGAGGGGTGCTGGGCTCTCAGACGCCTTGTGGCTGGTTTTTGGGGGTTCTGCGGGACCGTCAGAGGGGCGTGGCGTGGGGAACAGGGTGCTGGCGCCCGTGGCCAGGGCCAGGGCGGCCAGACCACCGACGGGCGCACTCAGGCGGCGGCGGAGGGGAACCCGGTTGCGCAGCTCCCTTGCCGGGAGAGGTAGCGATGCTGGTACCGGAAGGGGAAGCTGGATCCTTGGATCTAGACGGCACTGGTCGAGCACTCTGACAAGGTCCGCGAGTTCCGCATCATCGAGATGCACCTCCAGCGGAGGGGTGTCGGGCTGGCTACTGCGCAACTGCATTTGGTGCCCTCCAGTGGGATGGGGACCAATGCTCACAGGATCCTCCTCCCCTCCCATGGACCTTGGCACCCCGCTGAGGAGGTGCCGGGCGTAGGGGATGACGGTGGCCATGAGGGCCTGCAGATGTTCCCGGCGCCCTTCCAATTGGGGACGTCCCACCCAATCGAGACACCACCCGGTGATGATCCCCAAAGCCTCTGCCCCCTGGCCGGAGGACACATCAGGAAATCCTTCCACCCGCAATCGGCAGGCATGGGCCCCGAAGCTGTGGGGCTGATACGTCAACGTCTGCTTCATAGCCGCACTGGCGATCGCTGCACTCTGCCCGAAGGCCTTAGGGGTTGGGGTCCATCAAGCTGGCCCTTAAGCGATCCACCCCTCCAGGGCCGGCGGCGAGGGCCAGGGTTTGGATGAGGCTTCGGCGTTGTTCCGCCCCAGCCTGGGGGGCCATCAGGCTCTGCACGCTGCTGCGGCGGGTGTTCATGCGCTCCTTGAGCAACTCCCGCAGACGATCTTCGAAAAGCTGCCAATGCTGGCGGTTGAGTTCCGCAGGCTCCCGACTGGAGAGCAGGCCACGCACCATCGGGTAGACCCGATCTGCCATGGCGCAAAGCATCTGGATCAGGGCTTCGGTTTCAGCCCCTTCCGGGGTGCCACGCCGGCAGGCTCTTCTGAGGGGGTTGTGGGACCGCAGCTTCCAAAGGGCTACCCGATTGGGAAAAAGAGAGGAGAAGCCCAGTTGGTGGCCCATCCATAGCAAGGTTTCTCCCCCGTTCAGATCCAGGGCCTCCACGCAGAGGAGCAGCAGGTCGAGCCGTTCCAGGCCTTGCCTGGGAAGAGGTTGCCAGGCGGCCTCTGGCAGGCCGGCGGCGGGAGCTGGGGCCGGCACCTCGGCCAGCGTTGGGGCAGAAATGTTGACCATGGCTGCGATGATGCCAGCGTTTGAGCCCTTTCGTCACCCTTTCGTCGCTGCATGGATGCTTCAGATCCTTCTCTCGATCTTCGTCAGTGGGTGCGGGAGATTCCAGATTTTCCCAAGCCAGGCATCCTCTTTCGCGATCTCACCCCCCTCATGCGGGATCCCAGGGGCTGGCAGGAGACCGTTCACCGCCTGGGTCTCCAGTGCGAGCGGCTGCAGCCCGATTTGATCGTGGGAATCGAATCGAGGGGCTTCATCGTGGGGACAGCCCTAGCCACAGCGTTGCGCCTTCCCTTCGCCCCCGTGCGCAAGCCGGGCAAGTTGCCCGGTGAAGTGCATGGCATTGATTACACCCTGGAATACGGCACCGATCGTCTGGAGATCCACGCCGATGGCTTTGAAGGGGCACCGAAGGTGTTGGTGGTGGATGATCTGCTGGCCACCGGTGGTACGGCTGCGGCCTGCGGCCAACTGGTGCAGATGGCCGGAGGACGGCTGGCGGGGTTCAGCTTTGTGGTGGAGCTCAGTGCCCTGAACGGTCGGAGCAAGTTGCCCACTGACGTGCCGGCGGAATCCCTGATTGTGTATTGATGGACCCCTTTCGCTTGATCAGTGGTTGTCTTGCCAGCTGAGCACCCGATCGAGCTGATCCAGGGTAATCAGTCCATACCGCCAGAGCACAGCGGGGAGTGGGGCCTGCTCGAGGGCTGATTGCCGAAGCCCCAGGGCCACCGCACCCTCGCTGAGGCCGATCTGATGGCGCAGGAAGGCCAACAGTTCGGCGGAGGGGGGGGGCTGGCGGCAGTTGCTGATCACCATGCATTCACGTTGGCGCCGGCCGGAACACCTGGCAAGGTCCCTGGCTCATGGCGGACAACAGCCCTCTCCTCAGCAGAGGAATCCGATCCACCTGTCGAAGCACAAGAGCGCGTACAGGAACGAGCAGAGGATGGCGGTTGGAGAAGAGGCGCACCAGGCTGTCGGTGATGAAAAGGGTGAGGCAAACATCGGCCCAGCGCTGGCGCGCGTAGCTGGGGCCGAACTGGTCAAGGGTCATGCGGCCGGCTTGGATGTTCTGGGCCAGGCGGTGCAGGGTCGCCACATCTCGCCAGCAGAGGTTGAGTCCCTGGCCGCCCACCGGATGGCAGCGGTGGGCCGTTTCCCCAAGCAGGATGGTGCGACCCCGATGCATGCGGTGGGCAAGGAGCAAGCCCACAGGAAAGGCCCGTGGCGACTCCTCTAGCTGCTCCACGTCCACCCCAGGGGGGAGAACGGGTGCTAGGGCATCAAGAAAGGCAACTGGAGAGAGGCTTTCCAGCTGGCGGCAGCGCCAGGCTGGTGCACTCCAGACCACCTGAAACCGATCCCCGCCCATGGGCAGCAGGGCAAAAGGGCCTTCCGGCCTTAGCCGCTCCCAAGCCATGGTAGCTAGGGCCCCCCGCAGCCTCACCTGGACGGTGAGGCACTGCTGCTGATAGGTGTGATGCCACACCCCGATGCCCAGCTGTTCCCTAGTGGGGGAGCGGCTCCCATCGGCAGCGATGATCCAATCCACCTGCTGCTCTGCCCGTACGGCAGTGGGGTCATCGGGTTGGGTGCCAAGGAGAAGGTGGAGTCCTGGTCTGGCTTCCAGTTGCTGAAACAACACCTCCATCAGGCGGGTGTGTTCTCCGATCCAGCCCACGGCCTGCCCGGGGGTTGCAGCACCCCTGAGGTCGGCAGGACCGAAACGGCTGCCCTGGCGCGCCGCCAAATCCTCCAAATCAAGATGTTGAAAGGGCTGCAGGATGGGCGCTATGGGATTCCAGAGCCCGAGGCGCTGCAGCAGGTTCCGGGAGGAGTGGGTGAATGCGTAAGCCCTAGAGCGCTCTAGGAGTCGGGTTCGGCTGGAGGGATCCACCAGGGTCACGCGCCAACCGGCATGGTGGAGAGCCAGGGCTGCGAGCGCCCCCGTGGGCCCGGCCCCCCGCACCAGGGCAGCGCAAGATCGGGGAGCCTGGGAAGGGGACGGGGCAGGCTTCACCAGAGGAGAGGCGGGTGGAAAAAGAAACAGCCGCGGCACATTGTGCTGCGGCTGAAGAGGGGTCAGTGGATTCCTGAGTGGCTTTCGAGGGATCAGCCGATGCCGAGCAGGCCGCGAGTGAAGGCTTCGCCCCCCATGGCGAATTCGGTGGCGAGCAAGGCGATGAAACCAAGCATGGCCATGCGCCCGTTAAGCTTTTCGGCACGCTCGTGAAAGCCCCAGCCGTTATCGGCACTCACCACTTCCATGCGGGGCTCGGTGGCGAACGCATTCAAACGACCACCATCTTCGGTGGTGACTTGGGCGCCGCGGATGGGTGCAGCAGATTGGGCCATGGGGTCCTTTGAGAAGTGTTGCCCGAATTGTAACGCAATGTTGCAAGGTTAAGGGCGGGGCGTGTGGGGCGGTTCACCGCCCCCCCAGCCGCATCAGGCACAGCTCTTCAAACGCGGGGCGCAGCAGGTAGGGGTAGTCGCCCACCCAGAGCTTCAGCTGGGGCAGCCAGCCATCGCTGATGGCGCCGATCCGGCTGAAATCCTTGCGCTCGCTCAGCACCAAGCAGCGCAGCACCATGCCCTCGCGAATGGTCTGGTGTTTTTTCTCCATCGGAAAGCGAAGCTGGCCGAGGTAGCCCTCCTCGTCTTCCAGCTCAAGGCAGAGCCAGGTGCGCCGATCTTCCACCATCTCCAGCCGGCCGCTGCGGTCGGTCTGCTCTCGCCTTTCTTCCACCACCTCCCGGGTGAAGAGGTTGGCGATCTGGCCCTCGAAGATTGCCGCGGCTGGATAACGGCGCAGGGTGGCATTGCGGCGGCCCGCCTCCAGGATCGGCCCCCAAAGGATGTAGAGGATTGTCACCACCCCGGCGACGAGCCAGAGGGATGAGAAGCGGCTGTTGAAGGCCAGGGTCTGGCTGATGAGCAGAAGCAACACCCCGCCGATCAGCGAGATCATCAGCCGCTGCAGCAGCTTGGTGGGATCGCCACTACAGGCATTGAACTGGGGGCCGGTGGCCACCGCTGGAATGAGCCGGGCCTGTTCGCTTGAGGTGACCGGGATGAGCATGAGGTCGCGAACGCGTGGCGGCAGCGATCTCGAGAGAATACGGGCCCCAGCTCCGCCCTGCTCATCTGGCTCAGAGCAGCCTCTCCAGTCCGTACACCAGCCCTTCCAGGGCCCGCACCCGTCGCACCGTCAGCAGCACCCCAGGCATGTAAGCGGAGCGGTCGATGGTGTCGTGGCGGAGGGTGTAGGTCTCGCCTGTGGCGCCAAACATCACCTCCTGATGGGCCACCAGCCCCGGCAGGCGTACGGAGTGGAGCCGCAGTCCGCTCTCCCGTTGCCCGCCCCGGCACCCCTCCAGGGTTTCATGCTCCTCCACCTGGGGGGTGTTGAAGGTTTTGCCAAGCTCCTCGATCAGTTCAGCGGTCTTCAGGCAGGTGCCGCTGGGGGCATCGGCCTTGCGGTTGTGGTGCAGCTCGGTCAGTTCACAGAAGTCGTAGAAGCGAGCAGCGGCGGCGGCGGCCTGCTGGAGGAGCACCATGCCCACGGAAAAGTTAGGAATCACCGCCCCACCCATGGATGCCTTCTCGGCGAAGGCAGCCAGATCCGCCAGCTGATCTGGGCTGAGGCCCGTGGTGCCGATTACCGGGTGCACGCCATAGGCGATGGCCCCCCGGGTGTGCTCAAACACCACGGAAGGGTGGGTGAAATCCACCAGCACCGCCCCCCCGCCTGGGCCGCTCTGACGTACGGCCTGGCTGGCCTGGCAGAGGGTGCCCTCGAAATCGGCTGTGAGGGCCACCTCGAGCTCCCCGAGGCCCAGTTCCAAGCCCACATCCTTTCCTTCGCTGCCAGGGGTGGTGTCGATGGCCCCCACCAGGATGCAGTCCGGCGCACCCTGCACGGCCCGCACCACCTCGGCGCCCATCTTCCCGAGGGCGCCGGCCACCACCACGGGGATGGGGACCGGTGGGGAAACGGTTGGAGAGGTCATAGGAGCGAGGCGATCCTGGCGAGCCTATGGGGCGGAACACCGTCCTTCCCCAGACTTGTGTAAAGCCTCTGCTCGGTTGAGCACACGGCCGCCCCACCCTGCGTAGGCTCCTTAATATTGCTCAACCATCACCGCGCATGTTCACCCAGGTCCGTTCCGCCTCCCGTCGGGTCAGCCCTGAGTCCATGAACGGCCGTCCCCTGATGAAGGCGGTTTACGTGGTGCTCGAACCCCAGTATCAGAACGCCCTCACCACCGCCGCCCAAGGCATCAATGAGGGCAATCCGGCTCTGGCGATCGAGCTCTCCGGCTACCTGATTGAGGAGCTGCGCGACCCCCAGAACTACGCCGATTTTTGCGCCGATGTGGCCCAGGCGGACGTGTTCATCGCCTCCTTGATCTTCATTGAGGATCTGGCCCAGAAGGTGGTCGACGCCGTCGCCCCCCACCGGGATCGGCTCAAGGCCGCTGTTGTGTTCCCCTCCATGCCGGAGGTGATGCGACTCAACAAGTTGGGCACCTTCTCCATGGCCCAGCTGGGCCAGAGCAAGAGCGCCATTGCCAGCTTCATGAAGAAGCGCAAGGAGAAGGGCGGCTCGGCGGGCTTCCAGGACGCCATGCTCAAGCTCCTCAACACCCTGCCCACTGTTCTCAAATATCTGCCGGTGGAGAAGGCCCAGGATGCCCGCTCCTTCATGCTCAGCTTCCAGTACTGG
>JBBARZ010000074.1:0-8684 GCA_040399505.1 Cyanobium sp.
GAAGGCGTCAGGAGCGGCCAGCACTGCTGCTGTGATCAGGGTGGTGAGGCGCTTAGTGATGAAAGAGGGAGGAGGGCTTCGCCTCCATTGGCATGGGACCATCCAGACTTGTCAGCCATTCCACTGCCCGTCTCACGTCCTCCAGCAGCTCCTCCGCCAGGTGACGACTGAAGCCAGCGCGGACCACAAAGCGGAGCACGGCCCGCTCGCTCTGGGCCGCAGGCAGGGTGTAGGCCGGCACCAACCAGCCCCGCTCCTGCAGCTTGTCGGAGAGATGAAACACGTTCCACCCGGTGAGGGCAGGATCCAGCTCCACGCAGAACACGGGCAACTGCCCACGGGGATGGCTAACAAGTCGCAGGGCAGGAAGGGCGGCCAATCCATCGGCAAGATGGCAGGCGATGGCTTCCAGGGCCGCCATCCTTTTCTCAAATCCCCTCCGCCCGAGGTGGATGAAGTTGTAGTACTGCGCGACCACCTGGGCGCCGGACCGGGAGAAATTGATGCCGATCGTGGGTGTGATGCCGCCCAGATAATTCACATCAAATCGCAACTCCTGGGGGAGGCAGTCGTCCTTGCGCCAGAGCACCCAGCCCACGCCCGGTAGCACCCCCCCGTATTTGTGGCCGCTGGCGTTGATCGACTGGACCCTGGGCAGCCGGAAATCCCAGTGGAGCCCAGGACTGTTGAAGGGAGCCACAAATCCCCCAGACGCTGCATCCACATGGAGGGGGATGGAGAGCCCGGTTCGGTCCTCCAGCCCATCCAAGGCAGCGGCAATCTCGGCGATCGGCTCATAGCTGCCATCCACCACGCTGCCCAGCACGGCCACCACGCCGATGGTGTGTTCATCAGAGAGAGCCACCGCCTCCGCCGCGCTCAGATGGAGACGCCCAGGGGCGAGGGGCATGAAGCGGGGCTCCACATCGAAATAGGCACAGAACTTGTCCCAGCACACCTGGCGGTTGGCTCCCATCACCACGTTGGGCCGAGCCAACTCCAGACCCGCGCGATGCCGCTTTTTTCGCCAGTGCCAACGCATCACCAGCCCCGCCAGCATGCAGCCCTCGCTGGAGCCCGTGGTGGAGGCGCCAACAGTGTCTGCCGGGTTTGGGGCATGCCAGAGGTGGGCCAGAATCCGCAGGCAACGCTGCTCCAGATCAGCGGTCTGGGGATACTCATCCTTGTCGATGAGATTCTTTTCAGCACATTCCTCCATCAGGCGGCGGGCCTCGGGCTCCATCCAGGTGCCAACGAAGGTGGCCAGATTGAGCCTGGCGCTGCCATCGAGGAGCAGATGGTCGTGGATGAGCTCATAGGCCCCATCCCCGCGCATCCCGTTCTCTGGGAGGGCGTCCTGAGGAAGATCGGGGGGTAAGGGTTTGGGGCCAGGAGGTTGGCGGCTGGTCATTTTTGAAGCGCTCACACCTTGCGGTCATTGTCCATAGGGTGAGCGCCTGTAATGAGTATGGAGGCGATGAGCACACCCCCCCTTCCCAGTTCCAAAGATCTGGCGACTTACCTCCAGGCCAGGGGCGAACTGGGAAAACCCTGGCTATGGCACCTGTTGCGCATGAGCAAACTCCAGGAAAACAAGGACAGCTTCACCCCTGAGGAGTATTTGCAGAAGGTGCAGGAAGCCCATGCCGATCTGATGCGGCTGGGAGAGTTCTGGAAAGGCCGGGAACGGGAGGTGTTCGGCGGGACCTATCAACCCCCTTCCCTGATCGAACCCCTCCCAGGCTCAACTGAAGACCGATGACCGACTCCACTCGGGAGCAGCAGATCTACGGCATGGCGCCCCAGATCCGCTTCACGCTTATGGGGCTCTACATCGCACTGGTGCTCCCCCTGCCCGTGATGGCGCAGGAGAACTGGCAGCCTTACATCTGGGCTGTCCTGGTCCTGGGATTCGCCCTCGTGCTGGCGATCACCAGTGAGCAGGTGATCCTCGATGGTGAAGGGCTTCGTTACACCCATCCGGTCTGGTGCCGTTGGTTCCTGCGCCGCGGTTGGGAACTCCCGTGGGCGGAGGTGCAAGGTCTCACCCCCGTCGCCACCAGCCAGGGGGGTCGAGTGTTCTACGTCCGCACCGCACCTACCGTGGCACCGGCATCAGCCCGCATGAAAAGCGCCTATCTGCTCCCCCAGCGTGTGGAGAATTTTCCTGAATTTCTGAGTGCCTTCTCTGCGTTCAGTGGAATCGCCACAGATTCCGTCGCCCGCATCACCCCTCCATGGACCTACCAACTCTTGGCGATCATGAGCGGGGCCATGATCGTGGGAGAAGTGATCAGCTTGGCAAAGATCGGGGGTTAAGAAACCGGAAAAAGGTTGGCTCTAGATGAGCCGGCTGCCGTTGCTCTGCTGCAATACGCCTGAAGATTTCACGGTAGTTGTGGCCGATTCCTCTAGATCCGGGAGGGTGTCCAGACTGAATCGGTAGCCCTGCTGGCGCATGGTTTCGATCCCGCCGCCTTCTCCCAAGCCGGCCTGCTCGAGTTTCCGACGCAGGGTGAGCACCTGGGTGTCCACCGAACGGGGTCCACCACTGAAAGGGGGCCAGGCCATTCGGAGGAGTTCCTGTCGGGTGCGAACTACCCCTGGAGGCATCAAAAGGGCGCAAAGCAGGGCGAATTCCCTTGGGCTGAGTTCGACAGGCTGGTCACGCAGGGTGACCTGGCGAAGGAGCAAGTGCACTTCCAGGGGGCCCACACAGACCCGCTCCTGCAGGCCTGCACCACTCCTTCGAAGGAGGGTGCGGCAGCGGGCTGCGAGTTCCTCGAGGCCAAAGGGTTTACGAAGCACGTCATCGGCGCCCGCATCGAGCAGGGTCACCACCGGATCCGACCCGGAACGGGCCGTGAGCACCATCACAGGGCAATGAAGTTGGGCCGCTAGCCGCAGGGCGGATGTTTCCTCAAGGAGCTCAGCACTGACGAGGAGGTGGGGAGCCTGCCCCTGGCAGATCTCCAAGGCTTCCCGGGCTGTTCCCACCGCAGCCGCAAGATGGCCATCTTGTCGAAGTCTTTGGGCCAGAACAGTGCGGAGGGTGACGTGGGGGTCGACCACCAGAACCCTCCTGGCATGGCCGCCGTAATCATTATCGTTCGGCTGAGCCATAAGAGTCTAATATGAGTCTGGCAAGACGTGCATCGTTACAGAATAACACTGTTTTTTGCCCCAAGGAAGCACCACTTGTTTTGGTTAGGGTTCCAGAGGGGAACCCAATCAAAATGGCGGTTCCCCCTCTGGGATCTGCCGCACAAGGGGTTGCGCAAACGTCAGAATGGGCGAAGGGCCTGCCCTATTCATGACCGCTCTGCAACACCCCGACGCCATCCGGCACTTTCAGTCGCTCTGCGATGCCTGCCAGGAGCTGGCTCACCGCTATCACAGTCCTTCCGAACTCCGTCTCTATGCAGACGGCTATCTTCATGCCCTGAGGCGTACCGCCGTTCTTGATCATCACTCCCAACGGCGGTTGGAAGAACTCATCGACCGCTGGATCCAGGATCCTTCTGGTTTTTCAGGCCCAGATGGCCAAACCTTCACTCTCCTCGAGAGGGAACATCGCTGAATCCAGAATTTAGGAGGCCAGAGCAACTTCTAGCTTTTCGCGCAACTCGCCGCTGTTATACATCTCGATCAAAATATCGGACCCGCCCATGAATTCTCCCTTCACATACACTTGAGGGATGGTGGGCCACTCAGAAAACTCCTTGATGCCCTGGCGGATCTCGGGATCGGAGAGCACATCAAAAGTTTCGAATGGAACGCCTAAACTCTGAAGGATCTGCACCACGTTGTTGGAAAAACCACATTGGGGCATCAGTTTGTTCCCCTTCATGAACACAACCACTGGGCTGCTGGCAATCAATCCCTCGATGCGTTGTTGAAGTTGTGAATCCATAACTTGGAGTCCGACGGAAAAAATGAAGTCAATGAATTTAAGCCACCATCCTTAGGTGGGAGTGGCGGTCTGCACGGCCAGGGCGTGAATGGCTTCACTTGCCAATTCACCGCGAAGGGCTCCGTACACCATCTGGTGTTGCTTCACCCTGGATAGACCGACAAACGCCCCAGAAACCACCTTCACCTGGAGATGGTCACCGCCGCCGGTGAGATCCTCCACGACCACGGAAGCATCAGGAAGAGCTTGCTTGATGGCCGATCGCACGTGGTCCGGATGAACCATAGAGGGGAAGTGACTGGGAGGAATCTAGTTGGGGTTGGCACTGGGTGCCGTGTAGGGCGTGGAAGCAAAGCCGATTTCCAGCAGTTGCTGGTAGGCCTTCCGCCCCACTTCCGTTGATGGCGTCATGGTTTTCACCACCTCAATCAGGAGAGGAACGGCCACCTCAGGTTGGTTTTGACGACGAAAGAGGGCCGCCAGGCGCAGGTTGGACTGCACAAGGGCATCCAACACTTGCCTCCCCTTGTCGTCCATTTCCCTTGGGATGCGGGCATCCAGCCCTCGGAAGGCACCGCTGAGATCCCGATAAAACCCCAGCAGCTGTTTGCTGGCATCCCTGGCCTGGTCGTAATAGCGCCTGGCCTCCGGCAGGTTGCCAGCGGCTGCGGCAGCATCGCCGCGAGCCAATAGTCCCTGCACCGCACGCACATCGAAGGCGGTGGCGGAGGAAGCGGGCGTAGGGCTGGCAACGGTTTGGGCCATCACCGGTGGAAGGGTGGAGGGGACAACGATGGCCAAGAGCAGGGCCTTCGAACAGACCACCCGGCGGAGGCGTTGGGGAGACAAAAGCCTCTTCACGGGCGAAACGCAGGTGTGGCGAACTTTACGGGGAAGCCATCGGACGACCAACGGCCGCTCGGGCCGCTTGCTCGGCCGACCGCATCGCCTCGGACAGCTCGATGGTGAAGGCCTTGGCCATCTCCCGTCCAGAGCCAGCGGGCCGCAAAGGAGGACCGAAGCATAGGGCCGCTTGCGCTCCTGGCCTGGGAATGGGTTGGGAGTAGCCAATGCCGATGGGTACCACAGTCACCGCTACACCCTGGCCCTCGGCGAGCTGGGCCAAACGGGCCAGACCCTGATGCAGGCGAATGTCGCCATCGTCCCGTTCAATCCTGCCCTCTGGAAACACCACCACCTGCTGGCCCTTGGCGAGCAAATCGATGGCCAGACGAAGGCTTGCCATGGTGGGTCGGCCCTGATCGACCGGAAAACAACCCAGGCGATGCAGAAACCAACCCTGCAAGCCGGCCATTTCATCGATCGTGACCATGAAGCGGCAATCGCGCCCCGTGACCCTTCGTCCGGCCGCGTAGGGAAGCAGAAGGGCATCCCAGCGGGCCCGGTGGGTCGGGGCCAGTAGCACCGGACCCTGGGCAGGCAAATGCTCCCGACCCAACACCTTCACGCCAGAGAAAAACGCTGGCAAGGCCACATCTTCCGTGACCATCACCGCCAGGGGCGCCAACCAGGGGCTGACGCCGTTGCACAAAACGGTCTCTCTAGAGGTCAACGCTCGAGAGCTGGCTCCGTGAACGGATCCAGCTGGTTGCTGCCAAATCTTGGAGAGTGGAGCCAACACCTCGACCTGGGCGGAGAACACACGAATCTGAAGGTAGGGGCCGCCGGTCATCACGGGTAGGGGCTTCGGGCAGTTGCTCCTGCGGCCGAATTGCTGCCTACGATCACCTTTATTCACGCGTTTCCCCAGCCAACAATCCACATGGCCAGCCTTGGGGTGAACATCGACCACGTGGCCAATGTGCGCCAGGCCAGGCGGACCGTGGAACCCGATCCCGTGACCTATGCCCTCCTGGCAGAGCTGGGGGGGGCGGATGGCATCACCGTGCACCTTCGGGAAGATCGACGCCACATCCAGGATCGGGATGTGGAGCTTCTTCGCGCCACCGTGCGCAGTCGACTGAATCTAGAAATGGCGGCCACTGTGGAGATGGAAGCCATTGCCCTGCGCCTGCGCCCAGACATGGTGACCCTCGTGCCCGAGCGGCGCGAGGAGGTCACCACGGAAGGGGGACTGGACGTGGTCAGCCAGGTGGGACGCTTGGGGGAGATGGTGGGGCGCCTGCAGGAGGCAGGGGTTGGAGTCAGTTTGTTTGTAGATGCAGAGCAGGCCCAGCTCGATGGCTGCGTGGCCACCGGTGCCCGCTGGGTGGAGCTCCACACGGGCCGCTACGCGGAAGCCTCATGGGAACTCCAGAGCGAGGAACTGCGACGCCTGACATCGGCCTGCGAGTTGGCACGGCACATGGGGCTTCGGGTGAATGCGGGCCACGGCCTTACCTATCAGAACGTGGAGCCGATCGCGGCCATCCCAGGAATGGAGGAGCTCAACATCGGCCACACCATCGTGGCCCGGGCCCTTGCCGTGGGATTGACCCAGGCCGTGCGGGAGATGCGAGCGTTGATCCAAAATCCAAGACACGAGCCCCTCTTTGGCAGCCGCCAGACATGAGCACTTATCACTTCATCGCCGCCAGCGAAGCCTTTCTCACCGAAGAAGAACCCCTGGAGGAAGTGTTGCGCGAGCGTACCCGGCATTATGAGGAGGCCGGAAAATCCATTGACTTCTGGCTGGTGCGGCGTCCTGCCTTCCTGGAAAGCAGCGAGCTGGTGGCTAGCGCGCAAGCCGTTCCCCGTCCTGCAGCCGCCGTGGTATCGACCGACGAAACCTTCATCACCTTCATGAAGTTGCGTCTGGAATTTGTGCTGCGCGGGCAGTTTGAAGCGCCCAGCGCCGCCATTCCGGATCCCCTAGCCGCCTCTTAGGCCTAAAACAGACCAAGAAACTTTTTGCGGGGGACTCCCTCGTCCTCAGCTGGAGGAATGTCTGGAGTCCGCCCCTGCCCCCCATCCTGCTGGTAGCGGGGCTTGGCATCCCCGATGGTGAACACCGCTTCCTTGTTTTTCCACCAAATCCAGTCCCGGATCGGGGGGGTGTTCTGCAGGTCTGCGCGGGTGAGGCCCAGTCCCAGGCGCTGGGAGGCATCCACCAGCACATCCAGCATCTCCTCCCCATCGCGGCAACGGGCCAAGGCCTCATTGGTGCGTTTGGCCCCATTGAGAGCCTTCACCAGCAGACCCACACGCTGGATGACGGGGAGGCTGCGCAGGTCTGGGGTGCGGCCGCTGGCCTCGGATTGTTGCGATTCGTTCATGGTCCCCCTCCCTTGTCCCAGCTAGCATTCCAGGCACGGTAGCGGCAGACGACCGCCTCTCCATTCCCGGCGAGGTGACAGGACAGGCCCATTTGGGCAAGACTGGTGGGGACGACGACTGCTGCATGCCCTCGCCGCAAATCCCCTCGCCGGCCGTGGCGCCACGCCATTGGGTCATCGGGGATGTCCATGGTTGTGGAAGGGCTTTGGAGCAACTGGTGGGCCTGCTCCCTCCCTCCGACCGGCTTGTGCTGCTGGGGGACGTGATCAACCGAGGGCCAGCGATCGAAGAGGCCATGGAGCTGGCCTGGGAGTTGGTTGTCAGCGGCCGCGGCATCTGGCTGATGGGCAATCACGAGAAAAAGCTGCTTGACGCCCTGAGATACCAAAGCTGGGATATGTTCTCTCTCCTGGCGGGCTGTGACACCTATCGCCAACTGGGCCATCGCCGTTGCCAGCAATGGATTCACCGTCTCCAGGGCCTGCCCACAGCTTTCTGGGGCGAGGGGTGGGTGGCGACCCACGCCGGTTTTGACCCTGTCCGCTGGATGCCTGATTTGGGAATCCGCTTACCGTTTTGGCAGGCCTATGACGGCCGATACGGGGAGGTGATTGTGGGCCATACCCCGGCGGAGCACGTGCGTCGGTTGAATCAGATCCTGGTGATTGACACCGGTGCTTGCTACGGCGGAAGGCTGACCGCTTATTGCCCGGAATCTGGTGATCTCCTAAGCGTGGCCGGTCCTCCCGTCACGTCCCCTTCCCAACTCGGTCCAGTGGATCACCGGTTCGCACCGGTGATCTGAGGATTGGACCTTGCTCACGCTTTACCGCAGCAATCGGGCTGAGGTCTTGGTCCAGCTCCTGGCTGTCCAGCTCCGGCACCCCCCACCCGGCCCCTGGGAACCCGTGCAGGTGGTGGTCAACACCTGGCCCACAAGCCGCTGGCTGGGGGAAGCGTTGGCCCTCCACCTGGGGGGGATCGCGGCCCATCTGCGGTTCCCGTTCCCCGGCAGCCACCTTCGCCGGGTGGTGAAGCTCCTGCTGGCCGATGGGGAGGGTACGGAAGAGGAGGCGGAGGCGGATCCATGGCGCGCCATCCACCTGGTGTGGCCGCTCCTTGAGGAGCTCCCCTGGATCGCCTCCGAACCCGAGGGGGAGCTGCTGCGGCTCTGGCTCCTGCGCCAGCCCTCCCAGGGGCGGGTGGATCTGCCGAACTGGCAGCTGGCCCGGGCGATCGCCGATGCCTTCGACGACTACGCCCTCTACCGCCCAGAGCTTCTGAGCCAATGGGACGCGGGGCGCGATGTTGGGGTGACGGGCCAGCCTCTCCCCCGCCAGCAGCTGTGGCAGCCCAAGCTCTACCGGCGCCTCAGAGAACGGCTGCCCGCCCAACCGTTCGGCCTTCGGGTAAAGGAGGTGATCCACCGACTCGGTGCAGGGGAACCCATGGCGGGGGTGCTCAAGGCCCATCTGGGGGAGCGCCTGCGGGTGTTCGGCCCGAGCAGCATGGCCCCCATCCAGGTGCAGCTGCT
>JBBARZ010000075.1:0-8643 GCA_040399505.1 Cyanobium sp.
CCGTGTGCTGAAGATGCGTTACGGGATGGAGGGGCAGGAGCCCATGAGCCTTACCTCCATTGCCAAGGAACTGGGGATGAGCCGTGACAAGACCCGCAACCTCGAACGCCGTGCTCTGGAAGTGATCCGCAGCCGTTCCCGCGACCTGCGCAACTACCTGGTGGCTTAGGGACGGTACTTTCCCCCTCCCCACCCTGGCAACCCGAACGTCTTCCAGCAATCACGCTTCTAGGTTGAACGCCATACCCACTGAATGTTGTGATGGCTCGCTCCGGTTGGCTTCCTTCCATTGTCGGCTCCCTGGGCCGTTCCGGGGCTGAGCGGGATCTGGATCTGGCCCGCAGGCTTGGCTATTGGCATACCGAAGAGGATCGCCAACTCCTGCGTGAACACCAAGCCCAGCTTGCCTTGGCTCGACGATCCGAGGTTTTTGATCGGGCAACCCGGGTTGGCACCGTGGGGATGCTGGCGGCCGCCTGGGCGATCCCGCCCCTCTGGCCTGTGGCCATCATCGCCAGCTTTCGCGTCTTCCCGCGCACCAGCCGTCGCCTGTTGCTAGGCCTCCTCGGCGTCACAGGCGCCACGTTGGTGGGTTCGGGGGTGGTGGTGCATCAGGTTCTGCAGTCCGCCACACCCGATCCCCCTGCCGCCCTTCCGGCCGGTCCCTCCCCGATGCCCTGAGGGGTTGCTAGCCAAGGGGATCAGCTCAAACCCTCTGCTTTTTCGGCCTCGTCCCGCAGGCGCTTCAGCCGATCCAGGAGCGATTCATTGCTCATCCGGTTGGTCAGCCGCTCTGCCAACAGGGGGAAGGCCAGTGGGGTAGGGCGGGGCGGGGACTCCACCTGAAGCCGGCAGGTCTGGAGCCGTTGCAGGGTAGCTTCCAGCCGATGCCTCTCCAGCTGTTCGCTGAGCACTTCGCGCCGGGCCTGTTGCAGCAGCAGGTTGGAGGGATCATGCCGGGTGAAGACATCAAAGAGCAGGGCCGCACTGATCTGCAATTGGCCACCACTTTTGGTGGATCCCGGATAGCCGTTGTGCACCAGGCCACTCACCTGCGCGATCCCGCGGAAGCGGCGCCGGCACAACTCGGAAAGGTTGATCGATGCTTCCAGATCCCTGTCCAGTCCCTCCGTGCTCAGGAGCGCTTCACCGTGGTGCACCAACAGATCAGAGAAGGGGTAGCCCCGAGGGGCCAGCAATTCAAAGCCGTAGTCGTTCACCGAGACGGTGAGGGTGCCCGGGTGCTGGCGGGCTAACCGCCAGGCCCAGAGAAATCCCAGCCCCTCATGCACAAATCGCCCTTCAAAGGGATAGGCATAGAGATGGCATCCCTCCCGTGTGCGGCACACCTCCACGAGAAATTCATCCCGTCTGGGGATGTGGGAAAGCTCGGCTTGGCGTTGCAGGAGGGGAACAAGGGCCACTAACTCCGGTGTATCCAACAGAGCACTGGCCGCTCCCTCTTCCAGGGCCTGGCTGCAGCGATTCACTTCCTCCCGAAGATGGTGGCTGAGCAAGTCGGAGAGGGCCATTTGCCCCCCTGCCCAAGCCGGCACGGCTGTGGTGGTCTTGGTGGTGGTTTTGACGTAGGCCGTCATCTCCCGCAGACGCTGAAATTCCAGCTGGCGGCCGGCAAAGAAAAACACATCCCCGGGCCTCAGTCGTCCGATGAAGGCCTCCTCCACATGGCCGATCACAGCCCCCCGCACAAAGCGCACGCTGACGCTCCGATCGGCGGTGATCGTGCCGATGTTGAGCCGGTGCAGTCGGGCAATCACTTTGTCCTGCACCCGGAAACGGAAGGCCCGGGGAGCGCCTGGGCCCTGGTGGTCGTTGAGGGGCTCCCGCTCCAACTTGCGGTAGCGGGGGTAGGCCGCCAGACAGCTTCCACCGTGCTCCAGAAAGTTGAGGCACCACTGCCATTGCTCGGGCTCCAGGTGCCGGAAACTCCAGGCAGTGCGAATGGTTTGCCATTCCTGGTGGGGGCTGAATCCCGGGCCGCAGGCCAGGGTCACCAGATGCTGCAGCAGCACATCCATGGGGGCGTCAGGTGCGGCCCGGTGTTCCACCACGCCCCGCCCCAGGGCGCGGCGCATGGCACTCACTTCCATCAGCTCAAGGGCGTTGGTGGGCATGAAGAGCACCTGGGAGGTGCGGCCAGGGGCGTGGGCCGAGCGGCCCGCCCGTTGGAGGAGCCGCGCCAGATGTTTGGCCGAACCGATCTGCACCACCTGCTCCACGGGTTGAAAATCCACACCCAGGTCCAGGGAGCTGGTGCACACCACCCATCGGATCTCCCCATCCTTCACCCCCGCTTCCACCCCTTCCCGGGTGCTCCGATCCAGGGAGCTGTGGTGGAGCGCCAGGGCGCCTTCCATTTCTGGACAGGTGTAGCGCAAGCATTGATGCCAACGTTCCGCCTGGTTTCGGGTGTTGGTGAACAGCAGGGTGGAGGTGGTGGGCTCCAAGGCGCCCACCAGGGTTTCATGCATGCGCAATCCCAGGTGCCCTGCCCAGGGGAACCCGTCGATGGAGTCGGGCAGCAGGCTGCGGATGGCGGTGCCCCGCTGGAGAGGGGCCGTAATGATCACCGGTTCGACCCCCGCTCCCACCGCAGTCCGGGCGGCCTCCTCAAGATTGCCGATGGTGGCGCTGATGGCCCATCGCCGCAATCCGGGCCGCTGGCGACTGAGCCAGCTCAGACAGAGCTCGCTCTGGCTGCCCCGCTTGCTGCCCATGAGCTCGTGCCACTCATCGATCACCACCCCCTGCAGCTCTGCAAACAGCCCCTCGGCATCGACTGAGGCCAGCAGCAACGCCAGCGATTCCGGAGTGGTGATCAGGATCTGGGGGGGCCGTTTGCGCTGGCGGGTCCGCTCGCTGCTGGGGGTATCCCCGTTGCGAAGACCCACCTTCACAGGCCAGCCCATGGCGTTGATCGGGCTCTCGATCGCCAGCTGCAGATCCCTGCTGAGGGCCCGCAGCGGTGTGATCACCAGCAGCCGCAATCCCATCCGTTCTTTCGGATGGAGATCGGCTTCCCGCACAAGCTCCGCCAACGGGCCCATGACGGCCGCATAGGTTTTCCCCGAGCCCGTGGGTACCTGGATCAGTCCACTTCGGCCGTCCAGATAGGCCTGCCAGCATTGCCGCTGGAACGGCTGAGGTTCCCAGCCCTGCTGGGCAAACCAGGCTTCGATGGGAGCCAGGATGGCGCGGGAGGAGGCAGCAGGGGCCATCGCGCAAGCATGGGAAGCCCGGGGCAGCACCCTACCGAGTCTGCTCAGGAGTCGAAGGGGCTCCTGGCGCCGTTTGTGCCATCAAAGCCAGCGCGTCCTCCAGGCTGTCAGCCTCCTGCGCCAGCTTGTCTGTGCGCCAGCGGCTGATGCGCGGGAATCGCACCGCCACCCCACTGCGATGCCGGGAGGAGGGCTGGATTCCCTCGAAGGCCAGTTCGAACACCAGTTCAGGGACCACTGCGCGCACAGGACCGAAGCGCTGCAGGGTGTGCCTGCGAATCCACTGATCCAGCCGCTGGATCTCCCCGTCATCCAGGCCGGAATAGGCCTTGGCGAAGGTCACCAGCTGGGGGTGGGGCCACCCGTCCTGGGCTGGTGCGGTCTCGTCCCGCCAGGGCCGATCCCAGAGCCCAAAGGTGTAGTCCGTCAACAGGTTGGCACGCCGGCCGCTCCCAGCCTGGGCATAAAGCAGCACGGCATCCAGCCGATGGGGCTCCAGCTTGTGTTTCCACCAGTACCCCCTCCGCCGGCCGCTGAGATAGGGCGCCTCGTGATGTTTCAGCATTAGCCCTTCGGCGCCTTCTGAACGGGCCCGATCCCTTAAGGGATCGAGATCCTTCCAATCGGCGAGCGGCAAAACGGGTGCCAATCTCATCGGAGCGGGCAACCCTCCCCGTTGGAGCTGGTGAAGCAGCCCTCGGCGCTCCTTCAGGGGCCTGGCTCGCAGGTCGCTCCCCTCCTGTTCGAGCAGGTCGTAGATCACATAACAGGCAGGTGCCTGGGCCAGCAGGCTGCGCCCTGGAGCCAGCCGGCCCAGGCGGCGTTGAAGGGCGGCAAAGGGACGGGGATGGGGTTCCCCAGGCCCCCAGATCACCACCTCCCCATCCAGCACCAATCCCTCAGGGAGATGGGCTGCGGCGGTCGTGAGATCGGGAAAACTGCCGTTGATCAGATCTTCTCCCCTGCTCCAGAGAAACACCTCCCCCTGGCGGTGGATCAGCTGGCAGCGAATGCCGTCGTATTTCCACTCCAGCTGCCATTGGCTGGCAAGGGTGGTGTGCAGGATGCCCGAATCCAGGGGCGAGGCCAGAAAAAAGGGGTAAGGCCGGCTGGGGGGAATGACCCCGGAGTCCAAGGGAGTGGTTAGCGCTTCCCAGGCGGCCCCGGTCGGTTGGTCCCGGCCCATCAGCCGGTGCTTCAGGGTGGCTTGGTCTAACCCGCTCAGGCGAGAGAGCGCACGGATCACCAGCCCTTCGCTCACCCCCACCCGCAGGCCGCCAGTGAGGAGTTTGTTCACCACCAGAAGCTGGAGTTGGCTCAAATGACGCCAGCAGGCCTGCACGGCTTCCGCCTGGGCATCCCCCTGGAGGGCGGCCAGGGCAGGCAGACGCTGCTCCATCCACTCCTGCAGAGAGCCTTGTTCCAGTGCATCAGGCCCCCCAGAGGGGACAAGAGGGGACGGCGTGGAGTCCCAGAGCAAGGAGATGGTCTCGGCCGAATCGCCCACCTGCCGGTGGCACTCTTCAAAGAGCCAGGAGGGCCAGGCCGTGCCCATGAGGCAGATCTCCCTCAGGCGGCGTCCCGTGATCAACCGTCGCTTCTGTCGGCCGAGCAGCACATGGAGGGCCCAGGCTCCCTCCTCGGCCGAACAGGCCTGGAAATAGGCGAGGAGGGCGGCGACTTTTGCTTCGGTTCCTGGGGTTTGATCAAGGATCTGAAAGAGGTGACAAAAAGCCTCCATCGTTCCTCGATTGGGGATAGAAAAATTTAACTACGGGGCTGACCAGACCTGGAATTCATTTCTTTCTGAAACTCGCTATTGCGGGTACGTAACAGGCGACGCAGGGGGGTAGGGCGGCCAAACTTATTGAAGCCCATTCCGGCAAAACCAATGGCATAGGCGAGGGAAATCAAGCCATCGCGCGATAGGGGGAGAATGATCCGCTGGAGGGCTTGATCCTGATTCTCCTTCAGCTGATTTTCCAATCGGTTGACCGTCGATCGGATCCTTTTCAGCAAGAAGTCTCTGACGGTTGGCACGTCGCCACCAAGGGGACGGCTGGCCAACTGTTCGCCCCCTGGGATGGTAGTGATGGCGCGACGAAGTTCAGCTTCTGTTTGGGCCTTTTGGATCTGAGTCACGGCGGCGAGAACCTTTTTCAGCTCGGCCTGTCTTTCCTCCACCTGGGCATTGATCGCCTTCACCGTTCCGTAGGACTGAAGAGGAATCAGCAAGAGGAAGCCAAGGGCCGCAAGGGTGGCGAGTCGACGCATCCAGTTGATCTGCTTGGAAGAAGGCGACACATCGCCATCCATTGTGTTGGCCACCATGAGCAAGCCCAACGCAAGAAGGGGCAGGCTGGCTGTACCACGCAGGGCACCACTGAACCGCACCATCCACTCAGGCTGAATGAGGGCAATCGGAAAAATCGCTGTGATCACCTGGGCCAGAAAGACAAGGATCAGCGCATAGGCGATCCATTGAAGGGAATCTGCGACTTGTCGCGAACTGATTCTTCCTTTTTCCACCAGAGAGCTCCCTACACAATTTCATTATCATGCTCTATTGGGTGGCTTGTTGCCTCTTTTCGGTGCACTTTTTCAGATGGATATCCAATTGTGTTGCACTTTTCGTCTGATCAGGTCAGCAGAAGGGTCTCGTCTGCGCTGAAGTCAGGGTCCTCTGAGGCCGTCTTGATGTAATCCAGTTCATAGCTATCCGCCAGGCTGGCGAAGAGATCGAACCTGGGTTGCCAGGACAGCTCTCTCTGGAGGCGATGGGTATCGGTGAGGAAATGGGACAGCCGCAAGGGGAAGGCCTTGCGGGCCTTGGGCTCTAGCCCTGCAGGGTCGAAGCTCCGGATCTTCACGGTGGCTGGATCTTTGCCACAGGCCTTTGCGGCTGTTGCTACCAGCCCCCTCAGGGTCACTCCCTGAACCCCTGAGCAATGATAAATGCGGTTGCAGGCAGTCTCCACATCGATGCTCAGCGCCATGGCCCGGGCCAGATCTCGCACGTCTCCGAGCTGAGTGATCAGCCCCCCATCTCCCGGCAGGGGGATGGGGCGATCGTGGGTGAGGCGATCAAAAAACCAGCGTTCAATCGGGTTGTAGTTGCCTGGTCCAATGATGTAAGTGGGACGGAAGCTGGTGAAAGGAATTCCCTCAGCCAGCAGCCAGGCTTCCGTCTCGGCTTTTCCGGCGTGGCGACTGGCGGGGTCGAGGGGGGCGTCCTCATCCAGGGGCCAGAAGTCGCTGTCGGCGTACACCCCGGCGGAACTGACGTACACCAGTCGGTGACGAGGGGCGCCTGTCAACGTCAGCACGCTCTGGGTATCGGCAAGGGTTCGACCCGAGCTGTCCACAATCACATCAAAGTCCCGGCCGGAGAGTTGGCTCAGGTCGCTCTCCTGGGTTCTGTCCCCCTGGATGTGCTCCACGCCAGGGGGAACGGGTTGGCGACCTCGGGTAAAGACGCTCACCTCATGTCCCGCCTCCAGCAGGGATGCCACCAGGGGCCTCCCCACAAAACGGGTTCCCCCCATCACCAGAATCCGCATGATCGCGATCCCTCAGGTCGGGCCATTCAAGCGGCTCATCGCGAAACCGTGGCTAGTTTTGGCCTTGAGCCTTGCCACCTGTGATGGTTCTTCCTTTTGTCCGTTCTCGATCCGCAGAGTTTCTCCGGCCTGTCTTTGCCCTGGGCCTGCTGGCTGGCAGCTTTGCACCTCTGGCTGGCCATGCTCAGGTCAAATCCCCGGCTCCAGGGGTGCTTTGCGATGCCCAGGCCCTGAGAGGCAGCGGGGTCTGCTACGACAGCAGGGGAGCCTCAGCGCCCCTGACCGGTCAGTACCTGGGTCGCCGGGCGGAAGCCCAGCTCAGTGCGTATCTGGCCACCAATCCAGCCCCCCTGGAGTTTCGCTTGAGCAATGGCATCGTCTGCAGCGTTCCCGCGCGAACCTGTTGGGAAGACGGCTGGACCAAGCGCAATGTGGCCCAGCGGGTCACAGGTCAGCTCTTCACAAGCAGCAACCCTTACCCCCAGGACCCGGGTTCCTCCGGGGATGGGTGGAACGCCAGTCAGGCGGCAAGAGACACAGGTTTGTGCAGCCTGAGCCGCGGCGGTCGCCCGCTGTTTGACGGTCGCTGCGATCTGCGTCAGATGAACCGCGGCGATGGTCAAACCCGCTATCGGGTGAGGCTCAACAACGGCACCACCTACATGTTTACGAACCGTGGCGGTTCGGTGAGCATCGCGGATGATTTTGGTTCCACCTGGCCCGTGAGCTATCTGAACCATGGTTCCACCGGTATTTTCCGCTGGGCGGATATGAGTCTGGTGGCCACTCAAATGGCGGGTCGCAGTGGCTCCTCTTCCTCCTCCACCACCAGCGGCAATGAGGAGTTGGGCAGAGCCATTGGCACCTTGTTGAACACCCTCTTCCGCTGACCCGGATCCGGGGGGCAGCCAAGGGAATGGCCCTGCACCAAGTAAGGACTTTCCTTGACGACCAGGGCGGCGATCCCCCGGCTGGATGTGGAAATCGTTCTGGCACTCTCGATTGAGGGCTCCAGGGGATACTCCCTGCCGTTGTGGCTCAGCCAGGTCGACAGTCCTTGTCCCGCACCCCCAGTTTTCGGAAGAATCAGGTCGCGCCAGCCCCCCGTTTGCCGTTCGGCCACGATCAAGGCCGTATGGAATCCCAGGAGCGTTTGCAGGGGTTTGATCCGTGGCCCCACATCTTTGAACAGCATCACGGGGCACCCGGCCTTGGCGCAGCCTTGGCGACCGAGAAGGGCCACAACGGTTTCCGGAGCCCGGTCCCCATCCAGATCCACCCGGTTGTAAATGTAACGGAGTCCTCCCTGGCGCCGACAAGCCTCTGGTGGAGACCCCGGGGGAAACAGGTGGGTGCGGAGCACCTGCTCGAGGGCTGGATCCGGGAAGGCGATCGGGGTAATCGACCGATCGATCTGGAGATGGGGCGTAGGGGGAAGGGGAGGCGGCTCCATGGGGCCACGGTTTGGCCCTACTTTGCGGCCCGCGGGATGATGACACCAGTGGCTATCAGGACATGGACGTCATCCCGGCGATTGATCTGCTCGCTGGCCACTGCGTGCGGTTGCACCAGGGTGACTACAACCAGGTCACCACCTTTTCAGAGGATCCGCTAACCCAGGCCCTGACCTGGCAAAGCCAGGGGGCCACCCGGCTCCATCTGGTGGATTTGGATGGGGCGCGGCAGGGGCAGACCGTGAATGACGCCGCCGTTCGCGCCATCACCGGAGCCCTCTCCATACCAGTGCAGCTTGGGGGCGGGGTGAGAACCCGCGAGCGGGTGGAGCAACTGCTGGAGCTGGGCCTGGATCGGGTGATCCTGGGTACGTTGGCGGTGGAAGACCC
>JBBARZ010000076.1:0-8474 GCA_040399505.1 Cyanobium sp.
TCGCCGGCCATTTCGATCGATCAGAAATCCACCAGCCACAACCCCCGCTCCACGGTGGGCACGGTGACGGAGATTCAGGACTACCTGCGCCTGCTTTATGGCCGTGCCGGCACGCCCCATTGCCCCCACTGCGAGCGGCCCATTAGCCCCCAAACCATCGATGAGATGGTGGATCAGATCCTCACCCTGCCGGAGGGCACCCGCTACCAGCTGCTGGCGCCCGTGGTGCGGGGCAAGAAGGGCACCCACGTGAAGCTCTTGGCGGGGCTGGTGACGGAGGGATTCGCCCGGGTGCGGATCAACGGGGAGGTGCGGGAGCTGGCCGACAACATTGAACTCGACAAGAACCACGCCCATTCCATTGAGGTGGTGGTGGATCGTCTCGTGGCCCGGGAGGGTCTGTCTGAGCGGCTCACCGATTCCCTGCGCACGGCCCTCAAGCGGGGGGAGGGCCTGGCGATGGTGGAGCTGGTGCCCCGGGAGGGGGAGGAGATGCCGGAGGGATGGGAGCGGGAACGGCTGTTTTCGGAGCACTTTGCCTGCCCGGAGCACGGCGCCGTGATGGAGGAGCTCTCCCCCCGCCTCTTCTCCTTCAACAGCCCCTATGGGGCTTGCGCCGATTGCCACGGCCTGGGCCACCTGCGCCGCTTCACCATGGAGCGGGTGGTGCCTGATCCGAATCAGCCGGTGTATGCGGCGATCGCCCCCTGGAGCGACAAGGACAACTCCTATTACTTCTCCCTGCTCTTCAGCGTGGGGGAAGCCTTCGGCTTCGAGCTCAAGACGCCCTGGAACCAGCTCAGCGACGAGCAGAGGGATGTGCTGCTGAACGGCAGCCGGGAGCCGATCACGATTCAGGCTGACAGCCGCTATCGCAAGAGCAAGGGCTTTCTCCGGCCCTTTGAGGGGGTGCTGCCGATCCTGGAGCGGCAGCTGCGGGATGCGAGCGGGGAGGCGATTCGGCAGAAGCTGGAGAAATTCCTGGAGCTGGTGCCTTGTGCCACCTGCCAGGGGCTGCGGCTGCGGCCCGAGGCCCTGGCCGTGCGCATGGGCCCCTATCGGATCCATGAGCTCACGGCCGTGGGGGTGGATGAAACCCTGCGGCGCATCGAGGCCCTGATGGGGGTGGGCGCCAGCGCGGCCAGCGAGCCCCTGCTCACCCCCCGCCAGATCCAGATCGGCGAGCTGGTGCTGCGGGAGATCCGGCTGCGGCTTCGCTTCCTGCTGGATGTGGGGCTGGATTATCTGAGCCTGGATCGGCCGGCCATGACCCTCTCGGGGGGGGAGGCCCAGCGGATCCGGCTGGCCACCCAGATCGGGGCGGGCCTCACGGGGGTGTTGTACGTGCTGGATGAACCGAGCATCGGCTTGCACCAGCGCGACAACGACCGCCTGCTGGCCACCCTGCTGAAGCTGCGGGATCTGGGCAACACCCTGATCGTGGTGGAGCACGACGAAGACACCATCCGGGCGGCCGACCACCTGGTGGACATCGGCCCCGGGGCGGGGGTGCATGGGGGGCGCATCGTGGCGGAGGGGGGCCTCAAGGAGCTGCTGGCGGCGGAGGAATCACTCACGGGGGCCTACCTGAGCGGCCGGCGCACCATCCCCACCCCACCCGAGCGGCGGGTGGCGGGCAGCCGGCGCCTGCGGCTGCTCAACTGCTCCCGCAATAACCTGCGCGACCTTTCGGTGGACATCCCCCTGGGCCGCCTGGTGGCGGTGACCGGGGTGAGCGGCAGCGGCAAGAGCACCCTGGTGAACGAGCTGCTGCACCCGGCCCTGGAGCATGAGCTGGGGTTGAAGGTGCCGTTTCCCACGGGTCTGGGGGAACTGCGGGGGATCCAGGCGGTGGACAAGGTGATCGTGATCGACCAGAGCCCCATCGGCCGCACGCCCCGCTCCAACCCGGCCACCTACACGGGGGCCTTCGATCCGATTCGCCAGGTGTTTGCGGCCACGGTGGAGGCCAAGGCGCGGGGCTATCAGGTGGGGCAGTTCAGCTTCAACGTGAAGGGGGGCCGCTGCGAGGCCTGCGGTGGGCAGGGGGTGAATGTGATCGAGATGAATTTCCTGCCGGATGTGTATGTGCAGTGCGAGGTGTGCAAGGGGGCCCGCTACAACCGGGAAACCCTGCAGGTGACCTTCCGGGGGCACAGCATCGCCGATGTGCTGCAGATGACCGTGGAGCAGGCGGCGGAGGAATTCGCCGCCATTCCCCAGGCGGCGGATCGGCTGCGCACCCTGGTGGATGTGGGGCTGGGTTATATCAAGTTGGGCCAGCCGGCGCCCACCCTCTCCGGCGGGGAAGCCCAGCGGGTGAAGCTGGCCACGGAGCTCTCCCGCCGGGCCACGGGCAAAACGCTCTATCTGATTGATGAGCCCACCACGGGCCTGAGCTTCTACGACGTGCACAAGCTGGTGGAAGTGGTGCAGCGGCTGGTGGAGAAGGGCAACTCGGTGCTGGTGATCGAGCACAACCTGGATGTGATCCGCTGCGCCGATTGGATTATTGATCTGGGCCCGGAAGGGGGCGACAAGGGGGGCGAGATCGTGGTGTGCGGCACGCCGGAGGAGGTGGCCGAGCACCCCACCAGCCACACGGGCCGCTATCTGCGCAAGGCCCTGGCCCAGCACCCGCCGGCCGCGGCGGATGTGGTGGAAGCGGCTTAGGAGTCCATTATCATGTGCTGGTCATGCACATGTGCACCATGACCACCGAGAGAGTCGCAGAGACAGTCGCAGAAAGAGCCACTGAAAGGGTGGCAGTCCTGATGACGCCTTCAGAAAAGGCGGCCTATGTGGATCGTGCAAGCCGTCTGGGTTTGTCGCTTGGACAGTTTTTCCGCGAGGCGGGTGCGGCCTACGCCGATCGCAAGCCTGAGTCCCAGGTCTCTGAAGAGGCGCTGGAGGCGGCCCTGAAGCAGCTGGAGCTCAGCACCAGCCGTGCTGAACAGGCGCTGGATGCGGCATTAGCTGATGTTCGCGCTGCCCTGAACGTCCAACCATGAGTGTGCCCGACCGCATTCTTTCGGCGCTCACCACCGTGATCCGCATGAATGACAAGGTGGAGGAGATGGCTGGCCTGATGAAGGAACAACAGCGCCGCATCGATGACCTCCATGGCCGGGTGATCCGCCTGGAAACCGTGCTGGAACTCGCCCTGAATCGGCCGGCTGGGAGTTCTCCTCGTCTGTTGGATGGCGAGGGGTCCGGGATTCAGTAGATAGGCGCGTTGCCGTTGCCGGCGGGGTGGGCCCGGTTGCTGTCAGGCATCCAATAACTGAGGTCGTTGTCCCAGTAGAGGCGGCCCGGCAGCCGGCTGCTGCTCAGCTTCGACTGTCCCAGCATCCCGATCACCCGGCTCATGTCGAGGGGGGAGAGGTTGGTGTCGATGTCTTCCCCGGCGATTTTCAGCAGGGTGGGCAGCTGCACCAGGGTGGCGGGGCTTGCCAGTTTGCGGAACACCTCGTTGATCACCAGCCGCTGGCGGTCCATCCGGCCCAGATCGCCGGCCTCATCGTGGCGGAAGCGGAGGAAGCCCTCCAGATCGCGGCCTTTGAGGGTTTGGCGCCCGGGCTGCAGATCGATGAACAGTCCTTGGGAATAGTCGGCATACACCATGCGCTTGGGCACGCTCACCTCCACGCCCCCAAGGGCGTCAGCCACCCGCTCCACGGCGCGCAGATTCACCTTGAGATGTTTTTGCACGGGGGTGCCCACCAGTCGGCCCACCTCGCTGCGGGTGGCGTCAATGCCGGCCACCGCGTAGAGGGCGTTCACCTTTTGCACCCCCAGATTGGGCGATTCCACGAAGGTGTCTCGCGGCACCTGGGTGATGCGGGTGAGGCCATCGGCCACCTGCACGGTGAAGATCACATCCGTGCTGCCCGACACCTGATCGCTGCCGAGGATGAGGATCGGCTCATGACTTTGGTGGGGTGCGGTAAAGATCGGACCCCTGACCTTGGACCCGATCAGATGGCCCAGGCTGCGGGCAGGGGTGGTCAGGCCATAGCCGAGGGTCACCCCCACCACGAAAGCCAGGGCCTTGATGCCCACCTGGGTCCAGGTCCAGTTGGGATGGCTGTCTGGGCTGTCGTAGTCCCTACTCAGCTTCTTGCGGTACGGGTTCTCTTGGCTGGTGAAACCGCTACGGCGCCGGTTGGATGTTTTCCGCGATGAGCGGGACCTTTCCGGGAGTGGGGAGAGTGGCGCCTGACTCATGGTCGACCCTTTGGTCGGCAGGGTAAGGTCCAGATCCCCTTTGCACCAGTCCCAGAGGTCGTGGTCTTTCCCTGCACCCTCGCGTTCCAGACGGCCGGTGACGCCGGCCAGGCCCTGCCTTTTGGGCTCACGATCGATGGCCTGCAGCGCTGGACGCTGATCTATCTGGGCTTGTCGTCGCTGGTGTTCGTGGTGGTGTGGGTGGTGGGCTACCTGCGCCGCTGAGGGTGGCAAGCCGGCTCAGGTGAGCATGGTGAGTTGGCGCTCGGGCGATTCCTCGCTGATGAAGCCATAGGCCTCAAACACCGTGGGGTCGGGGTGGGTGATGTGGGGCCCATCGGCGGTTTGCTCGAGGCGGAAGCCCTCTTCCGCCATGCGGCGCATCAGGGCGCCGGCCTCTTCAAAGCGGGAGGCCATGGCCTCCAGGCTGGCGCAGTCGGCCGTCAGGCCTGCTTCCTTCCAGGTGAAGTACGGCATGGCCCCAGCTTAGATGGGCCGCAGGGCCAGGCCGAGGAGCACCAGCAGCAGGCTGGCCCCCCAGAAGCTCACCACCACCCCCTGCTCGCTGAGGCCCCCCAGTTCGAAGTGGTGGTGGAGTGGGGCCATGCGGAAGATGCGCCGGCCCTTGCCATCGGGCCCCTTGGTGGCCTTGTACACCCACACCTGGAGGATCACGGAGATGGATTCGGCGAGAAACACCCCGCCCATCACCAGCAGGGGCCAGAGGCTGTTGCTGAGCAGGGCTACCGCCGTGAGGGCGGCCCCCATGGCGAGGGAGCCCGTGTCGCCCATGAACACACGGGCGGGATGGCGGTTTTGACTGAGGAAGCCGAGCCAGCAGCCGGCCATGGCGGCGCAGAAGGCCGCCAGGGAGGGATCCCCGCCGTGGCCCCGGGCCATGAGCTGGAGGGCCATGCCGGTGAACACCACGGCACCGCAGCCGGCGGCCAGGCCATCGAGGCCATCGGTGAGGTTGGTGGCGTTGCTTTCGGCGAGAAACACGAAGAGGCCTAAGGGCCAGATCAGGAGCCCCAGGGGCAGCACCCAGCCAAAGGCCAGGCCCACATCGCCCGGGGCGCCCCCACCCAGCCAGCCCCCCCGCCACACCCAGAGCAGGAAGAGCAGGGCGACGAGGGCCTGGAGAGCCAGCTTGCCCCGGGGAGTGAGGCCCGTGTTGGTTTGCTTGGTGAGGCTGCGCCAGTCGTCGGTGGCGCCGATGGCCATGTAGGCGAGGGTGACGGCCGCCACCGCCACCAACCGGGGATCACCGGGGCTGATCCAACCGCCCACTAGCAAGCCCACTGGCACCACCAGCAGCCCGCCCATGGTGGGGGTGCCGGCTTTGGAGAGGTGGCCCTGGGGGCCGTCTTCCCGGATCACCTGGCCCATCTTTAGGCGGCGCAGGCGGGGCACCCCCCAGGCGGCCACGGCCGCGCTCACCAGGGCTGCCACCACCAAGGGCAGGGTGAGATGGGAATTGGCGAGGCGGGCATCCGCCAGCACACAGGCCCCCAGAAGGATCAGGGCCAGCAGGGTGGCCGGTAGGCGGCCGTCTTCAAGGCGCATGGGAGCAGGTCAGTCTTCCCAGTCTTCCTCGGCGGGCTCCTCGGCCTGGGTGTAGTCCTCCTTATCGCCCATCAGCGCGGAGAGTTCCTCCTCTTCCACCGTGCTCACATCGGTGCTGGCGGTTTCCTCATCAGCCACCAGGCGGCCGCTGGCTTCTAGCAGGGTGAGCAGATCGGGCTCGTCACGCAGGGGAAGCACGGGGGCGGGTTCATCCCGCCGGTAACGGGTGAGGGAGGGATTGATGCTGTCGAGAATGCTCACGAGGTTGATCATGCCGATTCGCCCATGCCCGCGGATGTGCCATCCTGCCGAACACAGGGAGACCCACCACCATAGACCCTGATCCGCATGACATGGGCCTCACCAAGCTGCAGCAGGTGGCCCTCACTTGGTTGCTGGCCCTGGGATTGAGCGCCCTGCTGGTGGCGGCGGGCCAGCGCTGGGCCGAGCCGCTGCCGATTCGGGCCTCCTGGGTGTGGGCGGCCCTGTTCGGCCTGCCCCTGCTCACCCTGGTGGGGGTGCTGGCCCGCTGGCCCGTGCCTCAGGGGCCCCCGTCCCCCGAGGGGGGAGAATCCTCCCCAGCCATTCAGGAACGTTGATGGGAGCCAGTGGGGCCGGAGAAGGGAAGGGTCGGGCGCGAAAGGTGGTGCTGGCCTATTCGGGCGGGGTGGACACCAGCGTGTGCATTCCCTATCTGCTCAAGGAGTGGGGAGTGCAGGAGGTGATCACCTTCGCCGCCGATCTGGGCCAAGGAGATGAGCTGGAGCCGATCCGCCAGAAGGCCCTGATGGCGGGGGCGAGCCAGTCGCTGGTGGCCGATCTGGTGACCCCCTTCATCGAGGAGTTCGCCTTTCCCGCCATCCGGGCCAATGCGCTCTATGAGGGCCGCTATCCCCTCTCCACCGCCCTGGCCCGGCCCCTGATCGCCCGGGAGCTGGTGGCGGCGGCCCGCCAGGTGGGGGCGGATGCGGTGGCCCATGGCTGCACGGGCAAGGGCAACGACCAGGTGCGCTTCGATGTGGCTATCGGTGCGTTGGCGCCAGATCTGAAGGTGCTGGCGCCGGCCCGGGAGTGGGGCATGAGCCGGGAAGAAACGATCGCCTACGGGGAGCGCTGCGGCATCCCGGCGCCTGTGAGCAAGGCCTCGCCCTATTCGATCGACCTGAATCTGCTGGGCCGCAGCATCGAGGCGGGCTGCCTGGAGGATCCGATGGTGGAGCCGCCGGAGGAGGTGTATGCCATGACTTGCTCCGTGGCAGCGGCGCCGGCGGAACCGCAGGTGGTGGACATCGCCTTCGAGCAGGGCTTTCCGGTGGCGATTGATGGAGAACGGCTGGATCCGGTGAGCCTGGTGCGCCGGGCCAATGCCTTGGCGGGCAGCCATGGCTTTGGCCGGCTCGACATGATCGAAAACCGGGTGGTGGGGATCAAGTCGCGGGAGATCTATGAAACGCCGGGCTTGCTGTTGTTGATCCGGGCCCACCAGGAGCTGGAAACCCTCACCCTGGCGCCGGATGTGCAGCGCTACAAGCGGCAGATCGAGGCCAGCTGGGCGGATCTGGTGTATCAGGGCCTGTGGTTTGGCCCCCTGAAGGAGGCGCTGGATGGCTTCATCGAGCGCACCCAGGCCACGGTGAACGGCAGCGTGCGCATCAAGCTGCACCGGGGCAACGCCACGGTGATTGGCCGCCAGAGCGCCAGCGACAGCCTCTATGTGAGCGACATGGCCACCTATGGCGCGGAGGATCGCTTCGATCACCGGGCCGCGGAGGGTTTCATCTATGTGTGGGGCCTTCCCACCCGCCTCTGGTCGGCTCGGCACCCTGGGTGATGGGCCGCAGGCCAAGGAGGTGGTGCCGCAGCAGGGCGTTGTCGCGCTCCAACTGGTGTTGCTCGGCCAGCAGGCCGTTTAGGTGCAGCTGAAATTTGCGCTCCAGGATCGCTGGCAGTTGGTCGAGCAGCTCCTGGAGGCTGAGGGCTTCGGCTTGGGAGGCCTCCAGATCCCGCTGCAGGCGCCGCAGTGTGGGGGATGGGGTGCCAGGGGACGATGCTGAGCTGGTCTGGGGTGCGGTGGCCACGAGCCGCAGGGCCCGTTGTCCTGGCAGGCTTCCTGCGGCCATCAGCACGTCCTCCCGTACCCAATTTGGGGCGCCAACTTAGCCGGCAGCCCAGCATTCCACAACCGATGGGCTCGCCCGTCCTGGCGAGGTCAGGTGGGGCTCAGTCTTCGGCGGGGGTGCTGCCTGCAGGGGCGGTGGCGGGGCTGGCGGCCACGGTTTCCGTGGTTACCAGGGAACGGGGTGGGGGCATGGGGCCGGTTTGCTTCACCGTGAGGTAGCGGATCACATCCTCGGAGAGGCGGAGGGCCTTCTCCAGGGTGGCCACCTGCTGGCCATCGCCGTTGTGGTTGAGCTGCACGTAAATGCCTTCCCGGTGCTTGCTGATCGGGTAGGCGAGGCGGCGCTTGCCGCGCATCTGGGTGTCAAGAACCTCACCACCGGCCTCCGTGAGGAGGTCGCGGTATTTGTTGATGTGGCTATCCACCTCCTCCTCCGGGATGTCCGGGCGGAGGATGTACATCGTTTCGTAGTAGGGCTGGGTCATGGGGAGCGTCGTGGTCGCCTCAGGCCGGGAGTGGCCCATCAGGGGCTGACGGGAGCGACCCAGTCAGCAACGGCGGA
>JBBARZ010000077.1:0-8391 GCA_040399505.1 Cyanobium sp.
CGATCTGGGGTCGGGCGGAATCGTTGCGCACGGCCTGGGTGAAGTGCTCCAGCAGTTGCAGTTGGTCGCGCCTCGACTCCATGTCAATAAAGTCGATAATCACCACACCGCCGATGTTGCGAAGCTTGAGCTGGCGGGCGATCTCTGAGGCCGCTTCGCAGTTGGTCCACAGCACGGTTTCCCGTGCGTTGGCTGAACGGGTGAACGACCCGGAGTTCACGTCAATCACCGTGAGCGCTTCGGTGGGCTCGATGATCACGTAGCCCCCGGACGGCAGATCCACCCGCGGGCGCAGGGCATCACGAATGGCAGCATTGATCCGGAAGTGCTCCAGGAGCTCGCTGGATTCCTCATGGAATTCCACCGTCAGCTGGGTCTGGTCGTCTCCAAGGAACCCATTGACCCGGGCCACGGCATCAGGGGCGTCGACCACGACGCGAACCACCTCGGGGCCATAGAAATCGCGCAGCACCCGGTGGATGAAATCCTCATCCCGATTCAGCAGAACTGGAGGGGAGGCGGTTTCGGCTGCCTGTTGAATGGCTTCCCATTGGCGCAGCAGGGCTTCCAGATCGTCGATCAAGAGCTCCTCCCCAACGCCCTCCGCCTCCGTGCGGATCAACAACCCGGACCCCGGTGGCTTGATCAGTACACCCAGCGCTCGCAGACGGTTGCGTTCGGCTTCGCTGTTGATCCGCCGAGAGATGTTCACCCCCTGGCCATGGGGCTGGAGCACCAGGAAGCGACCCGGCAGGCTGAGGTTGCCGGTGAGCCGCGGCCCCTTGCTGCCCGTGGGCTCCTTCATCACCTGCACGAGCACTTTCTGGCGAGGTTCGAGGAGTTCGGTGATGCCCGCGCCGCCTTTGCGGAGGCGAAGCGGTCCGAGGTCGGAAACGTGGATAAAGCCGTTCTTTTCGCTTTCGCCGATGTTGACGAAGGCCGCATCAATGCCTGGCAGCACGTTTTCCACGGTGCCGAGGTAGACGTCGCCGATCTGGTAGCGGCCCTGGGCCACCACCAGCTCCTCGACGCGGTCGTCAGTGAGCACCGCGGCAATCCGCAGCTGCTCGGCGATCACGATCTGCTGGGGCATAGAAGGAGTGTGGTCTCTGTTGGAGTCCGGGCCCGCGGGTCTGGACGAACGAGGGGAAAGCTGATGGATAATGGATCCTTGGCCCTGGACTTGGGCCGGGGGACCCTGGACACCTCCGATTCATGGCAGAGACCGGAGGTTGGAGCTGACCGAATCGGGTCAGGTCTGTGCCTGCTGAACAAAACCCTAGAGGTCGTTAGCAAAAGCTCGAGAGAGGGAAACTCTCCCGGGTGGGCGGAAAACCTGATTGGTTCAGCGTTGCTTCCTTAAAGGCTTGCCTGACCGTGGATCAGGATTGGGAAGCTTTGGGATTGGTGAGGAGATGGCGCGCCGCCCTCTCACCAAGCTTCTGCACCTTAACACGCAGCCTCGGATCGAAGGACCAGGGCTACTCGCCGTTGGCGGCCCAAGCGCAGGGGCAGATCCAGTTGGGTGCTGAGCCAGTGGCGCAGATGCTCGGGCCGCACCCCAAACCCCTGGGCGTCAATCGTGGTCTCCAGAACCAGCTCCACCTGGTGATCTGGCCCTGCGTGTGGCACCACGTCAACCTTGCGCAGGGCGGGGCGGCAATCTCTCTGGCGAAGCCGTCCCTTTTTGTCGTGGTCGTTCCAAATCCATGTGTTCTTCTGCATCAAGGTCTGAAGTGCTGACTCCCAGGCTTCAGCAGCTGGCCACTCCCGCCCCTGGGCTTCGGGCCCGCTGCCTTCGCTTTGGATGACGAACCACCAGCGGGCCCCCACCAGCTCCTGAGAGAGGCTCGGTCCCTGTAGGGGGACCACCTCGCACGATTGCAACCGCAAGCCCTCTGGCAGCTCGTGTTGCAGCCGCTGGAGCATCCAGGTGGTCTCCTGCGGCTGCAGCGGCTCCACCAGTTCCAGATCCAGCCATTCCTCCAGACCCTCCACCCCCAGGGGCAGGGGGAGGGCAATTTGCAGCCGGGGGAGGGGGTGAAAGCCCCCGGTAAAACTCACCGGCAGACCGCTCCGTCGCAATGCCCGGTGCAACATCCGCAAGGTGTCGAGGTGGCTGATCCAGGCCAGGGAGCCTCGCTTGCTGAAGCCAAATCTCAGCCGGCAGATGCGCTCACTCGGTGGTTTGCGGCTGGGCAGGGCCGGGGGGACCGGTGGCGGAGGAATCACCACGTTGTGCCCCAATTCCGGCCCGCAGACTCCGCAATGGCTGCAGGCGGCAAACGAGCAATCGGGCACCTCAGCGGCGGCCAGGGCCCGCTGAAGATCCTCCGCCAGCCAGGTTTTCTCGATTCCCGTGTCCAGGTGGTCCCAGGGGAGGGGCTGGCGGCAGAAGGCGTCCAGGTCGTTGGAATGCAAGGCTTCCACGGCAGCCCAGTCCCCCAGTTCTAGGGCTCGGTAGCGGCCCCCCAGGCCCGCCCCTTCAATGGCGGCCGTCCAGGCGGCATGGCTCCGCTCGGCCGATTCAAACCAGGCGTCCAGGCCCGCCCCCGCCCTCCAGGCCGCCTCGATCACCGGGGACAGGCGCCGATCCCCTCTGCCGATGAAATCCTCAATGGCTGCGAGCCGGGTGTCGGTGAAGTTGGTCTTCACCCCCCGCAGGCCCCTCAGGGCCTGCCGCAGCAGCTCCTGCCGCCGGCGGATTTCCCCATGGCTCACGCTGTGCCATTGGAAGGGGGTGTGGGGTTTAGGAGTGAAGGTGCTGATGGTGAGGTTCAGTTGCAGCCGTCCCAGATCAGCGCAGTCCTGCTGGAGGCGCCGGCAGGTGTCGGCGATGCCCAGCACATCCCCGTCCGTTTCCCCTGGGAGCCCCACCATGAAATAGAGCTTCACCTTGCGGTAGCCGTTCTCCATGGCGGTCCGGATGCCCCTTAGCAGGTCGGCATCGCTGAGCCCCTTATTAATCACATCCCGTAGCCGCTGGCTGCCGGCTTCGGGCGCAAAGGTGAGCCCGGCCTGCCTAGTGCCACCGAGGATGTGGGCAATGTGGGCATCGAAGCGATCAACCCGCTGGCTGGGCAGGGTGAGGCTGATGTTGTGCTCCGCTAGGCGGTTGCGCAGCTCCACACCCACCGCCGGCAGAGCGAGGTAGTCGCTGCAGCTCAACGACAGTAGGGAGAAATCTGCATAGCCCGTTCTTCCCATGCCCTCCTCCACCGCTGCGATCACCTCCGCGGGGTCCACATCTCGGGCCGGGCGGGTGAGCATGCCGGGCTGGCAGAATCGGCAACCTCTGGTGCAGCCCCGCCGGATTTCCACTGTGAGCCGGTCGTGCACCGTTTCGATGTGGGGCACCAGGCCCGTGGCGTAATGGGGCATGGGCGTCGCCGTGCGGCGCCTGATCCGCTGGGGCAGATCCGCCTCCAGGGGAAGGATCGTCACCCCATCTGGTCCCGGGCCGTAGAGCGCCGGCACGTACACCCCCGGCACTTGGGCCAGATCCCGCAGCAGCTCCCACCGGTGGAGGCCAGCCGCCCGGCCCTCAGCTACGACAAGACCAATTTCGGGAAGCAGCTCTTCCCCATCGCCGAGGGCAATGAAGTCGAAAAAGGCTGCAAAGGGCTCGGGGTTGCTGGTGGCCGTGGGGCCACCAGCGAAGATCAATGGCGGGGCCTCCGGATGGTCCAGGGGCAGATCGCCCCGCTCGGCGGCATGCAGGGGAATCCCTGCCAGATCCAGCATCTCGAGGATGTTCGTGCCGCCGAGCTCGTAGCTGAGCGAAAAACCCAGGATGTCGAAGGCCTTCAGGGGGCGGCGGCTCTCCACGGCAAAGAGCGGGATGCCTCGCTCCCGTAGCCGGGTTGCCAGATCGGCCGCGGGTAGGTAAGCCCGATCGCAGAGCTGGCCGGGAACGCTGTTGAGGATTGAGTAGAGAATGATGTGGCCGCTGTTGCTGGCACCCACCTCGTAGACCTCGGGGTAGGTAAGCGCCCAGCGCACGCCAGCTACCTGCCAATCAGCGTCCCAGGCCCGTGGCTGAACCCCCAGCTCATTGCCCAGATAGCGGGCCGGCTTACTGATCGCCAGATCGATCAGGGCGTCGAAGTCGACCGGAGCCTGAGATGGGGACGACGGGGCTGGGGCAACGGTCACACGCGTCTGAGGCCTGCCAACCATGAACCAGTCTTCATCGTATGCAAGACAGGGCTCACCGTCTCGCGTAGGACAATCGCCCCTAGTGTCAAAAGGGTCGCGACCGACCCTCTCACCCGCGATGGTTCAGGTCAACGGCAACTACCTCAAGCTCAAGGCCGGCTATCTGTTTCCTGAGATTGCCAGGCGCGTGAAGGCCTTTGGCGAGGCCCATCCGGAGGCGGCCATCATCCGCCTGGGCATCGGTGATGTGACGGAACCTTTGCCGGAGGCCTGCCGCGCCGCCATGAAGGCCGCTGTGGATGAGATGGGCACCCGGGAGGGTTTCCACGGCTATGGCCCGGAGCAGGGCTACGCCTGGCTGCGGGAAGCAATCGCCAGCCACGATTTCCAAGCCCGCGGCTGCCAGGTGAGCGCGGAGGAAATCTTCGTGTCGGATGGCTCAAAGTGCGACAGCGCCAACATTCTCGACATCCTGGGGGAGGGCAACCGCATTGCCGTCACCGATCCGGTGTACCCGGTGTATGTGGACAGCAACGTGATGGCGGGCCGCACCGGGGAAGCCGATGGGGCGGGCCGGTATGGCGGCCTCACCTATCTGCCCATCAGCGCCGACAATGGCTTCACCGCTCAGATCCCTTCCGAGAAGGTGGATCTGATCTATCTCTGCTTCCCCAACAACCCCACCGGCGCGGTGGCTACAAAGGAACAGCTCAAGGGCTGGGTGGATTACGCCCGCGCAAACGACGCCCTGATCCTTTTTGATGCCGCCTATGAGGCCTTCATCCAGGACCCTTCTCTGCCCCATTCGATCTATGAGATCGAGGGCGCCCGGGAGTGCGCCATCGAGTTTCGTTCCTTCTCCAAAAACGCTGGCTTCACCGGCACCCGCTGCGCCCTCACCGTGGTGCCCCGCGGGCTGATGGGTAAGGCGGCCAATGGCGAGCCGGTGGAGCTGTGGGGGCTGTGGAACCGCCGGCAGAGCACGAAATTCAACGGCGTGAGCTATATCGTGCAACGCGGTGCCGAGGCGGTGTATTCCCCCCAGGGCCAAGCCCAGGTGAGAGCCCTGATTGCGTTTTACATGGAGAACGCCGCGATCATCCGTCGGGAGCTTGTGGCCGCCGGCCTGCAGGTGTACGGCGGAGAGCAGGCCCCCTATGTGTGGCTGAAAACCCCGGCTGGTGTGGATTCTTGGGGCTTCTTTGATCTCCTGCTGGGCCGGGCCCATGTGGTGGGGACCCCTGGCAGCGGCTTCGGCGCCGCCGGTGAGGGCTACTTCCGCCTCTCGGCCTTCAACAGCCGCGAGAACGTGGAAGAGGCCATGGGACGAATCCAGGCCGCCCTGGCCGGCTGAGCAAGGAGAGCCAGCAGCTGGTGTCAGATCAGAGTCTTACCAGCTGTTGTTCCAATTGTTCGCGGAACAAAGCCACCGTGCCTGCCAGGCCCTCTGCCAACGGGATTCGGGCCCTCCAGCCCAGGGAGGCCAGGCGGCTCACATCCAGCTGCTTCTTGGGGGTGCCATCCGGTTTGCTGGCATCCCAAAGAATCTCGCCTCGGAAGCCGGTGGCTTGGGCCACGGCCTCGGCTAGCTCGCGAATGGTGAGGTCGATGCCCGTCCCCACATTGAGATGGCTGAGGGCTTGGCCATCGTCATCCCGGGGGCCTTCCTCGGCATCCGGATCCCAGTGTTCCAGTGCAAACACGCAGGCCTCGCCGAGATCATCGGCATGGAGAAATTCCCGCAGGGGAGTGCCCGTTCCCCAGCAGGTGACCGTGGGCTCGCCCCGCTCCGTAGCTTCATGGAAGCGGCGGATCAGCGCCGGCAGCACGTGGCTGTTGGTGGCGTGGTAGTTGTCGCCTGGGCCATAGAGGTTCGTGGGCATCAGGCTGATGGCGTCGAAGCCGTGCTGCTTGCGGAGGGCGGCGCAGAGTTTGATTCCTGTGATCTTGGCGATGGCATACCACTCATTGGTGGGCTCCAGAATTCCGGTGAGGAGCGCCTCCTCGCGGATGGGCTGGGCCGCGAATTTGGGATAAATGCAGCTGCTGCCTAAAAAGAGCAGGCGCCGCACGCCGGTGCGCCAGGCGCTTTCGATCACATGGTTTTGAATTTTTAAATTGTCCAGCAGGAAGTCGGCCGGGTAAGAGTTGTTGGCCTGGATGCCGCCCACCTTGGCCGCGGCGAGCACCACCACATCGGGCCGTTGTTGGGTCATCCACTCCGCCACGGCCACCGGATCCAGCAGATCCAGCTCCTGGCGGGTGGCCACCAGGAGCGTGCCCCGCTCGGCAGGATCGGCATAACCCCGGCGGGTGAGGGCCCGGCAGATGGCGCTGCCTGCCATGCCACGGTGGCCTGCAACAAAGATGCGATCGCAGGGATGAAGAAGGGCCATACAACACAAAATCTGCCGCAATCTTCCCACCTCCATCCAAGGGGTAGGTCCATCGTGTAGACACGCCTACGATGCTTGCCCAGTTCCGTTCCATCGTTCCCACCCGCTCCTTCTTTTGGGCCATGGCCGAGCCTTTATCTTCCCCTCTGCCTCTCCAAGCCAGCCAGGCGCCAGGCCGGGAGAGCGGTGGTGCTGCCGTGATGGAGAAGGCCCCCGAGCGGGTGCGCAAGCCAGCGCCGCGCTACAGGGTGTTGCTGCACAACGATCCGGTGAACACCATGGAGTACGTCGTGACGACGCTCCGGCAGGTGGTGCCGAGCCTGAGTGAGGAGGATGCCATAGCCGTGATGCTCGAGGCCCACAACACGGGGGTGGGTCTGGTGATCGTGTGTGATCTGGAGCCGGCGGAGTTTTACTGCGAAACCCTCAAGGCCAAGGGGCTCACCAGCACCATCGAGCCCGAAGAGTAGTGGTGCGAGCTGGCCCCACATGGCTTGCCACCCTGCTCTATCCCGCTGGACTGGTGAGCCTTTTTCTGGGTCTGCAGCTGGTGGCCCGCAGCCTGGGGCTCCCTTCCGAAGACTGGCCCCTCTTTGCGGCCCCGTGGACCCTGCTGGCCCTGCTGTTGAGCCTGCCTCTCCGGCTTCGTCGGCTGTGGGACGAACCGGCTCCTTGGTGCCGCCTCGGCGTGGTGGCCCCGCTCCAGCGGGCCCTGGTGGTCCTCGTGGGTGGCTGGGCGAAGGCCCTGGCTCTGTTGGTGCCCATGTCTTTGCTGCTGCTGGCCAGCGGGCTGGCCCGCTGGCAGACCGATCTCTCCTGGAGTGAGCTGACCAATGCCCTGGCGCTGGGGCTGGGGGTGGGTTTTGCGGAGGAGCTGCTTTTTCGGGGCTGGCTCTGGGGAGAGCTTGCGCTCCATCTGGGCAGGGCCCGGGGGGCTATCGCCCAGGCCGTGATCTTCAGCTTGGTGCATGCCCGGGCCGATCTGGGGATCGCTGGATTGGTGGGTTTGCTGGGGGGATTGTTTTTGTTGGGCTTGGCCCTCGCTCTGCAACGCCGGGCCGATGGGGGCCTGCTCTGGGGAGCGGTGGGGCTTCATGGGGGATTGGTGGGGGGCTGGTTTGCACTGCTGCAGGGCGCTCTAGTGATTCGGCCGGATGGTCCTCTCTGGTTGGTGGGCCCAGGCGGTGCCAACCCCAATCCGGTGGGGGGCTTGCCGGGTTGGTTGGGCCTCAGCCTGGTGTTGCTCGCCCTGGCCCGCACCGTTCGCCTGCGGCACGTGCATGGGATCACCGATAATGCGCGGATCTGTCCGTGAGCGCAGCCATGAACCCTGTGCGGGTCGGGGTCATCGGCATCGGCAACATGGGCTGGCATCACGCCCGGGTGCTCAGCCTGCTGCGGGATGCCGAGCTGGTGGGCGTGGCCGACCCCGATGAGGTGCGTGGCCAGCTGGCTACCGAGCAGTTTGGCTGCCGCTGGTTTGCCGATTACGCCACCCTCCTTGGGGAGGTGGAGGCGGTGTGCGTGGCGGTGCCCACCCTGCTACACCACCGGGTGGGCCTGGCGGCGCTTCAGGCCGGGGTGGATGTGCTGATCGAAAAGCCGATCGCCGCCACCCAGGAGGAGGCGAATGATTTGATTCGGGCGGCGGAGACGGCAGGCCGGCTGCTGCAGGTGGGCCACATCGAACGGTTTAACCCGGCCTTCCGCGAGCTGCTCAAGGTGGTGGCCGGCGAGGAGGTGGTGGTGCTCGAGGCCCGGCGCCATAGCCCCAACCCCGATCGGGCCAACGATGTGTCGGTGGTGCTGGATCTGATGATCCACGACATCGATCTGG
>JBBARZ010000078.1:0-8259 GCA_040399505.1 Cyanobium sp.
GAGCCCAACCGCCACCCGCGCCATGGTTGTCAGCGGACTGTCGAGCGCCCCCGCCAACTGGGCCGCCAGCCGTGCCTTTCCACTGGCGGCCATCACGGGCCATGGCACCTTGAAGCTCGCCCTGCTCCTGGCGGCTGTGGATCCGGGGCTTGGGGGGGTTGTGATCGCGGGCGGCAGGGGCACAGGGAAATCCGTGCTGGCCCGTGGGCTCCACGCCCTGCTCCCCCCGATCGATGTGCTGGATCTCGGGCCGGCCGCCACCCTGCCAAACATCGACCCTCGCCAACCCGACGACTGGGATCAGCTCTCCCGCGAACGCATCACCGCCCTGGGCGGAGACCCCCTTGGCGCCGATCGGTCCGCCATCCTGCCCACCAAGGTGATCCCGGCCCCGTTTGTGCAGGTGCCCCTGGGAGTCACGGAAGACCGGCTGCTCGGCTCGGTGGATGTGGCCGCCTCCCTGGGCGCAGGACGGCCCGTGTTCCAGCCGGGCCTCCTGGCGGAAGCGCACCGTGGCGTGCTCTACATCGATGAGCTGAACCTGCTGGATGCGGGGGTCACCAACCTTCTGTTGGCCGCGGTGGGCAGTGGCGAAAACCGGCTGGAGCGCGAAGGCCTCAGCCTCAGCCATCCCTGCCGCTGCCTGCTGATCGCCACCTACAACCCGGAGGAGGGGGCCGTGCGCGACCACCTGCTGGATCGCTTCGCCATGGCCCTCTCCGCCCACCAGCTCTTGGATCTGGAGCAGCGGGTGGCCATTGCCCGCTCCGCCATGGACCACGGCGAATCGGTGGAGGCTTTCGCAGCTCGCCACCAAGAAGACACCGATGCCCTGGCCACCCAGCTGCTCCTGGCCCGCCAGTGGCTCCCGGACGTGAGCATCGACCGGGAGCAGATCGCCTACCTGGTGAACGAGGCCCTGCGGGGCGGGGTGGAGGGTCACCGATCGGAGCTCTATGCAGTGCGGGTGGCCCGGGCCCATGCGGCCCTGAGCGGCCGCGACCGGGTGGAGGCGGACGACCTGCAAGTGGCCGTACGGCTCGTGATTGCGCCCCGGGCCCGCCAGCAGCCCCCGGCCGATCCGGAGCAACCGCTGCAGCCCCCACCCCCGCCGCCCCAGGGGGAACAGGAGCCCAACCCGCCCGAGGAGCCGGAACCTCCAGAGGCGGAGCAGAACCAAGACGACACCCCCCACGAGGAGGAGACCCCGGAAGATCAGGCGCCCCCGTCCATCCCTGAAGAGTTTCTGCTGGATCCGGAGGCCATCGCGATGGATCCCGACCTGCTGCTGTTCGCCGCGGCCAAGTCGCGCAGCGGCAGCAGCGGCAGCCGTTCCCAGGTGTTGAGCGAGAGCCGGGGGCGCTACGTGCGGCCGATCCTGCCCAGGGGCCCCGTGCGGCGGATCGCGGTGGATGCCACCCTGCGGGCGGCTGCGCCCCATCAAAAGGCAAGGCGGGAGCGGGAGCCGCACCGCCGCCTGATCGTCAGCGACGACGACCTGCGGGCCAAGCAACTGCAACGGAAAGCCGGGGCGCTTGTGGTGTTTCTGGTGGATGCCAGCGGTTCCATGGCGCTCAACCGGATGCAGAGTGCCAAGGGAGCCGTGCTGCGGCTGCTCACGGAGGCCTACGAAAACCGCGATGAGGTGGCATTGATCCCCTTCCGGGGGGAGCAGGCGGAGGTGCTCTTGCCCCCAACCCGCTCGATCACCGCCGCCCGCCGCCGCTTGGAGGCCATGCCCTGCGGCGGGGGCTCGCCATTAGCCCACGGGCTCGCCCTGGCCGCCCGGGTGGGGGCCAACGCCCTGGCGACGGGTGACCTTAGCCAGGTGGTGGTGGTGGCCATCACCGATGGCCGGGGCAACGTGCCCCTCTCCCGCTCCCTGGGCCAGCCGCAGCTGGAAGGGGAAGAACCGGTCGACCTGAAGGAGGACGTGAAGCAGGTGGCCTCTCGCTACCGGACCCTCGGGCTGCGGCTGCTGGTGATCGACACGGAGCGCAAGTTCATCGGCAGCGGCATGGGCAAGGAGCTCGCCGAAGCGGCGGGCGGCCGCTATGTGCAGCTGCCCAAAGCCAGCGATCAAGCCATCGCGGCGATCGCCCTGGAGGCCCTGGGAACGACGCGCTGAACCGGTGGCTTCCACGGCCGCCAGGCAGCCCGCGTTGATGCCCCAGCCCGCGGAGCGCCGTTTCAGGATCGGCCCCGCCGTTCGAAGGGAAGGGGGAGGATCAGGGCAACCATGAGATAGAGCAGTGCCGCTCCCATGACAGTCGCATCCCTCTCGGGGAAGGCCCCATTGGCCAGGAGCAAGGCGATGGCTGGATGCCGGGAAACCGTGGCCGAGGCCAGCACTGCACGGCTGCCAGGATCCGGTCCACCAAAGCCATAGCCCAGCAGAAGCCCCATTGCCACCACAGCCAGAATGGCCATCAGCGTGCCCTGGCCCAAGGCCCCAAAGATCGCTGGACCACGGGCGATCAGGAGAACCAGTGCGCCGAGCCCCAAGACCACTCCGCCCACCCGGTCAAGCCGGGCCGCCAACCTCGGAGCAGCCCTGGGCCAGAGGCGACCGGCGGCGAGACCCACGGCCAGGGGGAACAACACCGTAACCAGCAGCACCTGCTCGACCGCGAAAGGGTTGAGGCTGGTTTGAACGCCGAACAACCTATGGGCGATCCCAATCATGAGGGGAACCAACAGGATCGACATGGCGGAAGAGAGCACCTGCAGACCGATGACGACATCGTCCTGGCCACCCAAGGCAACCCCTTTCTTGGCCCAGGGGGGCAGCACGGGCGAGACCGCAAATCCCAGCAAAACGGCTCCGACCCCAGGGCGGAGAGGCATCAACCAAACCAGCAGCAGCACGACCGCGGGCAGGGCCACGTACATCGCCACTCCTGCCCGAAGGGCCAAACTCGGCCGGCGAAGCAGCAGCAGCGGCTGCTCGAGGCGCACGCGAAGGCCGATGGCACCCACCAAGAGCACCACGCCCAGCAAAAGCACCAATTTCAGGAGCATCGAATCAGTGATCTAGAGCCCCCGCACGGGTGGCGACATGGCAGGCGCATTGCTGCGGGGAGCAAAGCGGTTGGCATCGGCCTCCTTCTGGGCCTTGAAACGCTGCTTTCGGTCCGCCTCTCGGGCTTCACGTTCTCTGGCGGCGTCCACCTGGGCGGGGTAAAGCTCATCAAAAAACTTGCCGAGGCCCACTGACACGCTGAGCACCCCATCCATGAACTTGGGATCACCGGTCAGCTTGCTGACATCCTTTCCCACGGCCTGCCAGCGGTCGGTGAGCTTGCGGGCATTGGCCAGGGTGGCCTGTAGATCCTGCACGGTTTGGGGATTATCGAGCCGGGCGGCCGTGGCGCGGGCATGGCGGGTGGCGGCCGCAGCTTCGGCGCTGGCCTTGTTGAGATTGGCCAGGATCGGATCGGCCTTCCGCACGGAGCCATTCAGCTCCTGCACCAACTTCTGCGCGTCTTTGACGAACACTTGGCCATCACGAGAGAGCTTTTCCGTCTCCCCCGCGGTGCGCTCAAAGGCCTTGGTGGCCGACACCATCTGAGGCACCACCCGCTGCCGCTCAGCGTCGCTCAACAACCGTTGCACAGTCTCTGTAACCGACTCCAGGGTTGGGGCAGCCGCTCCAACCACCTTGCCGCCATCACAGACCATGCGGCGATCGTTGCAGCCGGGGGTCCGGGGGCCAGGCCCGGGGGGGAGGGGAGGGCCCGAGCTGAGAAGCGATACCACCGCATCGCCCCCCAACAGGGAACTAGAAGCGATGCGGGCCACCACAGGCCTGGAAAGGAGCAGGTTGGGATCGGTGATCTCCAAGCGGGCCTCCACGGCCTGTCCGGTCACCCGAACACTCCGCACATTGCCCACCTGCACCCCGCGATGGAGCACGGCGGAACGCTCGGCCAGACCAGCGGCATCAGAAAATTGGGCTTCGATGCTCCAGTTGTTGCGCTGCAGAGAAATGCCCTTCAGCCATAGCCAGAAGCCAATCCCGCCTGAAATGGCAGCCAGCAGAGAAAATCCAACCAGGGCTTCACGAACACTGCGGCGCATGGATTTCAAAAAGGGGTCGTCAGTGCTCGGCAGGCTGCATCGGCCCGTGCAGACTACCTGTCCTGAACTGCACCACGTAGGGATCGGTGCACTGCCGATACTGTTCGGCCGTGCCCATCCAGCGGAAGCGCCCTCCGTAAAGAAGGATCACCCGATCGGCACAGCGATCGATGGTGCTGTGCACATGGCTCACCACCACACCTGAGGCATTGGTGAGGCCCGTGGCCTGGACAATCAGATCCTCAATGCGGGTGCAGGCCACCGGATCCAAGCCGGCCGTGGGTTCATCGAACAGCAGGAGGGGCACACGCTGGCTGGCCTCTGAGGGATCTTCGATGAGGGCACGGGCGAAACTCACCCGTTTCTGCATCCCCCCACTGAGTTCTCCTGGAAGCCGATCCTCCACGCCCTCCAGGCCCACAGCCTGCAGGGCAAGGCGGACCCGTTCCCGAATCTCCCCCTCACTGAGGCGACTGCGGCGATAAAGCAGGAAACCCACGTTCTCCCGAACGGTGAGGGAAGCGAGGAGGGCAGGATTTTGGAACACCAACCGCACGTCGGGGGGGTGGCGTTGGTCCAATCGGAGATAAGGCTGGGCTTCCCCATGGAGTTTCACCACACCAGAGGTGGGAAGAAGCAACCCAGCCATCAATCTGAGAATGGTGGACTTTCCCGAACCGGAGGGACCCACCACCATCAGGCGCTCGCCAGGTTGAACCTGAAGGCTGAGCTGATCAAGGATCAGGCGGTCCCCCCATCCCATGGAGACCTCCGCAAACTCGACCACAGGCGCAACGCTGCGTACAGCGGGGGCAGACTCCAGGGGACGGACGACCAGACAACCCCCCCATCCTGACGTCCTCCCTCCCATCCCTACAGTTCAGAGAATCTTTTCAGCGTCCGCGCCCGGATCCCTTGCCCGTCCAAGGCCCAAACATCCGCCCCCGCCAGCGCTCAGGTCAGCGTCCTGAATGGATCGGCAGAGGAGAGCGGCGCCAACAAGATCTGGTCAGCAGTTCGCGCAGGGCCGTCCGCTGGCTCCAGCCAGGGCTGGTGGTGAAGCGGTGGATGCTCACCTCTGGCCTGGGTTTATTGATCGCCCTGCTGGGCGCTGCGGTCTGGGCCGATCTGCAACCCATCTACTGGAGCCTCGAAACCACACGTTGGATCCTGGCCCGCGTCACCCAGGTGCTGCCCAGGGGAATCACGGGGCCCTTGGTGCTGGTGCTAGGAGCGGTGCTGATCTGGCTGGGCCTCAACCGCAGCTTCGGTTCGATCCAGCAGGCCCTAGCCCCAGAGAAAGACACCCACCTGGTGGATGCTCTTCTGGCACAGCGACGCTTGAACCGTGGACCCAACGTGGTCGCCATCGGCGGGGGAACGGGGCTGGCGACCCTGCTCAGTGGCCTGAAGCGCTACAGCAGCAACATCACGGCGGTGGTGACCGTCGCCGACGATGGTGGAAGCAGTGGCGTGCTGCGACGGGAATTGGGAGTGCAGCCCCCCGGGGACATCCGCAACTGTCTGGTGGCCCTCGCCCGGGAAGAACCTTTGCTGACCCGATTGTTCCAATATCGCTTCAAAGCCGGCAGCGGCCTGGAGGGTCACAGTTTCGGCAACCTCTTCCTTACCGCCTTAACGGCGATCACGGGCAGTCTGGAATCGGCGATTGCCGCCAGCAGCCGGGTGCTGGCGGTCCAGGGGCAGGTGGTCCCAGCCACCAATGCGGATGTGCGCCTCTGGGCCGAGCTGGAGAACGGCGAGCGCATTGAGGGCGAGTCGTCGATCGGCAAGGCCACAAGCCCAATCATGCGCCTCGGATGCACCCCAGAGCGCCCGCCGGCCCTTCCCCGAGCCCTAGAAGCCATTGCCCATGCGGATTTGATCGTGCTTGGGCCAGGGAGTCTCTACACCTCCCTGCTTCCCAATCTGCTCGTTCCTGAACTTGTGGAGGCGATTCGGGGCAGTCGGGCCCTTCGTTTGTACATCTGCAACCTGATGACCCAACCCGGCGAGACGGACGGCATGGATGTGGGCGGCCATCTGCGAGCCATCGAAGCCCAGCTGTCCACCCTGGGGGTGGACGATCGCCTGTTCACGGCTGTGCTGGCCCAGGAAGATCTGTCACCCTCGCCCCTGCTGGACCACTACCGCCGCCGAGGAGCGGAGCCCGTGACCTGCGATGTTCAGAGCCTCGAGGAGCAGGGGTACGAGGTGATGCAAGCGCCTCTCCAGGGCACAAGACCCAGCGCCACCCTGAGACATGATCCCCGCAGCGTGGCCTCAGCGGTGATGCGCTTTTACAGAAAGCACCGCTGGGATGGTTAAGAAGAATAATTAGTATGCGTCCTGCATTTCATAGAAATCAGGCTGCACATAATCCTTTCTCAGGGGCCAACCTTTCCAGTCTTCTGGCATCAACAACCGTTTGGGATGGGGATGGCCGTCATAAACAATGCCAAACATGTCGTAGGTTTCGCGCTCCTGCCAATCCGCTCCTCTCCAAAGCCCGTAGAGGCTCGGAATGGTCACGGACCCGTCCCTGGGCAGAAAGACTTTGAGCCTGATCTCTTCTGGTTTCTGATCTTCAGAAAGCTTCCGGTTGGTACCAGCTGGAGCGGTGGCTGCAGCGATCTGATCCGCCAAGGCCGCCATTTTCACCAGGTGATAAAAGCTCACGAGCCGGCCACCAGGCCCCTCGTCATACCCTCCTTGGCATTGAAGATAGTCGAATCCATAGGCCTTCAAGGCGGTGGCAATCAGCGGCAGGGTCTCAGCTTCCACGCCCAGCACTTCCACTCCGAGATGGTCTGGAGGGAGCACAGCATGGTCAAAACCCTGCTGACTGAGCCAATTGCTCACCGGCCCAGGGGCCGGCGCAGCGACAGGAGCAGCGGAATTGGCTTCGGCCATGGATCGGGTTTGTGAGAGGTCAGGGGGATCCGGGGGTGAACGGAGTTAAGCCGGATCCCCAGAACGATCGGCGAGGGGGACGACGGCCGACTCCTGGGAGGCGGGTGTGGCCAGAGGAAGGGAAGCGGCGGCGGCCAATGCAGCCCTCTGGGTTGGCGAGGAGAGATAGGCACCGGTGATGAGGGGCTCCACCTGGCGCAACTGATGGGGCACGGTGCAGTAGCGGTGGCTGGCCTGAAGGCGGCGGCGCTCCGCAACGGATTCATTGCCCACCTTCTTCCGCAGCTTGATCACCGCATCGAAGATCGCTTCCGGGCGTGGGGGGCACCCCGGCAGATAAAGATCCACAGGGATTAACTTGTCTACCCCGCGAACGGCTGTGGTGGAGTCGGCAGAGAACATTCCACCTGTGATGGTGCACGCACCCATGGCGATGACGTATTTGGGCTCTGGCATCTGCTCGTAGAGACGCACCAGGGCTGGAGCCATCTTCATGGTCACCGTTCCTGCCACGATCAGCAGGTCGGCCTGCCGTGGGCTGGAGCGGGGCACCAGGCCAAAACGGTCAAAATCAAAGCGGGAACCGATCAGGGCCGCAAACTCAATGAAGCAGCAGGCCGTGCCATAGAGCAGGGGCCAGAGGCTGCTCAAGCGGGCCCAGTTGTGGAGATCATCCAGGCTGGTGAGGATGATGTTCTCCGAGAGGTCAGAGGTGACAGTGGGAGCTCCCACTGGTGCGCAAGTGGCCGATCGTTGATCGCGCAAAGCAGCCACGGAAAGAGCTTCCGCGAGACCTGCAGTGGCAGAGGAGGGGGGGGTGAGGGTCATGGGGTTAACTCCATTCCAAGGCGCCCTTGCGCCAGGCATAAGCCAGGGCCACCACCAGGATGGCAATGAATACCAGGGCTTCGATAAAGGCCAACAGACCTAGGCGATGGAAGGCCACAGCCCAGGGATAGAGAAACACGGTCTCGACGTCAAAGACGACGAAGACAAGGGCGAACATGTAATAGCGAATGTTGAATTGAATCCAGGCCCCACCGATCGGTTCCATCCCCGATTCGTAGGTGAGTTCCCGCTCGCCCCGCTGGCTTTTCGGAGCCAGAAGCTTGTTGGTCACCAAAGCCAGAACCGGCACGGCTGCCGCAATGAGCAGGAAGCCCAGAAAGGCGTCATAGCCGGAGAGCACGAACATGGTTCAGCCCCAACGTTGGGGCGCAGTCTGGCATCTACGGCCCAACCTTGGGGCTGCCTACAGTCCACGGA
>JBBARZ010000079.1:0-8248 GCA_040399505.1 Cyanobium sp.
ACACCTGGAACCTGCAGCAGTTGCAGGAGGACCATCCCTCCCTGGAGTTGAGCGCCGTGGCGCCGGTGGTAAGCGGCATCGATCCGATTTCTCTTTGAAGAGTTCCGTTCAGCCAGATCATGCAGGCGGTCGAACGCCAACGCAGTGGCGCGAAGAATCCGCCAAAATGAAATTTCGATTTGTAAAGTGCGTAAGCAGCCGCCATGTCCTCCCCCTTCTGGCTTGCACGACGCCGCGATGATGGCGGTTCTGATTTTGTGAACTTCCTTCCGGGTCTCGACGGGGTGGAGATCCGTGAGGGCAGCCATCTCCCCCCCCAGATGCCTTTGCTGAAGCGCCGCTGGCGACTTGCCCCCGCAGAAGCCGAAGCATGCCGCCTCCAACTTCTTAGGGAGGCAGGATTCCATCGCTCTGAACCTTTATTTTGAACCCATCGGCCCTTAAATGGGTATGTGTGGCCAGCGCGATGACCGAAGGATCCTCCAACCCCTATACCCTCTTGGGAATTGCGCCGCAGAGCACCTTTGAAGAAGTGCAGGCTGCCCGTCAGGCCAAGCTCGATGCGATTGGGGATGATCCTCTCGCCCGCTCCAAGGTGGAGGCGGCTTATGACGCCGTCTTGATGGATCGGCTCAAGGAACGGCAACAGGGTCGTGTCAGCAGTGCGGCACGTTCGGCGTCCCAAAAGGAAACCCTTCCCACCCCGGTCCGCCCCCCCCTGGCCCAACTTCCCAATCTGCCCTCCCTTTCCATCCCCCGCATCGGCGGAGGCTCTTCCAAACCAGGCCAATCGCTCTCCTTCTCCCTGGCCACTGGTAGGGAACGCTTGTTTCCCCTCATCAGCCATGGGGTTCTGCTGGTGCTCGCCCTGGCCTTCCCCGGCACCGCACCCGATGCCCTGCTGGCCCTAGCGGCCCTCACCACCCTGGTGAACCTGCAGCGTCGCAACGGAACCTTCGGTCGGTCGGTCGGTTTCACTGTGCTTCTGCTGGCTCTGGGTCTTGGATTGTCCCAGCTCCTGCTGATCGCTCTGCCTGCGCCGATGCTGCAGGCCCTGCCGATTCAGGCCTACCAGCTTCAGGCTGCTATCGGCATTCTGGTGTTATCAGCAGGTGCGCTCTTTCTCGGGTAATGGCCTCAGGCCGCCTCATATTCAGCAATCAGGCTCCTGAGTTCCTCCGCCTCCACCCCGTACACCTCGTTGCAGAAGTGGCAGGTGAGTTCGGCTCGGCCCTCTTCCTTCAGGATGCTGCTGAGTTCTTCCCGCCCTAGCAACTTCAAGGCCCCCACGCTGCGGCGCCGAGTGCAGGGGCAGTGAAAGCGCACTGGCTGGCGGGCTTCGGCCCACTCCAAGGGCTGGGGATCCAGATCGGGGAATACATCTTCCAGCAGTTGGTGGAGCGACTCCGCATTCGCCTCGAGCCGCTCGCTGAATCCTGTGATCTCCTTGCAGCGCTCCTCCAATAGGGCCACCAGCGCCGGATCGGAGGCGGCCTTCGGCAACACCTGCACCAGCAGCCCCCCGGCACAGCGCACTCCGCGGCTGTCGATCCTCTCCCCCACAAACACAGCCGAAGGGGTCTGCTCGGAGTGGAGCAAATAGCAAGCCAGATCGTCGCCAATGCCTCCACTCACCAGCTCCACCGTGCTGCTGTAAGGCTCCCCCTCCCCGATATCGCGCACCACATGGAGGTAGCCCGTGCCGGTGGCGTGGCGGAAATCAAAGGCGGGCTCCCCCTCCGCTGTGCCCACCAGATCGAGCTCCAGGGAGGGATTCCCCACGTAGCCCCGCACCGTGCCATCCCGCCCCGCATCCACCATCAGGCCCCGCAGGGGACCATCCGATTGGATGCGGAGATTTACCCGCCCATGGGCCACCTTCATCGAACTGGCCAACAGCAGACCAGCGGTCATGGCCCGGCCCAGCAGGGCCGTGGTGAGAAACGACAAGCCATGGCGATGGCGGGCGTATCGACTGGAAATGGTGGTGGTGACAGCCACCAGGCGGATGCCCCCTCCGGCCGCCGTGGCGCGCAGCAGCTGATCAGCCATCACCCTTCCCTTGTCCTAAGGCCATCGTAAGGAGCTCTCCTGGCGGAGAGGACGGAGGACACCCCCTTCCAGCCGCCAACCCTCCGGCTCAAGGCGGGCAAAGATCTCCGGTTCATGGGTGACCACCAACAGCGCCCGCTCCTGGGCGAGCCCCTGCAGCAGATCCAGCACCCCATCCCGCACAGCCCAGTCGAGGCCTGCGGTGGGCTCATCCAGCAACAACACTTTGGGATCCCGAAGCAATTGCACGGCCAGGGCCAGCCGGCGCTGCTGGCCCCCACTGAGCTGCTCCGGGGCCGGGGTGAGAGGCAGATTCGGCAGGCCCACCCGACTCAGCACGGCCTGAAGGGTGTCGGTGGAGACGCGACGCTGGCCGACGCGGAGTTCCTGACCCACCGTGAGGCCGAGAAAATGGCGTTCGGGGAATTGAAACACCAGCCCGCAGAGCCAGCGCAGCTGGCGCGCGCTCATTTTCTCGCCATCCCAGCGGATCGTGCCCCTATCCGGACTCGCCAGGCCACAGATCACCTCCAGCAGGGTGGTCTTGCCACTACCGCTCCGCCCCGCCACCAGGGTCAGCACCCCAGGCTGAACAAGCAGGTGGATGTCCCTCAGCACTGGCTGGGCTGCGGTGGCCGGGTGGTAACAGACCGACTGGAGCTCGAGCATCCCGCCAGCATGACCTCCCGCCAGGCCATCGGGGAGCAGCATCGCGCTCATCCCATTGGGGTGGCAGCCTGTAGGCTCCCGCCTGCTCTGCTGTGGACGTGCGCTTCCGCGACGTGGATCCCTTCAACTGCTGGATCTGGCTCCGTTTTGCTCACCCGCCCGGCCAAGGGGAACGGGCCTATGTGGAAACAGCCTTCGACAGTTGGTTTTACCTGGGCAAGCTGGGGGGATTCAATGCGGAAAACCTCCAGGCCCACGATGCCGGTGCCGACCTCAGCTGGCTGCCCTGGGATGGGGAGACGGCGGACCTGGCCTTGCCAGCCCTCATGCACAACATGGGCACCATGGACTATCAGGGCACATGGGGCCGCTGCTGGCTGGATCTGGGCACCAGCGATGCGTTTGCCTTAGACGTGTTGATCAACACCCTTCGCCAGATCGATCGGGATGTGGTGGAGCTCTGTGAGCTGGTGATTGGGGGTCTCAATGAGGACTGGCCGATCGACGAGGAGCCTGGCAGTCCGTTTGCCTTAGGTGAAAGGTCCGCCGGTGGTTCCCAAGCGCCTTTGCGCTGAGGAGGTGAGGCCATGGTCCGGGAGCAACGGCGGCTGCTCATCCCCCCCCCCCGCTTGGCCCCGGAGGTGGAGCTCACCGCCACAGAGGCCCATTACCTCACCCGGGTGCTGAGGCTCGCAGCGGGCCAGGGCTGTGAGGTGGTAGATGGGGAAGGGCGCCGCTGGAGTGCGCTCTTGGAGGGCAACGATCGCCTGCGGCTGGAGCAACCTCTTGCCAAGCCCCTGGAGCACCAGAGCGCGCCATGGCCCCCCCTGGCCCTGGCCGTGGCCTTGCCCAGGCAGGACAGTGAGCTCATCTGGCGCATGGCCACCGAACTGGGGATCGACTGTTTGCAACCTCTCCAGGCGGCGCGGTGCGTGGGGCGTGACCGTTGGCCCCAGGAGCGGTGGCAGGCCATCGTGAAGGAGGCCGTGGAGCAATGTGAGCGTCTGCACCGGCCCCAGTTGGCCGCCCCCCAGGAAGCACAAGGCTGGTTCACTTCGCCCTTGGAGGGCGTGAAACTCCTGGCGAGCAGTCGGGGGGGCAACAGGACCCTTTTGCCCCAGTGGCTGGAGGAGCAGACTCGCCCAGCTCAAGTGCCGGTGTGGGTTGCCATCGGTCCGGAGGGGGGCTGGACCCCCGCGGAGGAGGACGCCGCCCAATCCCAAGGCTGGATCCTGGTGAGTGCGGGCCCCACGATCCTGCGCACGTCAACCGCGGCGGTGGCGGCCGCGGCCTGGCTGGCGGGCTGGCGGAGCCAGCTCAGCTCTTCATCAGCCCCCTGGCAATCTCCTTGAAGGCCCCCAGGTTGGCGCCCGCACTGCGGCGGCGGCGGGGGGTGGCGGCACCAGGGGTCAGGCAATCAGGGGCAAAGGTGGCCAGGGTGGGCGCGGGGCGGCTGGCGGCCTCAGCAGCCAGCTGGGACGCAATCTCCTCGGCCGTGGTGCGCGCTGCTGCTGGAGCCGCTGACGCTCCCGGTTCGGAGGCCGTGGGGGCTGCCGGAGCCGCCGGAGCAGCTTGGGCCACGGCGGCCTCTGGAGCCTGAGATTTGGCTGCAGCAGCCTTGGCCGCCGGAGCCTCCTTTTTCACCGCCGGCGCCACCGGGGGCGCAATGGTCACCTTCGCCTCCTTGCCAGCCTTGCTCTCCGGCTCCGCCCCCTGCTGGCCGGTGAGATCGAGGAAAAACTTCTGCTTCCGGAAAAACATGCCTGGATGACGCCGCACGAATGAGCCGATTATCCGCTGTCGGCGCCGTTGCGCCCCCAACCCTTAGACCTGTGCAACAGATTCCCCGGGTCATGCTGCCGCTCTCCCTCATGCTCCCCAGTCAGGAGACAGGCCACTGGGCGATGGCGCTTCTGCTTAATGCCCTGCTCATCGCCCTGGCCCAACGGGCGCCCCTGCTCACCCCCCAGGGCTGGATCCACGCTGGCATCCTGGGAACGGTGCTCTGGGGAACGCTCGGCTGGCGCGGTTGGCTGGCCGTCGTGGCCTATCTAGGCCTGGGATCGGCCGTCACCAAGTTGGGGTTCCAGGCCAAGCAGGCCAGGGGCCTGGCGGAAGCCCGCGGGGGCCGGCGGGGGCCCGAAAATGTCTGGGGTTCGGCCCTGGTGGCAGCTGTCCTGGCGGGCCTCACCCCCCTGGCCGGGGCGCAGGCCTCCCTGCTGTTGCTCGGATTTGCCGCCAGCCTGGCGGCCAAGCTGGCGGATACCTTCGGCAGTGAGATCGGCAAGCGCTGGGGGCGTCACCCCGTGTTGATCACCAACCTGCGTCCCGTGGCCAGGGGAACAGAAGGGGCCATCAGCCTGGAGGGCACGGCCGCCAGCGTGGTGGGAAGCGGGTTGATGGCCGCGGTGATGGCAGCTCTCGGGGTGATTGAAACCCCCTCGGCCTTGGCCCTGATTACGGCCGTGGGGGTGGTGGCCACCCTGGTGGAGAGCCTGATCGGCGCCACCTTGCAAGGGCGGATCACCTGGCTCAGCAATGAGGTGGTCAATGGCCTGCAAACGCTAGTGGGTGCTCTGCTGGCCATGGGCCTGGCTCTGGCCTTCAAGCTGCCGATCTGAAAGCGTTGTGGTCGGGCCACCCCTGCGCCAACGCCTTCAGATGGCGCAGTGCAGCATTGCAGCGCCGTTCGGCCATGCGGGGATGGAGGCCATGCTGACGGCCCAACTCCACCCAGCTGCAGCCCACCAGCAGCCGGCCGAGGAGCAGGTCCCGTTGGAGCGGATCGAGGCGATGGAGCTGATGCCGAAGCCATCTCACCTCGTCTCGGTGAGGGCCATCACCACCGGGGGCCTCAGCGGTGGGGTGCTCAGGGAGAAGAGAGTGGGGATCGGCGAGCTGGTCCAGCCAGGTGGTGGAGCCATCGGAGTCGCCATTGCTGCACTGCAGGGCATCCAGGCTGAGGGGATGGGCTATCCCACGCAGACCCTCCGCCTCATCTAGCTCATCTGGCGTGCAGCCCAGGGCGGTCGCAAGCCCTTGGCGCCCCAGGGGCGCCAACCCTTGGCTCCGGCGCTCCTCCTGCAGGCGACTGAGCCGATGGCGCAGCTCCCACAAGGGTCTGGGCAGCCGGATGGACGACTCTCGGTCACGCAATTCGTGCCGAATCGCACCGCGCACATAGGGGATGGCAAATGTGCTGAGGCAGACGTTACGGCGGCCATCAAAGCCCTCCACCGCCCGAATCAGCCCCTGGCAGCCCACCTGCACCAGGTCGGCATAGGGCAGCTGGGTGATCCCCGTAAACCGAGAGGCCACCTTGTAGACCAACCCCAGGTTGGCCTCTACTAGACGGTTACGCCAGTGGAGACGGGTGAGGGGATCGTCGCAGGTGGCGTAGGCCTCCAACCAGCAACGGTTCTGCCGATCCCGATTCGCTGGGGTGTGGCGGCACAGGGCCTGGGGGGCCAGCTGGGGCGAATGGGGGAGGGGATGGCGAGGGGCAGAAGAGGTCATGAGGGAAGCAACGCTCTCCCAAAAGCGTCGGGCCGTGAGCCCACCTCTGTCTTCCGCCATTCAGGGGATTTCCCTCTCCCCCGATTGGGGGATGGTTACCAGGCAACGGGCGTGGGAAGCTCCTGCAGCTCCAGACCGGCCCACGCCAGAAGGGCCGGCCAGCGGCGCACCCTCTCGAAGAGAAAGCGATGGCCCTCGCTGTTGCAGTGCAGGCCGTCGTCCGCCAGCCAGCGCCACCAGTGGTTCTGCTCGAGGAAGGGGCGCAGCAGGGGCAGGAAGGGCACATTCGCCTCCAGGCAGGCCTCCTCCAGTAGGCCCTCATACCGCTGCACGTCCGTCAGGCCATACCAGAGCACCTCAGCCCAGGGCATGGTGTCCTCCTGCACCGGGGTGAGCCCGAGCACGAACACCGGCGCCAAGGCCTGAGCCTGGCTGAGCAACTGCTGCAGCCCGAACAGGAAGGCCTCCGGTGCCAGCTGGGGGCGACCATCCGGTCGGCCGATACGGGCCGTGTCGTTCAGCCCCACCGCAAGCAGAATTCCTTGGGGCAACTGGCGGCGCAATTCTCCCCGCACGCCCACCTCCGCCGTGAGTCGGGCCGCCACGCGCTCGAGCCCGTCGCCCCGCACACCCAGGTTGTAAACCACGGGTCCGGCGGGAAGGGCCATCCAGTGACGCCTTAGCCGCTCACACCACCCCCCTTCCTCCGGATCCCCCCAGCCGAATACGCCGCTGTCTCCGATGACGGCGAGTTTCTTGGGAACGCCTAGGGGCATGCGCCGGGGGAGAAAGAAATCAGAGCTTGGCCTGGAACGACACCAGCCGCTGCAGCCCGTCTTGAATCGTCTCCGGGGATGCAGCGCAGGAGAGGCGAAGGCAGCGATCGTCTCCAAAGGCAATGCCTGGCACCACCGCCAGTCCCACCTCATCCAGCAGGCGGTTGCAGAGGGTCATGGAATCCAGCCCCCAGGCGCTCACATCCGGGAAGGCGTAAAACGCGCCCTGGGGGGCCACCAACTGCAACCCAGGCACCGAAGCCAAACCCTTGTTCAGCAGCTGGCGGCGCTCATTGAAGCGGGTGGCCATCTCCAGCACGCAGTCGCGGGAGCCCTGGAGGGCCGCCAGTGCTCCGAACTGCGCAAAGCTGCAGACATTGCTTGTGGACTGGCTCTGAAGGGCGCTGGCCGCTGCCACCACATGGGCGGGGCCATGCAACCAGCCCACCCGCCATCCAGTCATGGCCCAGCCCTTGGCAAAGCCATTGGCGATGAACATCCGCTCGGCGAGATCCGGTGCCAGAGCCGCCAGGCTGTGGTGGGTGTGGCCTGGAGCCAAGAGAGATTCATAGATCTCATCACACACCACGGCCACCGCGGGGTGGCGGCGGAGCACCTCGGCAATGGCCTCCAGATCGGAGCGTTCCATCACCATTCCCGTGGGATTGGAGGGGCTGTTGAGCACCAGCAGCCGAGTGAATGGAGTGATGGCTTGCTCCAGCTCCTCAGCTGTGAAACGAAAGCCCCGAGAGGCTTCGGTGGCTAGGGGCTGCACCCTGGCTCCCGCCAACTCCGCCATGGGTGGGTAGCTCAGCCAGCAGGGCATGGGGATGAGCACCCCATCGCCTGGATTCAGCAACACCTGAAACAGGTTGAAGAGGGCCTGCTTGCCGCCGTTGGTGACCAGCACCTGGTCGGGGGTGGCGGCCACGCCGTTCTCCTCCCGGAGCTTCTGGGCGATCGCCGCTCGCAGGGCCGGTTCCCCCGAAACCGGGCCGTAGCGGGTGTGGCCCGCCTCCAGGGCCGCTGCAGCGGCCTGGCGGATGAAAGCCGGGGTGTCGAAATCCGGCTCCCCCGCCGAGAGACTGCAGATATCGCACCCTTCGGCCCGGAGCTGCTTGGCCTTGGCGGCAATGGCCAATGTGAGGGAAGGCTGCAGGGAGGCACCCCTGACGGACAGCTTCAGCGGGGCCGACATCAGGGCAGGCACAGCGGATTGGGATGCGTCATCCTGC
>JBBARZ010000080.1:0-8136 GCA_040399505.1 Cyanobium sp.
GGGCTGACCGGGCTCATCCCCAGGAGTTTGGGGTAGTAGCGCAACCCCATCTGCCCGGCGAGCTGGGCAAAGGATTGATCAAAAACAAATTCCCCATAGCTGTGCGCCTTCAGATAAAGGGGGGCAAGCGCCACCAGGCTTTCGTTTCGCCAGAGGCCCAGATGGCAGGGCTGCCAGCCCTGGGTTGGGGCAATGCTCCCGCTCGACTCGAGCGCATGGAGCCAGCCCCAGGTGTAAAAGGGCAGAGGTTTCTCCCCGGCCGGCGTCGCCTCCTGCAACAGCACCTGAAACTGTTCAGCAGGGATCTCCGCCATCGCTCCGTGCCAGCGGGCTCGCAGTTCGGCCATCCCAGAACCTCCCAAAAGAGCGCGCGAGGAGCAAAACTAATCAACTCTCCTGATCCGCCGTGCCCTCCCCCCCCGGAGGTTGCTCCCCTGCCATGGCCAAAGACGTTTTGAACCGATCTTGCTTCTCAAAAGGGACCTCGTGCCTCCAGAGCAGCCTCCTTACGGGCGGCATGGTGCTCGGGCTGGCGTCTCCATCCTCAGCGGGCCTGCTGATGCCGGTTCTGGAGCTGATGCGTCCTCGCCTGGAGTCGCGCCTTGCAGATGTGTGCATCCAGGCTGCGGCAGGTGGATCAGCCCGTCTGGGGGTCAGCCTGGAGGATCCCTGTCGCAAGCTGGCCAAGCCCACCAGCCGCTGTCTGATCGAAGAAACCAACCGCACGGGACGTGGGCTGGGGGTGCTCACGGAAATGCTGGGGGGACGCTTTGGCGATGACAGTGAAGTGGTGGTGAAGCGGTGCCTTGCTCGCCTGCTGGGCTTGCCTGTAGACAGCCTGAAGGATGTGCCGCTTCGGGATCTCACCCGCCGTTTCAGCGCCCTGGGCCCCCTGCCTGGAGGTGCCCAGGGGCTTTAAGCACGGGCCAGAGGCTCAGCCCGGCGAGTGTCATGACGGACTCTCTTCAGCCAGCCAATCTAGGAACCCATCCCGACCGCATAGGTTCGATGCCCAACCCCGACTCCCGCGATCTCGCCCGCAGGCTGCAGGGCCTCAACCTCTACCTGGTGGGAATGATGGGAGCAGGCAAAAGCGCCGTGGGCCCACCCCTTGCCCAGGCCCTGGGCTATCGGTTCATCGATGCCGACACCACGGTGGAGAAGACAGCAGGGCAAACGATTCCTGAGATTTTTGCCGAGGCCGGGGAGGAGGGCTTCAGGGCCCTGGAAAGCGCAGTGCTGAACGAACTGTCCCGTTGGCACTCCCTGGTGGTGGCCACGGGCGGGGGCGTGGTGACCCGCCGAGTGAACTGGGGCCCACTGCAGCAAGGCGTGGTGATCTGGTTGGATGCGCCCGAAGCCCTTCTGATGAAGCGCCTCCAGGGGGATCCCAACCCCCGGCCCCTCCTGGCGGATCCCGATCCGCCAGGGCGCCTCCGGGATCTCCTCGCCAAAAGGCGACCCCTCTATGCCCAGGCTGATCTCCATGTGATGCAGCAGGGGGAATCCCCAGAGGCCTTGGCAGGCCGGGTGCTGGAGGCCCTGCCCAGGATCCTCAAGGACGGGCCCAAACCCCCCAAGGACCCCATCTCCCTGCTCCATGGGGATGGTCACACCAGTCCCAACTTGAATGGCTAGATCACTGGAGCCCTCTCAGGCCGGCCGCTCCAGTCGGACAGCAAACCACTGAATGGAGACCCCCGGGATCAGTTCGAGTTCACAGGCGGTGTCTAGGAGCCGCTCCACCTGAGCCTCCAAGCTGCCCAGATGACGCAAATCGGCAGGGGGAATCTCACAGGACGCAAGATGTCGGGCCAACCAGGTGCGAGTCTCCTGGGCGCTGAGAATGGCCTCCTCACCACCTGGTTCCAGCACCACATAGTGATCCATCTCCCGAAGCAGAGGATCGCTCATGGTGCTCTCCGTGCCGTCAACCTCTCCAAAATCCCATCACGCCAGCGGAACAGGGGTTGGAAAAGGGGATTATCGGCAATGCCGCTGACTCCCTCTCCCGCCAGGGCAACACCTGCGCTGGTAGGAAAGCGCAGCAACGACAACTGGGCCACAACGGCCAGATCCGCCAGGCTCAGCTGGTCCCCCACCAGGTGGCCGCTGGAGACCACCAGCGCGCTGAGCTGCTCCAAATTGCGATGGAGCTGCCGGGCCTCCAAGGGCGCCAGAAGGGAACCCAAGGTGTCCGTGACCGATCCCATCAGTCCCCCAGGCAGGGCACCCACCAACTGGCGCAGGGAGGAGGGGGTGGCCTCAGGGAGCAAGGCTGTGCGCAGCTTGGCGTTGGTGGCTGCCGCCTGCAGGAGCGCTCGGCGGCAGCTGGAGGCGAGAGCCGTGTCCGCCCAGTCTTCCAACAGCAACACCTGGCTCCGCCTCTGCGAATCGGTGGGCAGCAACGCCGGCAGGGGGTGCCGTTTTTCAAGATGGAGGGCAATTTCTGTGGAATCAGCGATCACCTCCGACCCATCCACCAGCACGGGAACCTGGCGTTGCCCGGAAAGGCGAAACAGCTCCAGCTGGCCCAGGCCTGGCACCACCTCCACCAAGGTGACCTCCAGACCTTTGACAGCGAGAACGAGCCTCACCTTCTCACAGAAAGCGGAATGTTTGAACTGATGGAGCTCCATGGATCCTGGCTCGGGTGTCTGGCTGCACGGCGGCAGAGTAGCCAGCATGGCCATGGACAGATTGGCACCCCATGAAAGAGTTCTTCCTGAATGTGACCCGATACCCGCGGTATCTGATCGCCCTGTCCCTGGGCATCCTGCAGACCTTGGTGGAGCCCCTGCAGGGGCGGCGAACCCATCCGGTCACCGCTGTGGCGGTAGTGGGGGCCCTGGTGAGTGGACTGCTGAGCTTGGTGCTGGTGTTGCGTGCGATGGTGGCACCAGCACCATTGGGTTAGGCATGGCACAGGGTCGAAGGGTGGAGCGGGTGGCCTCCCTGATCCGCCGTGAAATCAGTGAACTGCTCACCACCAGCATCCGGGACGCCCGAGTCCATCAGGGCTTGGTGAGCGTCACCAGCGTGGAGGTGGCGGGCGATCTGCAGCACTGCAAGATTTTCGTGAGTGTCTACGGCTCGGAGGAGGAACGGCGCCAGGCCCTGGAGGGGCTCAAGGCAGCCACCCCCTATGTGAAGGGGGAGCTGGGGCGTCGCCTGCAGCTGCGCCGCACGCCCGAGGTGGTGTTTCAGGTCGACAGGAGCCTGGAGAGAGGAAGCGCGGTTCTGGGCTTGTTGAACAAGCTGGAACAGGATCGGAGTGCCCAAGAGGCGGAGGGGATCAGCGATGCCCCTTGAGGTCAGCGGCGACGCGCTGCGCCGAAGGGTGGCCAGCCTCCTGGTCGTGCGGGCCAGCGGCCATCTGGCCGATGGCCAGCGCCGTTACCCCCGCTGGGAACTGAAGAACGCCACCCTCCAGGCTCTCCTGGCAGAAGGCGTGGGTGGGGTGATTCTGCTGGGGGGGAGCGCGGCGGAGTTGAGGCTGCGAACCCGCCAGCTCCACTCCTGGAGCCCCCAGCCCCTGCTTCTGTGCGCGGATGTGGAAGAAGGAGTGGGGCAGAGGTTTGAGGGTGCGAGCTGGTTGCCCCCGCCCATGGGGCTGGGGCAGATCCATCGCCACGACCCACAGGCCGCCTGCGATCTGGCTGGGCGCTACGGAGCTTGCACCGGCCGAGAAGCCCGGGCCCTTGGCCTGAACTGGGTGCTGGGGCCCGTCTGCGATGTCAACAACAACCCCGCCAACCCAGTGATCAATGTGCGGGCCTGGGGGGAGAATCCCGCCGTGGTTGGCGACCTGGCCACCGCCTTTCTGCGGGGCGTGCAGGCCGAGGGGGTGCTGGCCTGCGCCAAGCACTTTCCCGGCCATGGCGACACGACCGCCGATTCCCATCTGGACCTGCCCGTGCTGACCCACAGCCGGGAGCGGCTGGAGGCCATCGAACTCCCCCCCTTCCGGCAGGCGATCGCCGCCGGAGTGGCTTCGGTGATGACGGCCCATCTTCTTCTCCCGGAGCTGGATCCGGATCGGCCCGCCACTCTCTCCTGGCGGGTGCTCACCCAACTGCTCAGGCAGGATCTGGGCTTCGATGGGCTGGTGGTGACCGATGCCCTGGTGATGGAGGCGATCGCCGCCCGCTACGGGGCAGGTGAGGCGGCCGTGCAGGCGCTGGAGGCCGGAGCCGACCTGGTGTTGATGCCCGCCGATCCGTGGCAGGCCATCGAAGCCATCCTTTCGGCCGTGGGGGAGGGCCGCCTCAGCCAGGAGCGCCTGTGGAGCAGCCTGGAGCGACGCCGGAGGGCCCTCGAGCGCACCTGGAAGGATCCTGGGCTCGAGAGCCTGATTCCCGGCCATCCCCTGGGCCCTTTGAGCAATGGCCCTGGGGAGGAGGATCGAATCCTGGCCAAGGAGTTATTGACCCGCACCCTGGAGCGCCAGGGCGGAATCCTGAGAAGGCCCGCCGAAAGGCCGGGCCTGGCCCTGGTGCGTGTAGATGCCCAACTGGGGTGCCCCTTCCTCCCCGCCTCGGCCCCTGCCCTGGAACTGGCCAGGGCAGGGGGCTTCCGACCCTGGGTGGTGGATGGCCAAAGCCCCCCGGGATGGACGCAGGCCGCAGACTCCAATCCCCTCCCCGAGCCCCCCTGGAGCCGGGCGGGATGGCATCAGGGGCCCGTGCTGTTGCAGCTATTCGTGCGGGGCAACCCCTTCCGAGGCTCCGCTGGTGGGGGGGAACCGTGGGCAGCCTGGATCCAGGAGCTGCTTGATCAACACCGACTCGCTGGTCTGGTGGTGTATGGAAGTCCCTATCTGTGGCAGAGCTTGCGGACCCTTCTCCCTCCCGATCTGCCAGCGGTATGGAGCCCCGGACAAATGCCGGCAGCCCAGGCTCTGGCGCTGGGCCAGATGGGTCTTGGCCAGAACGAGGGTGCAGGGGGATTTACGGATTGAGCTTGAGCCTCTCAATGATCGTTCGCGACGAGGCTTCTTGCCTGGCCAGCTGCCTGGCTTCCGTGCAAGGGTTCGTCGAGGAGATGGTGGTGGTGGATACGGGGTCTGTGGATGGCACCGTAGTGATCGCCCAACAGGCCGGTGCGGAGGTGCACCACCTACCCTGGCCCGGCGACTTCGCCGCAGCGCGCAACGCCGCGCTGGAAAAAGTGAAGGGCGACTGGGTGCTGGTTCTGGATGCGGACGAACGCCTGCAACCAGAGGCCATGGCCCCCCTGCGGGACGCCATGGCCCAGCCAGATGCCCTGCTGATCACCTTGCTGCGGCAGGAATGCGGAGCCCAGCAATCCCCTTACTCCAGCGTGAGTCGCCTGTTCCGGCGCCACCCATCGATCCGCTGGAGTCGGGCCTACCACTCCCTTGTAGATGACAGTGTAGAGGCCCTGCTGCAGGAAGAGCCCCATTGGCGCTTGCTCCACTGCTCGGTGCCAGCCCTACTGCACGAGGGGTACCGCCCTGAGCGCATCGCTGAAGGGCAGAAGGCGCAGCGGCTCCGGAAGGCGATGGAGGCTGAGCTGTTGCGGGATCCCGCCGACCCATACACCTGCGCCAAACTCGGTGGTCTGGAGATCAGCATGGGCAACCGGGAGCGGGGAGTGGCCTTGCTCAGACAAGGCCTGAGGAGCTGTCCGCAGGGGGCCCATCCCGAGCGCTACGAGCTGCTGCTGCACCTGGCTCTGGCCCTGGGAAACGAGGATCGAGCGACCACCGGCAGGCTCTACATGGAGGCGCTAGCCCTGCCCCTGGATCCCCGGCTCACCCTGGCCGCCCGCCTCAATCTGGCCTCCCTTCTGCTTCAGGACGGCCAGACAGCAGAGGCGGTGGCGGTGGGCCGGGAGGCCACCCAAATCGCCCCAGAGCTAGCCCGTGGCTGGCTCCATCTGGGCCTGAGCCTGCGGCGCAGCGGCGATCTGCCAGGGGCGATCGGGGCCTATCGCCAGGCCCTGGCCATCGAACCGGACCAGAGTGAAGGGCATCAAAATCTGGGACTGGCCCTGCTGCTGGCGGGAGATGTGATGGGCGCCCGCCGCCATCTCCAGCGGGCGATCCGCCTGCTGGAAGCCCAGGGACGAAGCGGGGACGCCGACGCCTTGCGACGCTCCGCCGGCAGCCTGGTCAAGCTGGACCCATGAACGACGCCGTTCCAGCTCCGCTGCAGGGCTGCCGCATCGCTGTCACCCGGGCCGAGCAGCAACTCGGGGGAGCCCGCCAGCTGTTCGAAGCGGCCGGAGCGGATGTGATCGACCTACCGGCCCTGGTGGTGGGGCCACCGGACGATTGGCGGCCCCTCGACGACGCCTTGGCGGATCTGGGGCAGTTCCACTGGCTCCTCTTCTCGAGCGCGAATGGGGTGGAGGCCGTTCAGGCCCGGCTGCGGCGCAGGGGGGCCGACCTGGCTCGCCCTCCCAAGGGCCTTCGCATTGCGGCAGTGGGACGCCGCACCGCCGAACAGCTGGAGCAGATGAGCGTAACGGTGGATTTTGTGCCCACGCGCTTTGTCGCCGACGCTCTGATTGAGGAATTCCCTGTCTCCGCCTGGGGCCTGCACCTCCTGCTCCCCAGGGTTCAGAGTGGCGGCCGCACCGTGTTGGCCGAGGCCTTCGGCAGTGCGGGAGCCCGTGTGGTGGAAGTGGCAGCCTACGAAACGCGATGCCCGGACGGTCTACCCAGCCAGGCTGTCCAGGCACTGCAACAAGGGACCCTCCAGGCCATCACCTTCAGCAGCGGGAAAACGGTCCGCCACTGCGTGCAGCTGCTTGAGGGCGCCTTCGGCCCCCAATGGCTCCAGGTACTGGAGGGGGTGAAGGTGGTATCGATCGGTCCACAGACCAGCAAACCCTGCCTGGCGTTACTGGGGAGGGTGGATGGGGAAGCAGAGCCCCACGATCTGGAGGGGCTGGTGGCGGCCTGCACCCGGGCGATCAGAGCTGAAGCGTGACCGATTGGGGGCCAGCCTGCAGTTTCAACAAGCCTCGATCCACATCGATGGCCCGCACCCGCCAGCCCAGTGGCAACAGGGAGTCTCCCTCACCTGTACCCACGTCCCCAACGCGCAGGGAGCCGGACCGCGTTCCCCCGGCCTTGGCCTCGGAGGGGGCAAATTCCACAAGGGCTTCCCCCCCTGTGGGGCCCTGGAGCACCCCCTGAAAGAGCAGGCCCTTCGGGGGCTCCAGAGGAGACATATTCTGGGCTCTGCCCGCCTGCCTCGCGGAGGGCAGTTGTCCTGGACCAGCTCCTGGCTTCTGCCCTGGAGCCGTGGTCAGCTGCGGGGAGGCCGCAACACCAATGAGGCGTGGGGTGAGCACGGCAGCGAAGGGATCAGGGCGGCCCACCTCCACCGCTTCCACCACCTGTTGGGGAGTGGCCAAGGGAGCCAGGGAGGCTCCCTCGGGTTGTGGGTTCGGGCGAACCTCAGCTTTCGGCAAGGGGGGTGGAGGGGGCGGCACCTCTGCCTCTGGGGTGGGGGCACAGGCCGCTAACAGAACCGCGATCAAACCCAGAACCATCCGCTGGCTTCTGGTTTGCGGACTGGGGCGAGACCTGAGCTGAAGAGGCTTCTGGAGGCCTTCAGCGGGTGGCATTGCTTTCAACGAGATCGCGAAATCGATCAAGGTTGGCCTGGAGCTCCCGGTTCACGATGCCGCCCATGATGGAGGGTTCCATCAAGGGGGCCAGCATCCCCGGCAACTCATAACTCACACTGAGTTTCACCGCTGTGAGGTTGGGGCCCAGGGGGTAAAAGCGCACTCCCCCTTTCGTGGGGAGCCCTCCCACCGATTCCCAGTGCAGCTGTTGCTCAGGCACCCGGCGAGTGATGCGGGCTTTCCACTGAAAGCGAAAGCCTTGGGCGATGAGGGTCCATTCGGTGAGATCCGGATCGTCCAAGGTGACTACCGATTCGATCCAGTTCATCCAGCGGGGCATGGCTTCCAGATCGCTCCAAACCTCCCAAACCTGCTCCACGGGAGCTTTGATCTCTGTCGTAACCGTGTGTTCAAGCCAGCGTCCCATGGGTTTCTCCTAGGCAGCGGCAGCGTTGCGCGCCAGGCTCACGGGACGCTCCATGATGGCTGCTGCGGCAAGGCGTCCACTCATGGTGGCACCTTCCATGGAAT
>JBBARZ010000081.1:0-8092 GCA_040399505.1 Cyanobium sp.
TTCGGCTGCGGAGTTTGCGGCTGAAGCCGAAGGCGGCACCGGCACCCAGGATGGGCAGAGGGCCAGGGACGACTTCGAAAGTATTAGTATAATTGTCAAGCTGACCACCAGCATTGACGACATACGCATCTCTGACGTAGATTTTCTTGTATGTTCCAATAATATCAACAAAACCTGTAGAGCTTCCACTGTTGGAGACCAGGGGAGAAGGAGATGTGAGAATTGGGGTCGTGAAGCCCGCGTCTGCCCAAAGAGTTTTAGTTACGGTACCTGATGGAGTGTCAAAATCAGAATCTAGCAGCACTTTGATGAAATGACCATGCTTACTTTCAATCGAGAACTCAGTTTTTCCTGATGCGGGACCGGGTAGCTCGCCGGGAGAAGGAAAATCGGTGTCGATAGTAACAAGAAAGTTATTGCCTCCAACAGGAGAGCTGCAAGCTATAGAGGGTGGGGCAGGGGTTAATGTAATAAGGTCAAATTTATTGCCGTTGGTTCCTAAGCAATCTGCAGCCATCGCACCACCAGCGTTCAGCAGGGAAGCACCACCGGCGAGCACGCTAGCGGCCAGCGCGGCTTGGCCAACGATTTGTGGAAGGCGTCCCTTGAAGGACACCCCAGCATTAATTTGTGTCATGTTTAGAGATTTCAGAAGGGAATGAGGGGGCCATATAAAGACCGTCCAATAAAACTATATGGGGTTTTCGCATGGAAAACCGAGTACTTCAAGCTCACACGGCTATCACTTTCGTTCTTTGATTCTTTTAGCGCGTTTATGTCAATCTGAGCTTTAAAAAAAGCGCAAAGTTCCTATCAATACGCAAACGCCTGTTTGGATTCTCTGATCAGCTGTGGCGAATGGCCCTGGCGGTGGCGATGGCCATTGCCACTGGCTCTGATGCATCACGCGGTGGGGGCGTCGACGGGAAGCGGCGCAGAATACGCCCCATCCGCCCTTGGCACTCCCATGCACCACCAGCCCTCCTTGCTGAACCGCATCGCCCGGGTGCTGCTTTGCCTGGTGTTCATCCATGCCGTGATCGGCAAACTCACGGGCTTTGCCGGCGTGGCCGCCGCCATTGCAGCCAAGGGACTGCCGCTTGCGCCTGTGCTGCTGGTGGCCGCCATGGCCCTGATGGCGGTGGGTTCGGCCCTGGTGATCAGTGGCTGGAACGCCAGGCTCGGAGCGGTGCTGCTGCTGTTGTTCCTCGTGCCCACCACCCTCCTGTTCCACGGGGATGTGAACAACGCTCAGGAGCGGATTCAGCTCTTCAAGAACCTGGCGATCATGGGCGGCCTGCTGTTGGTGGCAGATCAAGAGAGCAGGGCTTGAGGGCACGCCTGCGTTTCGCGAGCCCGTGCTGCTGCAGGCTGGAGGCCAGCCCGGTGTCTTATGCCCCAGCCCACCCTTGAGCGGCCCTATGCCCTCACCACCACCAGCACCCCCGAGCCGCCAGGCCAGAGCCGCGCCGCGGAGCCCGAGGAGGCCAGGGGATTCGGCGGCAGCGGCCGGGGGGAGAAGGCACGGAAACGAACGGGCGGCAAACGCCGCAGCGGCCTGAGCAAGGCCGACTGGGGCCCGATGGGCAAGCACCCCGATCTGGAGGCGATCGTGGCCCGGCAGCGCCTGCACCTGCCGCTCTCCGGCCGGCTGACCACCGCCCAGGTGAACCAGGCCTGGAAGCGTTGTGCCGCTGAGCACCACCCCGACCGCGGCGGCGAACACGACACGATGCAGCTCGTGAATGGGGCGCGGGATCTGCTGCTCGGCCGCGATCTCGCTGGACATCGGCATCGGTGATGCAACTCACAAGGATTGGTGACTTTCATCTCAAGCACTAACTCGATTCCAGAGAAAACTGGGCGCGTGGAGAGACATTTTTTGCTGCATGCCTCACTGATAAATCATGTCGACTCAATTCCTTCAGCTTCACGCCATCTCATTAGAATACATCCGCAATACCAAGAACCAACAAAACTGTTTTGGAGTTTACCTTGAGGATGATTCGAATCCCATCGAAGTCGCAACAACGTTGACCGATGGACAAAATGGTGTTGTTGTTCACTATCCCCCGGCTTTCCTGGGCACAATCGCTTCAGAGATGGAATATGATGAGATCTTTGTCGATAAGGTGATCTGTGAAGTAGCAATTCAGGATGATGATGTGTTCCCTCGCAGAGTAGCCGTAGCCCTTGCCCTGGCTCAAAAAGATGGTAGAGGAGGTTTTCAAGAATTGACTCATCGCGTAGCCAATGGGTTAGCCGAAAAACCCAGGCATTCTGTTCAGGAAGAGGTGAATGCCAGGGAATATGAGCATGTTGCACTACGGATGGGCCAGGATATTCATCGATCCATAGGTCATGCAGTAGGCCTTGGGGATGGCCCCCTCCTGCCCCAGTCGCTTATCTATGAAATTCCATCATCTCATTTTCGTCCTTCATTGGATCAAGTCGTGTTGGTTTTTAAAGAACCTCATACGTCCCACGATGGCGAGTTCCGAATGTATTGCAATTGGCGTGTCAGCAACACATCAGCTTTTTTCTGCAAGGAAGGCCAGCTCCACCGCGCGCGACAGTAAGGCGCCAGGGGCACACCCACCCCATCCTGGAAGCAGTTTCCCGGGAGTTGTCGTGTCCGTGTTCCCACTGTTGGTGATCGTTCATGGTGGGTGGCCTGATCCGGCTGGGGGCTTAGTCATTCGGGTCATTAACCGAAGCCTTCCACCAGGCAAGGATCGATCTGCATCAGTCGATGGAGCAACTGCAACCGATCCTCAGCAGATAGTTCACCATCCGGTGTCCACTGCAGGCTTGTGGTAAACAGCAAGGTGCTCTGTTTGGAGAGGATGGTTCTGGGCATGACGCACCATGGATCCGAATTGAACCCATCCTCTGATTCCTCCCCCAATGCAGGCTATCCCCGGTTGGGGACAAGAAGAGGAGGCAGGCGTTTTGCTCCCGCAGCCCTGGCTCTGCTCGGCCTGCTGGCGTCCGCGGTGCCCGCCCTGGCCCAGCTGGATCGCCACCACGACCACCATCAGCACCCTGCTGCCGCACCCGTCGCTCACAGCGCCCATACCCACGAGGTGGGCCCAGCCGGGCGCACCTACGACCTCCGCTGGCTCGACGCGATGGTGCAGCACCACACCGGCGCCCTGCGGATGAGCGAGTTCGTGTTCGACATCGGCCAGCCAGGGGTGGGTGCGCTGGCCAAGCAGATCTGGCGCGACCAGGCCCAGGAGATCAAGGCGATGGGCCTATGGCGCAAGGCCTGGGTTCCCGAAGCGCCCGTCTATCCCGTGGCCCTGAAGACCGGTGGCGATCCCAACAGCATGGAAGGCCTGGAACGCATGAGCGCCGCGCACATCCAGGCGATGCAGATGATGGGCTCCACACCCACACGGGAAAACCGCGTCAGCTGGTTCCTCGAAGGCATGATTGCCCACCATGGCGGTGCGCTGGTGATGGCCCACGACGCACTCAAGAAGAGCACGAACCCCACCATCCGGCGTCTTGCCCGCGACATCATCGTGGCCCAGCGGCGCGAAATCATCGAGCTGCGCCGCATGCTGCGGCATGACGGCCTCAACAAACCCGAATACCACCAGTTCGATGCCCTCTTCTCGTTCTGATCAACGCCTGGGAGTGGTGACGGTATGAAACCGATGCCGCGAACCTTCCGCGCCCGCTTCCGACGCACCCATCGCCTGATGGTGCCCCTCGCCGCCGCGCCGCTGCTGCTGACAGCGGCCAGTGGCTCCCTTTACAGCCTGCTGCTGGAGCGCGGCATCGATGCCTTCTGGTTGCTCAAGATCCACACCGGCAAGTTCGGCCCCATCAATCTGCAGCCCTACTACTCGCTGCTGCTCGGAGTGCTCACCCTGGTGGTGATTGCCTCCGGGCTTGCCCTTTTGCTTACCAGCGACCGGGCATTTCAATTGCAACCAACTGAGAACGATCGGAGTCGCCGTTCCTAGGCTGGAATCTTCTGAGAAGGGGTTCCATGGCCATCAGCGAACTGCCGGCCTCCGGTGTTGAGCATCCCTCTGCGGCGGCGTTGCATCAGCTCAAGGAGTTGCTGCGGAGCGATCCCGCCTTTGCCCAGGCCCTACGTGCCACCGAGTCCACGGAAGCGGCGGCACGATTGGCCGCTGAGCACGGCGTTCAGGTGTCGCCGGAGGCGCTCTGGCGCCATCGCGGCACCTTGGTCAGCGGCGGCATGCCCACCTGGAGGGGATGAGGCTGAGCTGGCGTGATCGGGGTCTGTTCAGCCACGCAGGTCAGGGCGAATGCGGCCAAGCCCCCCCATGGGGGGCGCCGTAGCCGGGGTTGTGGACGACAGTGAGATCCCACTCCGCCGGAGAGCAGACCATGGACACAACCTGGAGCGAGCTGCTGCTGATGGCCCTGTTGCTGACGGTGGTCGTGATCTCTGGCAGGGTCTGAATCAGCTGGTGTCAGGTCCGGCCATGCCCACAATGAGCGCCCCTTCTCCTCGCCCACCCTGCTGCCCGGACGGCATGGAGCGGGAGCTTGCCCGGGAGCGCACCCTGCTGCGCCGCAAGGTCAGCGTGGCTGCCGTCCTCACCGTCCTGGTGATGGGCTCCAGCCTGCCCCACATGCTGGGGCTTCACAGCCTTCCGTTCCTGCCGCTCTGGTTCACCAGCCCCTGGACCCAACTCATCCTCACCACACCGGTGTTGTTCTGGTGCGGGGCTGACTTCTTCACCGGCGCCGTCTCGGCTTTCCGGCAGCACTCCGCCGACATGAACACCCTGGTGGCGGCCGGCACCGGCATCGCTTACCTCACCTCGCTGTTCACCACCCTGTTTCCCCAGGTGCTGATCGCTGAAGGCCTGCCGGCCGACGTGTACTACGAAACCGTGGCGGTGATCCTGACCCTGGTGCTGCTCGGCCGGCTGCTGGAGGCCAGGGCACGCGGTCAGACCTCAGAAGCGATCCGGCGGCTGCTGCAGCTGCAGCCCCCCACCGCCCGGGTGCTGCGGGATGGACAACCGGTTGACGTTCCTGTGTCAATGGTGGTGGTCGGCGACCTGGTGCAGGTGCGTCCCGGCGAAAAGATCCCGGTGGACGGGGAGGTGAGCGAAGGAAGTTCCTGGGTGGAGGAGTCGATGCTCACCGGTGAACCCACCCCCGTGGCCAAAGCTGCCGGCGATGCCGTAATCGGCGCCTCGATGAACCGCAGCGGCAGTTTCACCTTCCGCGTCAGCCGGGTGGGGGCCAACACGGTGCTGGCCCAGATCGTGGAGCTGGTGCGCCAGGCCCAGAGCTCCCGCACCCAGGTGCAGCGCTTGGCCGATCAGGTGGTGGGCTGGTTCGTGCCGGTGGTGATCGCCCTGGCGATTGCCGCCTTCGTGGTCTGGTTCCTGATCAGCGGCAATCCCGTGCTGGCGATGCTGTTTCTGGTGAGCGTGCTGGTGATCGCCTGCCCTTGTGCCCTGGGCCTGGCCACCCCCACGTCGATCATGGTGGCCTCCGGAAAGGGGGCGGAGAACGGCCTGATCTTCCGCAGCGCCGAGGCCCTGGAAACGGCCGGCAAGCTGCGCACCATCGTGCTCGACAAGACCGGCACCCTCACCCGCGGCCAGCCGGAGGTGACCGATTTTGAGCGGCTGGCCGCTGGCGTGCTCCCAGCCAGCACCCTGCTGGCCCTCACGGCAGCGCTGGAATCCCGCTCGGAACATCCCCTTGCCGAGGCGATCACGACCTATGCCCGCAGCCGGTTGAAAGACGGCGCACTGCCTGCGGTCGAGGGCTTCGAGGCCGTGGCCGGCCGCGGCGTGCAGGGGATGGTCGCCGGCCAGCAGGTGCGGGTCGGGACCCCCCGCTGGTTTGAGGAACTGGGCATCAACACCGCCGCCCTCCAGCCCCTGGTGGAGCGTCTTGAGGCCGCCGCCTGCAGCGTGGCGGCCGTGGTGGTAGAAGGGCGGATCGAGGCCTGCTTCGGCGTGGCCGATCCCCTCAAAGCAAGTTCAGCGGCCGCGGTGGCTGCCCTGCGGCGTCTGGGTCTGCAGGTGGTTCTGCTCAGCGGCGATGCCCGCCGCACAGCCGAGGTGGTGGCCGCCCAGGTGGGGATCGAGCAGGTGATCGCCGAAGTGCGCCCCGCCGACAAGACCTCGGCGATTCGCAAGCTGCAGGAGCAAGGTGAGGGCCCGGTGGCGATGGTGGGTGACGGCATCAACGATGCCCCAGCCCTCGCCCAGGCGGATGTGGGCTTCGCCATGGGCACCGGCACCGATGTGGCGATCGCCGCCAGCGACATCACCCTGATCTCCGGCAACCTGGCCGGCGTGCCGGCGGCGATCGAACTCAGCCGCTCCGCCATGGCCAACATCCGCCAGAACCTGTTCTTCGCCTTCGCCTACAACGTGGCCGGCATCCCGATCGCCGCCGGCCTTCTGTTCCCCTTCACCGGCTGGTTGCTAAGCCCGATGATCGCCGGCGCCGCCATGGCCTTCAGCTCCGTGTCGGTGGTGAGCAATGCCCTGAGGCTGCGGAACTTCCGCCCCACGCGCCTACCTCTTGCCTCTAGCTGATGCTGATCCTTGCTGCTGCAGCGCCCCTTTGGCGCACCATCGATCAACCCGTGGCCCTCAAAGGGTTGGTGGCCATGGTTGGCTTGCTACTCATCGCCTGGCAGCTCTGGTGGTTCCTGGGTCGCCATGGCGGTGGCGTGGCGGCCCGCGAGAGCGAGGCAGGGTGGCAGGAGATCACCATCATCGTGAATGGCGGTTATGCACCCTCAAGAATCAAGGTGAAGGCCGGCCAGCCGATGCGGCTTGCCTTTCATCGGATCGATCCGAGCAGCTGCGTGGCCCAGGTGATCTTCCCCGATTTCCACAAAACCCTCGACCTGCCCCTTGAGGCCACCACCAGTTTGGAGTTGCCCCCCACCGAAGCCGGCGTCTACCCCTTCCACTGCGGCATGAACATGGTGCGAGGAGTGCTGGAAGTGGAGTGAGAGAAGACTTCGTCACCGGGCTCGGGAGCCTCAAGTCCTAGGGCTGCAGCCCTGGCCGGGATGCACCCCCACGAAACGCTCCACCACCAGGGTGCGCTGCGGCGGCTGGCCCGGTTCGGCCGAGGGGCGGTTGGTGATCAGGCCCTCCAGATTCACAAGCATCGGTTTCCCCGCGGCGCCTGCCGGCAGGGCTTTGAGGTAAGCCCTCTCGAGGCGCCGGTAGTCGGCCTCCATCGCCACCGGAAGGCGTGCGCCGGTGGCACAGAGCCGGATGTTGGCGGCATCGGCCATGTAGCGGAACATCCCCGCCAGATGCAGGCGGGGATCGATCGGCTGCGGGGTCGCCAGGCGCTGCAGCCGATCGGGCTGGCGGGAGCGGAGCGGCTCGCCCTGCAGATCGAGCTTGGCCAAGGCGGCACCGCCCTCAAGCGGCTGAAAAAAGAGCGGTGCTTCCCGCCCACCCCGCAGCACCAAGCGAATGCTGTCGGGCTCAAGGCGCCAGCGGCCGATGTCATCGAAGCGGTTCGGCGCCGGCCGGTCCAGGAAGGTCTGGCGCAGCTGGAAGCTTCCGTCAGCCGAGAGGTCCACCTGCCAGCGCGTCCTGCCGCCTGCGAAGGCCAGATCGCCGCGCCAGCTGGCCGGCAGGCGGCCGAGCGGGAAGGAGGGCAGCTGGCCCGTTCCCACCGCGACCAGTTGGAGGCTGAGCGGCGCTCTGGAGCCGCCATTCAGCACCGGCGTGAAGGTGTCGGTGGTGAACAGCAACCGCTGACCCTGGCGCACCATGCGGAACGGCGGTTGGCCGGCGGGTTGCAGACGCACGCGGCCCAGCTCCCTGGCCGGCAGCCGCAGGGTTGCGGTGCCGGATAGGTTGCCTGCATGCACCGGTGCCTGCATCACCAGCGCCGCGAGAACGGTGCTGAGAACAGCGTGGTGGCGGATCTGCGGGTTCAAGGGCGATACAGAACGGGAGACCTTTCCAGCCTGCACCTCCGCCAAAACCACATCCGGGAGGTCCAGAGGTGCCCGCGGCACGTGGTCGCCCGCCAGGAGCTGCCGGCCCAAAATATTGTTGTGCTGCCTGTCCCCCATGATTCGTTCCCGTGCTGCTGT
>JBBARZ010000082.1:0-8049 GCA_040399505.1 Cyanobium sp.
CCAGGGAATTGCCCTGGAACCTCATCCACCTGCGCAATCTCACCACCCTGGCGGAAGCGGGGGCCCGCATTGCTCCGCCAGTTCCGGCCTGGTACCACCAACCTGCATCCATCGAGGAGATGGTGGATTTCCTGGTGATTCGGATGTTGGACAGCCTCGGTCTGGAGCTGGGTTCCCTGCAGCGCTGGCAAGGCCCGGTGACCTTACGGCCATGACAGTCCGTCGCCTGCTGGTGGTGCCCTTCCTCTCTCCCCTGCTGGCGGTGCTGCTGGTGGCAGCCCTGAATCCACGCCCCCAGCTGGCTTTTCGGGTTCTCACTTGGACCACCCCCCAAGCCCCGCTGGGACTCTGGCTGGGGGGGGCGGCCCTGGGCGGCGCTGCCCTCAGTGGGGCGGGTACCGCCCTTGCCCTGGGTCGGCGGCAGGGCGCCGGACCCGGGGGGCGCCGACGGGTCACCACCCCGCGGACCTCCCGCGCCTGGGCCGATGGCGACTGGGAGGATCGGGAAGACGACCGTTTTAGAAGGGAGGAGAGGCCTCAAGAGTCATGGGACGGTCTTGAGTCTGAGGGCCGAGGGGGCGGGAGCTGGGGTGAGCGAGCCCCTGCTCCCGCTGTGCCCCCTCCCCGGGCGCCTGGGGAGCCGGCGCCCACTCTGGATGCGCCCTTTCGGGTTCTGCGCAGGCCCTCCGCCTTCGGGGGGGAAAGGGCTGGCGCGCAGTCCTGGACACCCCCGCAGCGCGACAGGGAGCCTGTGGCCGTGGGAGTGGAGGATGACTGGGGACAGGAGGCCCCTGGGGATGATTGGTAAAGGGTTGATTCGCCCTGAGTGGCCAGCATCCTGCCTAAAGTCAGCCACCAAGCCGGGAGCCCGAAGCGGTGACAGACAGCGCCACTCCAGAGAGTGCCAAACCAAAAGACACCCCAGCCAAGGCCGGGGCTAGCAAGTCGGCCCCTCAGTCGGCTCCGGCTGAGGAGGCCCCCAAGGCCGCTCCCAAGGCCAAGGCCCCCACTCTGGAGGACAAGCCCTTTGCGGCCTATATCCCCCAGGACCTCCTGCCAGCCCTGGTGAAGGAATGTCAGGCCTATGGGGGCTCGGCTCCTGTGCTCAGCTTTGAGGAGGGTCCCATGCCCGTGGTTGGGGTGCCCTGTTGGATGGTGAAGGGCGTGTTGCCGAACGACCGCAGGTTCTGGCTCTGTTTCACGGCTCCTGAACTGGAGGCCGCCAAGATGATCGCTCTTGCTGAGGCCGGTGCCCAGCCCAGCCTGCTGGAGTCGTTTCTGATCGATGAGAAGAAAATGACGTTGTCGTTGTTGGTGTCGCGCCTGGTGCAGCGCCTCAACGGCCAGAAGTGGCTGGGTCCGAATTAAGCGGAGCCTTTACACAGGAAGCCGCGATGGCAGTAGGGACCCTACGATGAGTCCACCGCACTCGCCTGCTCGCGATGGTTCCTCCTGTGTCTGCCCCAGCCACCACCGCCTCCCCCCAGGCCATCGGCTCCCCTGACGCGCCGGCGATTAAGGAGCCGGTGAAGGACACAATTCTCACCCCTCGCTTCTACACCACCGACTTTGATGCGATGGCGGCGATGGATCTTCGCCCCAACGAGGAGGAGTTAAAAGCCATCTGTGAGGAATTTCGAAAGGATTATAATAGACATCACTTCGTGAGAGATGGAGAATTCGAAGGAGCAGCAGACAAGCTTGATCCAGAAACCCGCAAGGTCTTTGTTGAATTTCTGGAGCAGAGCTGCACCTCTGAGTTTTCAGGATTTCTGCTCTACAAAGAGCTCAGCCGTCGAATTAAGGAAAAAAATCCTCTCCTGGCGGAATGCTTTGCCCACATGGCCCGGGATGAAGCACGTCATGCAGGATTCCTAAACAAATCGATGGCTGATTTCGGCTTGCAGCTCGATCTTGGCTTCCTGACAGCCCACAAGGCCTACACCAAATTCAGCCCAGCTCATATCTTTTACGCCACCTATCTCTCCGAAAAAATTGGCTATTGGCGCTACATCACCATCTATCGCCATTTAGAGAAGCATCCGGAGAGCAAAATTTTTCCCATCTTCAATTTCTTTGAAAACTGGTGCCAAGACGAAAATCGTCATGGTGATTTCTTTGATGCTCTGATGAAAGCGGTGCCCAGTACCGTGAACGGGTGGCGATCCCGCCTTTGGTGCCGATTCTTCCTGTTAGCGGTGTTCGCCACCATGTACGTGCGCGATGTGGCCCGCAAGGAGTTTTACGAGGCCCTGGGGCTTGATGCGCGCAGCTACGACCGCACCGTGATCACCAAAACCAATGAAACCTCCGCGCGGGTCTTTCCCGTCGTCCTGAATGTGGAGTCGCCCGCCTTCTGGGATGGCCTGGAGACGATGGTGACTCACAATGCGGCCCTCTCCGCCCTCGCTTCAAGCTCTTCGCCTGCTCCCCTGCGGATCTTGCGCAAGCTTCCCCATTGGGCTGGAAACGCTTGGCAGATGGCCCGCTTGTTCCTGATGGCTCCGATCTCAAGCCATCAATATCAGCCGGCCGTTCGCTGAGCTGCGGTCGTCCTCGCTTCCATGCCCCCATCTTTGGGTGGTCACTTCCTTTTCTTTTGCCCGCTGCCCTTTGGTTGCCTCCACTTCACTTATCCCAGGGTTCCTAGGTTCCGGGGCCTCCCCTGGGGGACCAGGAGATTTTCAGGATCCGGCCTGGCGTTCCATGCTGGAGCCTCTCCTGGCGGCCGGCCGTGCCGCGGGCGCAGATCTGGTGGAGGTCTTCCTCGAACGCAGTGACCACCTGGGGGTGTTGGCCGAGCAGGAGGTGATCACCAACGTGTCCCCCTCCTTTGGGATGGGGGCCGGAGTGCGTGTGTTCTCTGGCCGCCACGATGGTTTCGTATCCACCAACAACCTCAGCAGCACCGGTCTGATGGCGGCCCTCGACCAGGCCCTGGGCATGCTGGGGCTGTTGAGGAATGCCCACGCGGTGGATGGATTCGCAGGCCTGCCAGCCCTCTGCGACCATGCTGCGGGCAAGGCCACCTGGCTGGGGACCTCCCCTTCTCTGGGTGATGTGGCGACGCGTCTCCTGGAGGGAACTGGAGCGCTCACGCGCCATGGGGCCCATCTCCAGGCCCGGCGTGGCAGCTATGCCAGGGATTGGCAGGAGGTGTTGGTATGCGCCAGTGATGGCACCTTTGCCCGCGACATCCGCCTTCACCAATCCCTGGGTCTCAACGTGCTGGCGGCAGATGGGGAGCACCGGGCCAGTGTGGGGCGCCGTTACGGCACCCAGGGCCGCCCCGAGGATCTTCAGCAATGGGATCCCGAGCTGGCGGCCCAGGACCTCTGCCAGAGCGCGGCCAGCATGCTTTACGCCGACTATGTTGAGGCCGGGCAGTATCCGGTGGTGCTGGCCAATCGTTTTGGTGGGGTGATCTTCCACGAAGCCTGTGGCCACCTGTTGGAAACCACCCAGGTGGAGCGGGGCACCACTCCCTTTGCGGATCGGATCGGGGAGAGCATTGCCCATGAGGCGGTCACAGCGATCGACGAAGGCCTGAGCGATGGGGCCTTCGGCAGCCTTTCGATGGATGATGAGGGGATGGAGCCCCAGCGCACCGTGCTGATTGAGAACGGCATCCTGCGCCGGTTTCTCAGTGATCGAGCCGGGGAAACACGCACGGCCCATCCCCGCACCGGCAGCGGCCGGCGCCAGAGTTATGCCTTTGCGGCCGCCAGCCGCATGCGCAACACCTTCATCGCCGCTGGACCCCACAGCCCTGAGGACCTGATCGCCTCGGTGGATCGGGGGCTCTATTGCAAGGCCATGGGGGGAGGCAGTGTGGGGCCGACGGGCCAGTTCAATTTCGCCGTGGAAGAGGCTTATCTCATCGAGGATGGCCAACTCGGCCGGCCCGTGAAAGGCGCCACCCTCATTGGGGAAGCCAAGGAGGTGCTCCCCCGGATCTCTATGTGTGCCAACGATCTGGAGCTGGCCGCGGGATTTTGTGGCTCGGTGAGCGGCAGCATCTTCGTCACCGTGGGCCAGCCCCACATCCGGGTGGACACCATCACGGTGGGGGGGCGATGAGTCAGACGCTCAATCAGCCCGTGTTGTCTGGAAGCCAGCTCCAAGACCAGTTGCAGCGGCTGTCGGCCCAGTCCGGCATCGCCCAGTGGGATCTGGGGGCCTCCTGCAGCACCGACACCTCCGTGCAGGTGGATCGGGGTGAACCCAAGCAGATGAAGGGGGCAGAGCGACGGGCCATCACCGTCCGGGTCTGGAATGATCGCGGGCTGGTGGGCATCACAAGCACCTCTGATCTCACGGAAGCCGGGCTGGCCAAGGCTCTAGAGGGAGCCAAAGAGGCCAGCGCCTTTGGCAATCCCGAGGAAATCCCCGCCTTCTCCCCCTTGGCGAAGGCGCCTTTACCTTTGGTGGAGCAGCCGCTCATGGAGAGCCGCTCCATCCTTGATTTGCTGTCCCGCCTCAAGGAGGCGGAGCGGGAGCTGCTGGCAAGCCATGGGGCCATCACCACTGTTCCCTACAACGGCCTGGCCCAGCGCAGCAGTGAACGCCTCTATCTCAACAGCGAGGGGGCACTTCGCCACCAGCAGCTCTCCACCGCTTCCCTTTATCTCTACGCCCGGGCAGAAGAGACCGGGCGGAAGCCCCGCAGCAGCGGCGCCGTGCGGCTGGCCTATGGCGTCGATGGGTTGGATGTTCAGGGTTGCATCGCCGAAGCGGCCCAGCGCACCATTTCCCATCTGGATTACGCCCCCGTGGCTACCGGGCGCTACACCTGCGTGTTTTCCCCGGAAGCCTTTCTGGATTTGATCGGCGCTTTCAGCAGCCTGTTCAATGCCCGCGCCGTGCTGGATGGGGTGAGCCTCAGCAAACGCGACAGCCTGGGGGAGGTGCTGGCCGTTCCTTTCCTCTCAATTACGGACAACGGCCTTCATCCTGGGAACATCGGCGCTGCACTGTTTGACGGGGAGGGCACCCCCACCGCCCCCCTTACCCTCATCGAGGGGGGGGTGTTGCGCCATTTCCTCCACTCCGAGGCCACGGCCCGAGCCTTTGGTGCTTCCCCCACGGGCCATGCCGGGATGGGGGCCAAGGTGTCCGTCGCCCCTGACTGGTTCGAGGTGGGTTCAACCCCAGGGGTGCCCGGGGGCGAGGAAGGCCTGAATCGTTTGGCTCCGAATGGCCGTCGAGCTGGAGAAGGGGGACTAGTGGTGATTGATTCCCTCTCCGCTCTCCATGCCGGGGTGAAGGCCAGCCAGGGCTCCTTCTCCCTACCTTTCGACGGTTGGCTGATCCGTGATGGAGAGTCCGTCTCGATTGAGTCGGCCACCGTTGCCGGTGACATCCGCACCGTGCTGATGAGCCTGGTGGGCTTTGAAGGGCCCAGCAAGGTCACCCCCTCAGGCCTGTGCCCCTGGGTTTGGGTGGAGGGCCTCACAGTGACGGGTGATGCCTGAGCCGTTGTTGCGTCCATCCCCCTGATGCGCCTCCTCTTCTGGGGTACCCCGGCCTATGCGGTGCCAACCCTGGAGGCCCTCCATGGGGCGGGATACACCCTTGTGGGCGTGGTCAGTCAGCCTGATCGGCGCCGGGGCCGGGGTGGTGCCCTTAGCCCCTCGCCGGTGAAGGAGCGGGCCCTTGAGCTGGGCCTAACGGTGTTCACCCCGGAACGGGTGCGCCGGGATGGGGCGTTCCAGGAGCAGCTGGCCAGCCTTGGTGCGGAAGTGTCCGTTGTGGTGGCGTACGGCCAGATTCTCCCCAAAACCGTGCTGGATCAGCCGCCGCTTGGGTGCTGGAACGGCCATGGGTCCCTGTTGCCCCGCTGGAGGGGAGCGGCGCCGATCCAGTGGGCCCTGCTGGAGGGAGACCCTTTCACCGGTGTTGGCATCATGGCCATGGAAGAAGGGCTGGACACGGGCCCCGTCCTGCTCGAGGAGTCGGTGCCGATTGGCCTGCTTGAGAATGGGCGCCACCTGGGCGGACGCCTCTCCACTCTTACCGCCCAGCTGTTTTTGAAGGCCCTCCCCCGGATCGCTGCCGCGGGCGTGGGCCCCCAGGCCGAACGCTATTCACGCCTCGGCCTCCAGCCCCAGAGCGAGGCAGGAGTGACGTATGCCCGCCTGCTGCAGCGGGAGGATTCGATGTTGGATTGGCAGCACTCTGCCCTCCAGCTGCATCGAAGGGTAATGGCGCTCTATCCGGGGGCCCAAACCGTCTGGCAGGGCCTTCGCCTGAAACTGTTGGCTACCGAGCCCTTGCTAGAGCTCCTTCGAGAAGATCTCACTCCAGACGCGGTAGGCCTCCTTTCAATTGCTGAGTCTTGGCCGCTGGGTGGACCTGGTGAAGTGGTGGGCCTTGTGGAAGGGATGGGTGTGGTGGTGGCCACAGGAGAGGGCCCGTTGCTGGTGAGGGAGGCCCAATTGGAGGGGAAACGGCCAAGTGAGGGAACGGCTCTCATTCAGCAGCTCAGAGGGAAGGTGGGGGATCGATTCGGAGATGGCCTGGGAGATGGGGTTCGTTGATGACAAACTGTGTTGTCAGGACCGCCTGACACAGTGGGCTTGGAAGGATTGGGCTAATTGTGATCTAGATCGAGATGGCTGCACATGGGAAGCAATCCTTGTTTTGTTCAAGCCACGGTCAGCGGCTGTGTAATTTACCGTGATGTCAATGGCAGCTATGTGGTGAGCCGTCAGGATCGGCCACTCAAAAAAGTACGCGTTGCTACTCTCGCCGGAGCCTACGCCACGTGCCACAGGTGGGAGAAACTCCACTCCCACCAAGGCTGATGCGGCATGAACAATGCAATTACGGGGCAGTGATCCCCTGAGGTTGACGACGGTGAAGTTCGTGTAAACCCTCGAGTTGATTATGAACAGACACCAGCTGGTCTCGAATGTGGGACGTGTTTTCGATGCGTGAAAGGTTATTCAGCATTGATTCGATCTGTGCCTTGCAGGAGATCAGGATGCGGCACTCAGGTGATCCTGGTTCGTAGGGCATGGTGGAAAGGCTGGCTTAAAAAAACCGATTCGTAGTGGACTGCAGATCGCGCTTGGAATCTGTCGCAATGGTGGCGGTTTAACCACCGATCGGTGAATTCAGGCTGGGACGGGAACCTGGTAGCCCGCAATCCGTGCAAAACCCACGGGATCGAGCGAGGCCCCCCCCACCAGGACACCGTCGATCTCCGGTTGGGCCATCAGCTCATCGATGGTGGAGGCATTCACGGATCCTCCATATTGAACGATCACATCCGGGTGGCCAACCCAGCCACGGATCAGACCGCAGATCCGATCTGCCTCCACGGCGGCACAGGTTTTGCCGGTGCCGATGGCCCAGATTGGCTCATAGGCCACGATCAAGCGAAGCGGATCGATACCTTCCAGGCCCTGCTCCACCTGGCGGTGGATCACCCGTTCCGTTTCCCGGGATTCCCGCTGATCCAGGCTTTCTCCCACGCAAAGAATGGGAACGAGCCCGTGGGCTTGGGCCGAACGGGCCCTCAGATTGATTTGTTCATCCGTCTCGCTGTAATACTTCCTCGGCTCGCTGTGGCCCACGATCGCGTGGCTCACGCCATGCTCCAGGAGCATGGGGGCGGAGATCATGCCGGTGTAGGCACCCTTTTCCTCCCAATGGACGTTCTGGCCGGCCAAGGCCACCCTGGAGCTCCCGATCTCCTCGTGCAGGGTTGGGATAGCGGTAAAGGGCGGTGCCAGAACCACCTCCCTGTCTTCAGGAAGGTTCTCGATCAGCGGCAGGAAGGCCCTGGCAAACGCACGGGTCTCCGCACAGGTCATGTGCATCTTCCAGTTGCCTGCGATCACAGACTTGCGCACCAGTGGCAGCTCCCCGCGAAATGCTTGCCACGCTAAGCCGCCATGGTCCCGAATCCCTAACTTTCCCCGCTCTCCGCAGGCACCACGCGAAGGGATCCCGCCAGTTCCACCTGATCGCCAGGCCGCAGTTGGCGGCCGCGGCGGGTTTCGATCGCCCCATTCACGCGCACATCCCCCCGCTGAATGAGGA
>JBBARZ010000083.1:0-8020 GCA_040399505.1 Cyanobium sp.
CTTCAAGACTTCCGTCCCTCAGGCGCAGTCCATCAACCTATCACATGCAGGTTGGCTTTAAGCCAGCTCAGCAGCCCAGGGGAGAAAGCGCCGCAGCGTGGCCTCACAATCTGCAGCCAGCGTGGGAAATCCAACGGACGTGACGTCCGTCCCCGGGGGGATCTGGGCAGGATCACCTTGGAGCCAGCGAATTGGACAGGAGAGTTCCTGGAGCACGAGCCAGGCTGCTGCCAGATCCCAGATCTTGGGAGTGGCTTCCAGAGCCGCCACTGTTTGACCGGTGGCCACGCTCACCAGGTTGAGGCTGGCCACACCAAAGAGCCTGACCTTGCCCGGGAAAGGTCGATCGGGAATTTTTTGCAGCACCCGGATCGAACGGCTGCACAGGGACACACATCCACCGGGATGGGATTTGGCGGCCGGTGCATCCACCACTTCCCCATTGCGCCACACCCCCTGACCGGCCTTGGCGATGATTCGCTGCCCCAGGGGGGGCACATCCAGGATGGCAAGTATGGGCTTCCCTGACTCAAAACGAGCCAGGGAGATCGACCAATAGGGAATCCCCGCTGCGAAATTGGTGGTGCCATCCAGGGGGTCTACCACCCAAAAGGCTGACGTAGAAGGCAGATGCCGGTTCCCCTCCTCGCTAAGGATGCCCTCGCCCGGGTAGAGCTTTCGAAGGCCCGCCACGATCGTCTCGTCACTCCAGCGATCGCAGGCTGTGATCAGGGTGCCATCAGCCTTGAGGTCGGAAACCATATGGCCGAAATCGCTCCGCTGGCGAGCCGCCACGTGATCGATCAGGGAGGCAAGCCCAGAATCGATCAGGTGGGCGGAGGAAGCCGGGCTCATCCCAGCTCCAGGGCGAGCACTTTGCTCAGGCTGCGTCCAGTGTCTTCCCGGAACTGTTGAAGATTGACGCGGGAGAGCATAAGCAAAGCTGCAAGGGCCACCAGTATCTCCACTCCCAAAACAAGAGCGTAGGCGGGAAAGGCCGACGGGATGGAAGAAAACCACTGGTGTTGTAAAGATCGCCCCAAATCAAGCAACCCCCCTCCAAACACCTTGCCCAGGGCACGGGAGAGGGCCTGAGCCAAACCCCACACCCCCACAAAGGTTCCAGCCGCCTGGGGAAGGGTTAGATCCAGCATCAGCACCAAGGCGCTGTTGGTGGCGATCCCCGCTGCCAAACCGAAGAGAAACATCACCCCCTGGAGCAAAGGAACCCTGCCTGTGGCTCCCACAAGCAACAACAGGGCCAAGGTGACCACGATGAGCCGACAACCCAGGCGAGCAGCACTGAACTTACCCAACCTAGGAACAATCCAAAGACCTCCCGAGAGCAATCCCAGCAAGGTTCCAACGCCCCAGATGGCATTCAAGGAGGCGGTGGCGGCAATGGGCATGCCAAACACCTCGGCTCCGTAGCTCTCCAAGATCGGATCCTGCAGGAACAATCCCAAGGTGAAGAGCACCAAGAAACTGAAAAAAACGAGCACCTGCTTGCTGGAGGTGATCAAAGCCCAGGCTTGAGGCAGGGTGGGCCCATGGTCTCTTGCGTGGGAGGAGAGGGGCGCGGAGGGATTGGCCCGTATGGAAGCAGAGGATGGAACAGGTGCCTCCATCCCCAGGGTGGCTACCAGGGTGAGCACCAACACCCCCAGCACCGCTCGGCCCATGAAGCCCATCAACACCTCCTTCAGCACGAAGGGATCGGTAACCCCATCGAGACCCCGCAGGCTCACGCTGATGGCGATGGCCCCAACCACGATGCCAACGGTGAGCAAACACCAGATCAGGCCAACGGCCCGCGGGCGCTCCTCCTCAGTGGTGCGGTCGATCACCAGGGCTAGATAGGGGGTGCTGGCCAGGGAAATCGCCAGGCCATAAGCGGCGAAAAGGCCACAGAGGGCGGCGATCCCTCCAAAGAGGGCACCTTTGGAGCCCTCCCGCAGCAGGCCTGCCACGTGGAAGATCAGGGGAACAGAGAGCACGGCCAGCCCGCAGAACAGCAGGGTGCCGAGCCAGATATAGGGAAGACGATGGCGTCCGCCGATGGGGCGGGAATCGGACATTTGGCCGAACCAGATCCGGCTGGGCGCCACGAATTGCTCAAAGGCCAGGGAACCTCCCACCAACAGCCCAGGGAAGGCCAGCTCACTAATCATCACCCGGTTGAGGAGGCCGGCAAAAATCACCGCCAGACAACCCAGGCATCCTTGAAACAGCCCCAATCGCAAGGTGGCGGGAAGGGATAGACCGGGTGTCCCGGCCAGAGGGGCTGGGGAACTCACAGGGGCTCAGAGGCTGGTGCGGGTGGAGAGGCCCCCAGCCTGGCAAGCAGGGATGAGAGGCGTGGGTTCAATCGGCACATCCGCCGTGCTGGAGGGGGGGCGTAGGGAGGGAAGATTGGGGCGCTGGCAAAGGGCAATCAGGTCGAGACCCGTGCGGCGGCGCAATTCGGCCAGGCTCTTGTTGTAGTTGGTAATGGCCAAGGTGTAGCGCACTTCCGCCTGGGTGAGGTCGCGCTGGGTGTCTACCACTTCCCGCTGGGTGGTCACCCCGGCCTGGAAACGTAGGCGAGCTAGACGCAACGACTCGCGAGCAGAGAGCACCTCATTGGATGTGGTGACGATATTGCGGTTGTTGGTGACCAGCTCGTAGAAACTTTGTTCAACCTCACTGCGGACCTTGTCGCGCTCTTTCGAAAAGTTGAAGGTTTCTTCCTGGGCTCTCTGTTTGTTTTGCCGATACAGCGCCTTGGCGCGGCCCCCATCGAAGATGTCCCAACTCACATTGATGCCAAAGGCGTTGTCAACCTGCCACTGGCGCTCGGGCTGGTTGGCGATGGAAACGGGGAGGCCCGTGAGTGGATCGTTCCCTTCGAGGTAAGGAACAAATGAAGAGCCGGTTGCACGATTGACACCAAAGCGGTTGAAGAGACTCAACACCGGTTGCACTGCCGCCAGTTCCCGGTTGGCCGTGCTGTTGGCAATGGAGATGTCGAGAATGATCTGGTCGAGCTCTTCGCGGAACGCATAGGCAGCCACAATGCTCTCTTGCAGTGATGGGATCCAAGTGCCCACTACCCGGGCGGGATCCTTTGCGGTGGGGGTGACGTTCTGGGGAAGATCCAAAAGCGCCGCCAGATCCCGCCGAGCAATGGCCTGACCCGGCGAAGCGGAGAGGGACCCTGCCGTGCGCCCAAAGAGGGCCTGGGTGAGCAGCTGCTGGTCGCGGGCCAGCTGGGTCTGGGCCTCCAGAACCTCAAGCTTGGTGGCCACACCCGCCTGGAAGCGGGCCTGTGCATCCCTCAGGCTAACTAGGGAGGCCCGCACCGATTCCTGGCCAATACGCACCTGCTCATCGGCGTTCTGCAGATCGAAGTAAGCCTGGGCCACCTGGAGCCGCAGTTCCCTAAGGCCAATGAGATAAGAATTTTTGGCCTGTTCGTAGCGATCACGGGCGGCTGCAATTGAAGGGACCCGCCTGGGATCGATCAAGGCCCAGGTGGCCTGGAGGGAAGCGTCCATCGATGTGATGGTCTGAACCCGGTATCCGCTGCCTCCGCGATTTAGAGGGAGGGTTGATGTGGGTCGGTTGAAGTTCTGGGAAGTGTTCGTTCCTGGAAAGCTGTTGGCGTTGAAGCTGAGGTTGGGATACCAACGGGAAATCTCAGCCCGCAACGCCGACTGGGCCTGCTCCACCCGGCTGGAGAGGATCTTCAGATCGGGGCTGTTGACTTCCGCGATGGTTTCTGCCTCGTCCAAGCTGATGGGGCGCATCTCCTCGATGCGCACCTGTTGGGGCTGGTTGGGCAGGGCCAGGGGGGCAGGCGCCACAAGATCCGGTTGGTCGGCCGGGAGCACCTTGGACGCCGGCGGCATCACCTTGGGGTTTGATTTGGGTCGGGGGCCAAGCACCTTGGGCGCCAGAGGGAGCACCTGACGAGGAAGCAGGGGCAGGGAGGGGGCTGGGGTTTGGGGGGCGGGGGCCTGACCCGACGCTGGAGCCGTCAAAAAAGGTGTGTTGGCAGGCTGGGTCGGGGGGGGCGGTGCCGAGAAAACCTGGCCTGGCAAAACGCAACCGCCAAAACCGGAAGCAGCAAGGAGGAGCGCTGTACAAACAAATTGGGAGCGCCCCACGGGCCAAGCAGCAAACCGCAGGAGCTTAGGCACCCTTCCCAGGCCTGCCGCTGCAAACGGCCACCAGATCTTCCGCCCCCGCAACCAAACGGATTGGTACTGACAGTTGGCGGGCCACCTCCTCCAGGGTGGTGTCGTCCAAAAACACAGGCTCTCCCTGGCGCAACATCACCGTTGGCAACAGAAGCTCTTCGCCAAGATCCAGACCCGCCAACCCCTGCAGCAGATCTGCACCGGTGAGCAATCCCGTCACCACCAGCTCCTGCCCCCAGTAGGGACTGGGGAGACCATGGAGGAGGAGCTCAAGGCCCTGGATCCCGTTGAGGCGATCCACAACAGGCTGGAGCGCCTGGGCCACCAGAGCGCCCACCACCCAGCTCAGGCGCCGCGGGCGGGCCAAAGACCGAGGCAGATCGGTGGTGGCCTGCTCGAGTGCTTCCAGAAAGGCCCGAATGCTGCCCACCCCGTTCTCCTGCTGGGGAAGATTTTCGTAGCTGGGCCGGGGCGGCAGCGGAAGGCCCGCCAGGAGATACCACTCATCCGAGAGCCAGGCAAAACGGCTGCCCAGGCTCTCGAGGAAGTACTGCTGCAGGGGCTCCACCTGGCGAACCACCTCCTGAGCGCAGGCGGGCTCCACGGGGCTGAGGGCATCCCCGGGAGGGCGAAACCGGGTGAGGCCCACGGGCACCACGGCCGTGGAGAGCACCGCCGGCCAATCGCCCTCCGCAAAACGGGCTAGATCGGTGAGCGTGCGGGTGAGAGCCGCCCCGTCGTTCAGGCCCGGACAGACCACCACCTGGGCATGAACCTGGAGGCGCCGCTCAGCGAACCAGGCCAGTTGATCCATCAGTAGAGCTCCCCTGGGATTCACCAGCAAGCGGCTGCGCAGCTCGGGATCTGTGGCGTGAACCGAGACATAAAGGGGCGAGAGGCGCTGGTTCTCGATCCGCTGCCAGTCGGCAGGGCTGAGGTTGGTGAGGGTGAGGTAGGAGCCGTAAAGAAAGCTCAGGCGGTAGTCGTCATCCTTCAGATAGAGGCTGCGCCGATGGCCGGGGGGTTGCTGATCGATGAAGCAGAAGGAGCAGTGGTTGTTGCATTGCTTGAGGCCATCAAAAAGCGCCTCGCGAAACACAAGCCCCAGGCCTTCATCCGCCTCTTTCTCCAGATCCACCCTGTGGTGGCCCCCCTGGGGATCCTCCACCTCCAGTGTGAGCTCCTCCTCCCCGCAGAGAATCTGCAGGTCGATGAGATCGCGCGGACGGATCCCGTTGATACTGAGCAGCCGGTCGCCACACTGAAAGCCCAATTCCTCTCCGATGGAACCGGGCTCCACCCCCACCACCTCAGCAGGTTGGGGAAGGCGCGGCGGGTCTCCTGCCTGGGGGCTCTGGAGGGGAATCCCGGCAGGCGGTTCAATCCACACGCCTTGAATGCTGCGAAACAACCTCAGTTTGAAGGTTTCGCGGGGGTCTGCTCAGATGGCTTGACGGAAAAAGAGCAGGATCACCACACCAAAGACCAGTCGGTAGGCCACAAACACCCAGGTGCCGTGGTTTTGCAAAAAGCGAAGCAACCAGGCAATGGCCAGCCAGGACACGGCGGCAGCCGAAAGGATGCCTACCGCCATCGGCAATGCGCCTCCGTTGGCAGGCGCCTCGAAGGCCCCCTTGAGTTCCACAAGACCGGCCAGCGTGATGGCGGGAATGCCCAACAGGAAGGAGAAGCGGGCAGCCGCGGCCCTCTGCCAGCCATCGAAGAGGGAGGCTGTGAGGGTGCTACCGGAGCGGGAGACCCCGGGCACGAGGGCCAGGGCCTGGGCCAATCCCACCAGCATCCCATCGCGGGGGAGCACATCGCCCAGGCTGCGGCGGCGGCGACCCACCAGCTCTGCCAGCGCCAGCAAGAGAGCCATCACGATCGACACGATCCCAATCGACGTCATGCTGCGCAACGGCGAGGAGTCGTAGTCGGGCACAAACTTCTTGAGAAAGAGGCCAGCAATGAGGATGGGGAGGGTGCCAAGGGCAATGGCCACCCCAAGCCGGGCTTGGGGTTCGCTCCACTGGCCGTAGCGAAAGGCCCGGGAGATTCCGCGCAACACCTCGGTCAGATCGTTGCGGAAGTAGGCCAGCACCGCCGCGATGCTGCCCAGCTGAATCACAGCCGTCACCGCCACCCCGGGGTCTCCCCAGCCCAAAAGCACAGGCACCACCTTCAAGTGGGCGGTGCTGCTGATGGGAAGAAATTCCGTCAGCCCCTGCACCACACCCAGAACCAGGGCATGCCAACAGGCCTCCAGTAGCGAGAGGGGCTGAGCTGGGTTGGCAAGCGACATGAGGGGTGGCAATTTTGTGCGACCTTATGCCCCGGCTCTTCGCGTGCCAAGGCGGACACCCTTTAAGGTTGGTCATCTTTCTTCACAGCCGCAGTGATCGGGCTCCCGCCGAGCAGCTTTCCAGCCCGTTCCCTGCAGGTTCCCCCCATGGACGCCCTAAGCGAATGGGGGCTACCTGCTCTGGCCACCTTCCTCACCCTGGGCCCGGTGTTTCTCCAGGCTCCCCTTGTGCGCCTCTCCCCCATGGGTGCGGCCCTGGGCACGGTCCCCCTGCTGATGTTGGCCCTGGGGCTGGCTTTTGATGCCCATCCCGCCCGTCAGCGGGTAGGAACGCTGCTGGTGGGCTTTGCTGGAAGTTGGCTGGGTGGATCCCTGTTCTGGGGATGGGGGCGGGAGTTTCCGTTCTGGCACCTGCCGATTGAAGCCTTTGCTTTGCCCCTGGCCCTGGGGGGGCTCCAGACCCGTTGGCGAGTTGGCGCCTGGTTTTACCTGGCCTCTCTGCTGGGCACGGCCGCCACGGATGGCCTGATCGCCGCTACCGGCCTGATGCCCCTCTGGCCCCAGGTGGTGCAGGCAAACCCTCTCGAGGCTGGCGCCCTGCTCCAGAGCGCAGCCCAGGCCCTGCTCCATCCCCTACCCCTGTTGGCCCTGGCCCTGGCCGGGTGGTGGATTCTGCTGGTGTCTCGTCAGCTTTGGAAGGGGGATCGGGCCTGTCGGGTGGCTGCGGCGGCCCTCGCCTCCACCCTGGTGGTGGATGGGATCTTTTTCGGAGCGGCTCTGCTCGCCCCCCATCTGAGCGGTCTGATCTGAAGAACTGCGAATGGCGGAGATCCGCCAAGGGGTGCATCCACAGGGGTTCTGTAACGTTGAAGTTTCCTCAACGGAGTGTTGGTGTGATGAAGCGGCTGCTTGCCTGGTTGATGGGTGGTGTTGCCCTGGCCGGTCTGCTTGTGAGCCTCTGGCTTCCCGCTGCCGCCCAGGCTGCGGATCGTCGCAACGTGGCAGACGACAAGATTGCAGAATCTGCCGGCAAGGTGGATCTCAACAATTCTTCCGTGCGGCGTTTCCAGCAGTACCCCGGGATGTATCCCACCCTGGCTGGAAAGATCGTCCTTGGCGGCCCCTACACCAGCGTGGATGATGTCCTCAAGCTGGACCTGACCCCCCGCCAAAAGGAGCTGTTCGAGAAGTACAAAGCCAACTTCACGGTCACTCCCCCCTCCATCGCCCTCAATGAAGGGTTCGACCGGATCAACGACGGGGTTTACCGCTGAGGCCTTCCTGCTGAAGCCAAGACCCTGAAAACGCTGGCCAGAGCCAGCGTTTTTTTGTGTGGCCGGCCTTAGGTGATTGGCTCGCTTAAAGCTGTTGGCCCTCCCTCCTTGGCCAGCTCCTGCAGGCGACGCTCCCGCAGGTAGAGGAAAAAGGGCGCTCCGAAAGCGAAGGCCACGGTGACGCAACTCAGCAGCACCCACACCAGCCCCCGCATCTTCAGGCGCCGGCTTTCCACCACCATCCAGAGGGTGACCGCCGTGGC
>JBBARZ010000084.1:0-7975 GCA_040399505.1 Cyanobium sp.
CCGCCCGGGCGCCGTTCGGTGGCGATGGCTTGCCCTGTCCCCATGAGCTGGTGGGGAGCCATGGCAAGGAGGCGGAGCTCTCGCCGAAGGCCAGGCACACCCTGGCCCTGCTCAAGGGGGTGGCCCGGTGACGGCCACCGTTTGGTGAAGAGTCACGACAAATGCACACCACTCGCCCTGCGACAAGCAGGTTGCTGATAGCCCACGCCCCCATGACGTACGTGCCTGAGCCCCCGGCCTTGGCTGACGACCCAACCCTGATCCGCGATTTCGCCGCCCGCTGCCGGGAGAAGATCGAGGAATTCGAGAAAACCCAGGTGCGCTGCGGCCTGATTGGCCCGTCGGGGAGTGGTAAGTCGTCGCTGATCAACGCCATCGCGGGGGAGCGTATCGCCAAGGTTGGCGTGGTGGAGACCACCCACGATCCCCTGGAAATAAGCCACCGGGGCATCACCTTTGTGGATCTGCCGGGCTGCGGCACCCGCCGCTGGCCCAAGGACACTTATGTGGACCGCCTCAACCTGGCCAGCTACGACTGCTTCCTGCTGGTGACCGCCCAGCGCTTCACCGAAAATGACGCCTTCCTCTTCCACCAGCTGGGCGCCATGGGCAAACCCTGCTTCGTGGTGCGCAACATGATTGATCGGGCCATCGAGGATGGCCTGCACGACCACGGCGCCAGCGAAGCCGACACCCGGCGGCTCATCCAGCAGGACATCACCTCCCAGTTAGAGCCAAATCCGCCTGAGCGCGTCTACCTCACTTCTGCCCGCCAGCCCGCCCAACACGACCTGCAGACCCTGCTGGTGGATATCGGCACCGCCCTCGATGGGCTCAAGCAATCGCGCTTCGTGGCCGACATGGCCGCCTACGGCCAGGACGCCCTCAAGCGCAAACGCAAGGTGGCCCAAGAGCGCATCCCCCCCTACGCGGGCCTGGCCGCCGCCAACGGCAGCCTCAATCCCATCCCGGGGCTGGATCTGGCGGCCGATGTGTCGCTGCTGCTCAAGCTGGGCGATGAGATCGCCTCGATCTATGGCCTCACCAGCAGCCAGTTCGACTACATCAAACGCCTGCTGGGCCCCAAGGCCGTGCCCACTCTGATCGCCAAGATCGCCCAGTTCAGCACCCGCTACCTGGCCAAGGAGGGGCTCATCGGCCTCCTCAAGCGGCTCGCGAGCCGGGAGGCGAGCCGCCAATCCACCCGCTGGATTCCCCTGGCGGGCCCCCTGATCGCCGCCGGCATCGGCTGGCAATCCACCTTCATGCTCGGCGAGCAGCTGGTGGATGAGGCCGAAACCCTCGCCGAAGAAATCCTGGACGACATCGTCGACGGCAGTGAGGTGGCCCGCGCTTGAGCAGATGCCAGTGCAGGAGCCAACAATGGACAGCGCCGCGTGGAGCTTCGGGGGCGGCTGGTGGTGCGGGTCCCGTTGGCGGTCGGAGCCTCGTAGCTAGCTACTATGCTAGATAGCTAGCTAGCGGCCATGAGTCAAGCCTCTCCCCCGGCCAATGGGCCTGTTTCCTCCCAGGGGCCTGCTCACCAGGTGCCCATGGCGGAGGCCAAAAACAACTTATCTGCCTTGGTGGCTCGCGTGGAGCGGGGGGAGGAGATCGCCATCACCCGGCGCGGAGTGCCGGTGGTGCGGCTGGTGCCGGAACAGGGGGCAGGCGATGGGATGGCCGGGCGCCATGAGCGGGTGGAGGCAGCTCTCGGGCGACTGCGGCAACTGGGGGAAGGCGCAGCGCTTGTGGGCAACCTGAAGGCCATCGCCCGGGAGGGACTGGACGGTGAGCCGTGATCGCCACCAGCCCGTTTGTGCTCGACAACTCTGTGCTGTGTGGCTGGTTTCTGGCTAGCCAAGCCACCCCCTACAGCGATGCGGTGGCCCGCCAATTAACCGAAAGTGATGCCCATGCGCCCTGGTTGCTGCAGTTGGAGTTCACCAACGTGCTGCGCACCGCCTGTCGTCGCGGCAGCCTGTCGGTGGTGGCGGCCCGCGAGATCGTGGATCAGGTGGCCCTCCTGCCGATCCGCATCGACCCTTCGCCGCCCACAGCGGCCACTCTGCTGAGCCTGGCCCTGCGCTTCCAACTCACCAGCTACGACGCTGCCTACTTGGAACTGGCTCTCCGGCGGCAGCTTCCCATCGCCACCCGCGACGACGAACTGGCCGAAGCGGCATGGGCGGCGGGAGTGGGGGTACTGGGCGCCTGAGACTTCAAGGGGGCAGAGCTGCTCTCCCCGAATTGGGCAGATGGGCTGCCGCGACGGCATGCTGAACCCAACGGTTCCGTCTGCTCATGCCATCCGCAGGCTCTGCTTTCGTTCAGCTTCACCAGCACCTTCATCAAACGCGCCTGCTGGGCTCCATCAGCAGCGCCCTCTACTACGACCAGAACACCGTGATGCCCTCTGCTGGTGCAGCCTGGCGCGGCGAGCAGCTGGCTCTTCTGGCCGGCCAGCTCCACGAACGGCAAAGCAGTGCGGAATACGCCGAGCTGGTGGCGGCAGCTGAGAGCGAGCTCAACGCCGAGGCCTCGCCCGAACGCCGCCGCAACCTGCAACTGCTGCGCCTGGAGCTCGAACGTCAGCGCTGCCTCGATCCGGCCCTTGTCAGTGCGCTGGCCAAGGCCCAGTCGCGCGGCAATGCGGTGTGGCAGGACGCCCGCAAGCGCAACGATTTCTCGGCCTTCGCCCCGGCCCTCCAGGAGCTGATCGCACTGCGCCGCCAGCAGGCCAGCCAGCTGGCAGCTGCCGAACCAGTGCCGCGCAGCCCCTGGGAAATCCTGGCCCAACCCTTTGAACCAGACATCAGCAAGGTCCGGTTGGCCGAGCTGTTTTTGCCTCTGAAGGAGCAGCTGCCGGCGATGCTGGACGAGGTGCGGTCTATCAGCACTCCCCAGCCCGCAGCCATTGATTTGCCTGAGGCCCTGCAGGAGCAGCTCTGCAGCGACCTGCTCGACAGCTGGGGGTATGACCCGGCGTGCTGCCAGCGCTCCCGCTCGGCCCACCCGTTCAGTTGCACCGTCGGCCCCAAGGACTTCCGCATCACCACCCGCGTGGTGCCGGGGCAACCGCTCTCCGCGTTCCTGGCCACGGCCCACGAATGGGGCCACAGCCTCTACGAGCAGGGATTGCCCCGAACCGACCACCACTACTTCCCCTGGCCCCTCGGAGAAGCCACGTCGATGGGGGTGCACGAGTCGCAGTCGCTCTTCTGGGAGTGCCGCGTGGCCCGCAGCCGCGCCTTTGCCGAGCGCTGGCATCCGCGCTTCTGCGCCGGCCTGGGCAGCGATCCCTGGGGCGGTGCCTACGGCTTGTGGCGTGCCCTCAACCCGCTTCAGCCCGGCCTGATCCGGGTGGAGGCCGATGAGCTCAGCTACTGCCTGCACATCGTGCTGCGCTACGAGCTGGAGCTGGCCCTGCTCGAGCAGGAGATGCCGGTGGACGATCTACCGCAGCAGTGGAACCAACGGATGCAGGATCTGCTTGGAATCCAGCCCCAGACTGACTCTGAGGGGTGCCTTCAAGATATCCATTGGGCAGAAGGGCTCATGGGTTATTTCCCCTCTTACGCCCTCGGACACCTCATTAGCGCCCAGCTTTCGGAGACGTTTGAGCAGACAAGTGGTTCGATCCAGGCCCTGATCAGCGCCGGAGACGAACTCAAGCTCCAAGCCTGGCTCGGCCAGACCGTCTGGCCCCTTGGCCGCACGGTCAATGCGGAAGAGCTCGTCGAGAACGTCTCGGGCCGCCCCCTCAGCGCCCAACCGTTCCTTGCGTACCTCCGGACGAAGGTGGCTGAGCTCTCCGGTAGGGGGTGACCCAACCGCTCCTTAAGATGGCGCCGCTCTGACGATCGCCATGGCGAACATCGACCACGCCCCCAGCCGCATCATGCTCAACCTGCTGCATGTGCTGCCGGCCTTTGCCGATGAGGGTGAGCTTCGGCTCAATGTCATCGTGGAGCTCAACTCCATGACGATCAACAAATACGAACTCATCACCGAAACGGGCCACTTGAAGCTGGATCGGGTGGGCTATTCCTCCCTCTCCTATCCCTTTGCCTACGGATGCATTCCCCGCACCTGGGATGAGGATGGCGATCCCTTGGATGTGGAAATTGTGGGCGTCACGGAGCCCCTTGTGCCTGGCAGTTTGGTGGAGGCAAGGATCATCGGCATCATGACATTTGATGATGGCGGTGAAGTGGACGACAAGGTGATTGCGGTGCTGGCGGATGACAAACGCATGGATCACATCACCGACTACCAGCAATTGGGAGCCCACTGGCTCAAGGAGACGCAGTACTACTGGGAGCACTACAAAGACCTCAAGAAACCAGGCACCTGCAAGGTGAATGGCTTCTTTGACAGTTCGGAAGCTGTCCGCATCATCAAAGAGTGCGAGGCGCGCTATACCGAAACCATCGATCCAAAGCTGGTGGGCTGAGCCACCAGCGCTTCTCCCCCCAATCGCCTGCCATGGGACGCTTTTTCCGCCCCCTCGTCGCCACGCTGGCCCTCACGGGCCCAGCCCTGATCGGCCATCCCTTCGCTGTTCAGGCCGTGGAGCCTCCACCGCCCCTGACCGAAACAGCCGCGACGACCGGAACAACCGGAACGGCCGTGGTGAATTTGCCCCCAGCCTCCGCGACCACCACTTCCCCCACGGCGACCACCACTTCCCCTGCGGCGAGCCAACAGCAGCCATCCGGCATCGCTCCTGGCCCCCTCAGGCCCATGGCAGTGCCAGCCACCGCGGCTATCACCAGCAATCGGCAAATCCTTCTTGAGCTAGGCAAGCGCCAGATCAGCCTGCTGGAGAACGGCAAGGTGATGGGCTCCTGGCCGGTGGCCATTGGTGATCCGTCCACCCCCACCCCCACGGGGAGTTTCAAGGTCACCAACAAGGTGGTGAACCCCCAATACCAGAGCACCAAGAGCGGTAAGAACAATCCCACCATCGGCCCCCAGGGCCCCCTTGGGGATCGCTGGATCGGCTTCCACAACACGGCGCGCGATCAGTTCGGCATTCACGGCACCCCCACCGCCTGGGAGTGGACGGTGACCTCCCGAGCCGCCGTGTCCCACGGCTGCGTGCGCATGCTGACGCCCCATGTGCGCCAGTTGTTCGACCAGGTGGACGTGGGCACCCCGGTGGTGGTGACTCGCTGAGAACGATTCTCAGTCTGGCTGTAGGGTGGTTCTGATCTAGCTCGTACGCATGGGCCCTGCCCGCAGCTCCCTCCTCCTGGGCCTGGCAGCTTTGCTTGTGGCCTGCGGCTCCCCGGGCCAGAAGCCTGAGGCTCAAGGTCGCGGTCCCCAGGGAGAAAGCCTCGGCCGCGCGAGGCCAGGCCTCCAGGTGGTGACCACCTTCCTGCCCATCACCCTGCTCACCCGAGCCGTGGCCGGGGAGTGTGCGCAGGTGCGGGCCCTTGTGCCTCCGGCCGTGGGACCCCACGACTTCCAGGCCCGGCCCGGCGATCTGCTTGCCCTCCAAGAGGCACGGGTGCTCGTGAAGAACGGCCTGGGAGTGGAAGCCTTTCTAGATCCGCTCATCCGTGCAGCGGCCAACCCCCAGCTGCGGGTTGTCGATTCCAGCCGCGGTGTGGCCACCCTCCAGGACCATGCCGACGCCCCGGACCCCCATGGGGAGGGCCACAGCCATTCCCATGGCGGCGTGAACCCCCACATTTGGCTGGATCCTTTGCGGGCCGCCCAGCAGGTGGAAACGATCCGGGCCGCTCTGGCGGCGGCCGATCCGGGGTGCGCCGAGGGCTATGGCCGCCGGGCCATCGCCACCACCGCAAAGCTGCAAGAGCTCCACCGCACCCTGGCCCTCAAGCTCAAGCCCTACCAAGGCAAGGCCTTCGTGTCGTTCCATGCGGTGGCTCCCTATTTCGCCGAGCGCTACGGGCTGAAGGCGGTGGCCCTGGTGGATGTGCCAGAGATGAACCCCACCCCCGCCGATCTGCAGCGGGTGACGGCGGTGGTGAAAGCCAATGGAATCCGGGCCCTGCTGCGGGAACCCCAGGCGGAGGGGCCCTCTTTCCAGGCCTTGGCGAAGGATCTGGGCCTGGGTATCGGCACCTTCGACCCCCTGGAAACGGGCAGTGAGGAGGCCTCCCGTGATCCGGCCACCTATGTCGACACCATGGCCCGCAATGGGGCCCAACTGGTGAAGGCCTTTGGTGGCAGCGCTGGGAGGAGCAATGCTGGAACCCGCTGAGTTGGGGGTGGTGCTGAGCCAGCCCTTCATGCAGCGGGCCCTGATCGGCGGCCTGCTCACCGGAAGCTTGGGGGGGTTGCTGGGGAGCTTTGCGGTGCTGCGCCAGCTCTCGTTTTTCAGTGATGCCCTGGGCCATTCCGCCCTCCTGGGGATCAGCCTGGGCATCCTGCTGAACATCAACCCCACCCTGGTGGTGATTCCCTTCGCCGTGCTGTTTGCCCTGCTGGTGAACCAGCTGGTGGAGCGCAGCCGCCTGCCGGCCGATGCCCTGCTGAACATCGTGTATTCCAGCTCCCTGGCTCTGGCCGTGGTGGCCCTGAGCTTGGTGGAAACCTACCGGGGGGGAATCCAGCAGCTGCTCTTTGGCGACATTCTGGGCATCAGCTGGGGCGATCTGGCCCTGATCGGCGGGCTGGCCCTTGCGGCCCTGGCCTACCTCGTGGTGAGCCTGCGGGCTCAGGTGTTGCTCACCCTCCATGGCGACCTGGCCAATGCCTTCGGCGTGGCTACGGGTCGTCACCGACTGGCCTTCATCGTGCTGCTTGCCCTGGTGGTGGCGGTGTCGATCAAGGCGGTGGGGGTGCTGCTGATCAGCGCCTTCGTGGTGTTTCCCGCCTGCGCCAGCCGCCTGGTGAGCCGCAGCTTCCCCCGCTACGTGTTCACCGCCTCCGTGCTTGGTGGCACCTGCGCCCTGCTGGGCCTGCTCGGCTCGGGCCTCACCAACCTGCCCTCAGGCCCCTGCGTGGTGATCGTGCAGCTGCTGGGCTTCCTGCTGGCCCTGGCCTGGAGCCAGCTGGCGGGGGTGCGGGAGCTGCACGGGCCGGCTTAATGCCGGGGCAGGCCGGGCCTTCCGCGCATGCCAGCAGCCTGCTGATCAGCAGCACGGTGGCCGACAACGCCTTCAGCCGTTTTCTGGGCCTACCGGCTGGGTTGTCCGAGGCGAGTGGAGAATGCAAGGGTCGGGTCGAGGGCAGCTGTGGCCTCCACACAGGCCAGCAAGGTTTCGGCGGCGTAGTTGCGGTTGAACTGGCCCAGTTCCAAGCCAAGCTCAAGGGCGTCCAGCCGTGCCCTGGCCGTTTGGCAGCGGCTCACCTTCTCCTCTAGTCGGCTGCTCTGCAGCATCTGGGTGCTGGCGGAAGCCAGTGCGGAGAGCAGGGCAGCGGCACCACAGATCCATTGCCAGGAGGGCGTCTGGAGGCCCAGGAGTTTGGTGAGTTCAGAGGTGAAGCTCTGGCCACCCAAGGCAGGCGCGGCAGTGAGCACCGCTGCCAGGGTGCTGGCTGACACGGCCAGGCCGCTGAGACGCATCTGACGGGGCTGGTTGCGACGCAAGAATCGCTCCAGCTGGTCGCGCTGGCGTCGCAATTCGATCAGCAGCCGATCTGGCTCATCTGGGAGCGCCGAGGGAAGCCGGTTGCCGGGCTGAGCGGTGAAATCGGCCATGGGTGCTGTAGCGCGAACACGTCTCTGCAAGCATGAATCACGTTCCTGCTTTGCCGTGAGCGCAGTCCGGCTAATCTAGTTTTGCGCACGATGTGTACCTTTTGGCTATACTTTATAGACGACTCTTGCGGTTCATTGCACCGGAAAAGCGAGGCGACTACGGCGCCGGGGCACAAAGCCAACAGCAAACAGCCGCAAACCAACAGCCAAGGGTTAAGAAACAGCCAAGTGTTAAGGGATTGAGAGATTAAGGGTTAAGGGAAGGGCCCTGGGGGAGGCACACCACACGGAACCCGA
>JBBARZ010000085.1:0-7962 GCA_040399505.1 Cyanobium sp.
TGGCGTAGTTGACGGTGAGGGGGCTGGCGGTGGAACCGGTGCGCGTGAAGGTGTAAAGGAGATTGGTGGGGCCGTTTTCAAGCACGGAAGCAGGAGTAACGGCCAAGGTGATGACAGGAAAGGTCGGGGAGGAAAAGGTTCGGTTGAAGAGACGAAAAGCCTGAAGCGATAAGGATTCCTTGCCCGAAAGGATGGCAAAGCGAGTAGGGTTCGAGTTGCCAGCACCATCTGCGTCGTAGGACAGTTCCCCTGTGCTGGTGTTGTAGGTAATCTGCCCAGCATTTCCAATCGCTACACCACTGGAATTGGATGTGAAACTTCTTGTGTCCAGTTGATCGCCGTTGTTCAACAGGCCTCGAAAGACTTCTCCATCAAGCCAAATCTGGTCCGGCTCTGGGCCTCCAGTTTCAAATCCCAGTATGGTGTCCGTATTGCTTTGGGGATTGGGAGATGTGTAGAAGACGAAAGCATCTAATCTCCCTGGCGAAGAGTAAAGCTGATCATTGCCAAATCCTCCACTGATCCAGTTTCGACCATTGGTTCGATTGGCATTCAGCTTGTCATGTCCTGTTCCGCCAACCCGCAAGTGGTCGAAAAGGATGCCATTGACATAATTCTGGCCAAACGCTAGATCATAAGCATCTGCAAGATCACTCCGAATGGCCAAACCGTTGTTGAAGACATTCCCTGATATCGACAACATCTTTTCCACGATCTGAGGAGAGATGTCTGCGCGAATCAAAACTCCGTATCCTGAAGAGATGATGTCAAAGGTATTGGCGATGACGCTGGTGCGCAAACCAAAAGTGCCATCGGTGGTGGCAAATTTTGTCTTATAATCAGTCCATACTGTTCCAATGTCTGAATTGAATTGCAGCAAGTAGTCAAAAAAGGCTCCATTGGAGAGGTGGTTGTTTGCAAATGTGCCCCCTGCATTAACGAAGCGCTCGCCCCGGGGATTATCTGCGGGATTGGTGCCATCATCTTGTCTAATTAGCCCTCCGCCGATGAACCGATTGCTTGCAACCAAAGCATCTGATACATAGAGAATGATGAAGGCACCACTAAATCCTGCTTCATTGAATTCACTCTTGAGAATTTGGATGTCAGCACCTCCTTCATGGAAAACAAAATATCCACCACCTGTTCCCTTTATGGGATCAAAACTCGCCTGCCCAGAGAGGGTGACGCGAATATTCTCAAAAATGGTATTCTTGGCACCACTGATATCCATGTAGGTGCCGGAAAAGCCTCCCTGATGGCTGCCTGTGAAGGCAATATTTTTCAGCCTGAAAGACGTAAGCGTTGGATTTGTTGGGTTGTAGGGTAGGCTTCCGATGCTAGGTGAAAAAAGATAGCCACTCTGATTTTTGTATTCAAAGGCTAGATCCTGAATCGTAAATCCTGGGGCGAATTTTCCCTGCCCAGAGCGTTCCAGAATCGGCGTGTTCAGAAGGATGGTTTGATTGCTGGAGCCCGAGCCTTTCAGAGTTGTTCCTTGCGCAGAGGTCAACAGCAATGGTGCTGAATATGTGGTCGGATCCAGAAGAATCACATCACCCGCTTTTGCAGCCTGTAGAGCTTCTGCAATCGAGGCATAGGTTACTGTCCCAACTCTTATGCCCGTCATCGCAAGATCTGTGAGGCTGATTATGAGACGTCGACTCTATCTCAAAAACCCAAGATGGTCTTGTCAGATCGCTTTCCAGCTGGCGGCCCCCTTTAGCCCTCCTGCCACCAGGATGCAAAGCAGGCCGCCTGTCCGCACTCCTTCCCTTCACGATTTCGCAGAGTCCACAGCCTTGCCCTCTCAATCCGAAAGCGGCGTCCTTCCGCATCTACCCTTGTGCCCCCGTATCCGCTTACTGCCCCTTGTCGCTTCGCCTGCGTCAGCGCTTCTGCCCTTGCACTACGTTCGCTCGGCCCGGTTGTTAGCCGGGATGGCATCCCGACCATCTCTGCCCAGGGTCGTCTCCATAGCCTGAGAGCCGTCGCATTTGCGTAAATCAGTCGCGGGTCTGCAGCACCAGCGTGAGCCAGAACCGCCAGATCAGCTGCGAAGAGCTCTTGGGCCTGCAAACGCTCATCGTTCACGTTCCCAAGTTTCGCCATGAGAAATGACCCGTAGGCCGCCCGATAGCTGCTGAGCAGCATCGCCGCCAGTTCAATGGCCGGCTTCTCCAGCCAGGGAGGCTCGTTCAACGGCCTTCTGGGGTGTCCTTTGCTTCAGGGCTGGTGGCCTCCTTCTCTGCTCCTGCCGCCATCGCCCGGGCCATGGCCAGCTCCGCCATGGCCTTGCCATGGGCCAGCAAGCGCTCCAGAAACTGCCGATTGGCCTCTGGGTAGCGGGGCTCTTCAGCTAGGGGCAGGGGGCCTGCCACCTCCAGCCCCGATTCTCCCTCCAGGGCGGGGGTGATCACCACCAGATCCGGATCCAGTGGGGCGTCGTAGCGCCACCAGCGGGCGGGATCGGCGATCGCTCCATGCACCGGGTGGGGCACATGCACCCTGGGGGCCCTGGCTCCGGCCCGCCTCCGCTCCGCCAGCTCCGTGAGCAGCTGCACCCGGCTGCGGCCCCGCAACTGGAAGAGCACGAAGGGATCCTCCGAGAAGCGGTCGCCCATGAGATAGAACACCGCACTGACGTGTTTGCACGGATTGGCCTTGTCCGGGCAGGTGCACTCACTGCGCACCTCCTGCAGCTTGAAGGGAAACAGCCGTTTGCCACTGGCGGCAAAGGCCCGCTCGATGTCCTGGGGCATGATTCCCGCCAGCAGCTGGGCCGACCAGCGGGCCTTCTGGCTGAGGGCCTCGAGCACATAGCCCCAGTCCTCATCGTTGAGCACATCCAGCCAGAGCTTCACCTTGTAGGGGTCGTCGCCCGTGCCCTGCACCCGGGCATGCACCCGCCGCCCCTCGAAGCGGATCGACACCACGTTGCCCGAGCGGGCGTAGTCCCAGGCCCGCTCCAGCCGTTTCTTGTAGCGGTAGGAGTTGATCAACTCCATCCACTGCTCCACCCACCAGGGCTGTTGGCCCAGGCCCTCCTGGCCCAGCTGGGTGGCGATCGAGGGGGTGGAGACCGTCATGGCCGCCGCTTTCGGTGATGGGGAAATTATCCCGCGTAGGCCACCCCCCCCCTTGCTTTCCGGCAGGCGGCCTGCGCCTGCGGTGGGTGATGGCAATAAAAACAACCTCTCAACATAGTCAATTCGCGCTCTAGCTATTATTAATAGCTTGATATTATTTCTTATTCCTTACTGCTAAACTTGCTATGTTGTTCTTGTTTTATCTCCATGTCGCTCCCAAAAATTCGCCTCTGGCATGGCCTGCTTCTGCTTCTGATTGTTGCGATTGGAGGCCTTGGCTATCGGCAGAAAACCCTTGCCGCAAAGCCCTGTTTGATCGGCCCTGGAGCGCGATGTGTTGGAGCGGATCTCTCTGCCCAAGATCTGCGTCGCGCCAATTTGCAAGGGGCCGATCTGCGCCGGGCCAGGTTGGTGGGCACCGTGCTGGAAGACGCCAATCTCTCTGGGGCCCGGCTGGATGAAGCCGAGTTGATCGGGGCCGATCTCGAGCAGGCCAACCTGCGGGGCGCCAGCCTGCGTAAGGCGCACTGTCTCTCCTGTGACCTGGAAGAGGCTCAGCTGTGGGGGGCTGATCTCGGCGCTGCCGACTTCAGCGGCGCCGATATGGAAAGCGCCGGTCTTCGCTTCGCCAAACTGCAGAAAACAAAGCTGCTAGGAAGCGACTTGGAGAGCGCCGATTTGCAAGGTGCCGATGCTACCGGTGCCGATTTCACAGGGGCCAATCTGGGCCGGGCCCGTCTCAGTGCCGCCAACTTAAACGGGGCCCGCCTTCAGGCGGTCGATCTCGCCTCAGCTCGCCTGGATCGGACCACTCTTGTGAAAGCCAACTTAAGCAAGGCAAGGCTGGGTATAAGAGTGGTGCGCTCCGGCGAAGAGGGCGGCGTTGACGGAATGGCGTCCCCTAATCCTTGCTTCCCCATGCCTAGCTGCAAACCCGCAGATGCATTCTCAGAGATGACAAGTGATGACACCGGTGTGGGGGCCCTATTGGTGGACACCGACCTGACGGGGGCCGATTTGACCAATGCCGACCTCAATGGGGTGGTGATGCTGCGAGGGTCTCTCCAGATGGCCAATCTGGAGGGCGCGTACACCAAACGGGCACGCTTGGTGGATGTGCCGGTCAAGCGCACCGTCTGCCCGGATGGGCGCATCACCAATGGCCGCTGCACTGGTCTCCAGATCCCTGCTGCTGGCCCCGAACGCCAGGGAGCCCTGGCCCGGGTGGCCTGGCTGCAGTCGCTCCCCTGGCCATGGGATTAGGGCCCGGCCACCTGTTTAGCCTCGCTGCAGCCTCGGAACCCTAATGGCCCGCCTGGCCCGCCGCCTGGCCGCCAACGCCCCAGGCCCGTTCTATGTCGATACCAGCTGCATCGACTGCGGCACCTGCTGGCGATGGGATCCCGCCCACTTCGCCCCCGGCGGGGGCCAGGCCCGGGTGGTGCAGCAGCCAGAGGGGGAGCGGGCCACGGTGCGGGCCCTGTTGGCCCAGCAGGCCTGCCCGGTGGCGGCCATCGGCTCCCCCGCCGTACTCCTCAGGCGCCACAGCACCGCTCTGGCCAAGAATGGCTTTCCCGCCCTCCTGGTGTCCCATCCCCTTGCCGACATCCACGACTGCGGCTGGGCATCTCGTCAGAGCTTTGGAGCCAGCAGCTACCTGCTGGTGCGCCCCCCCGATGCGGGGGGCAACGTGCTGATCGATTCCCCCCGCTACAACCGGCTCCTCGCCCGCCGTATCACTTCCCTCGGTGGCCTGGCGGCCATCGTGCTCACCCACCGGGACGATGTGGCGGATCAGGCCCATTGGGCCTCCCATTTCGGCTGCCCGCGGTGGATCCATCGCGCTGATGCCGATGCGGCTCCTGGCGCTGAGCATCTTGTGGAGGGCCGCGCTCCTGTGGAGGGTCCGCCAGGCCTGCGGCTCGTGCCCACGCCTGGGCACACGGAGGGCTCCATGGTGGCCGTGCTCGGGGCGGCGGGTAGCGAGGTGGGACAGGTGCTCTTCAGTGGCGATCACCTCTGGTGGAGTGAACGCCTGCAACAGGTGGTGGCTTCCCGCCGCTATTGCTGGTGGAACTGGCCGGAGCAGGTGCGTTCCGTGGAGGCCCTGCTCCCCCTGGATGTGCGCTGGCTGCTGCCCGGCCATGGGGATCGCCGTGCCTTTGCCCCCGGGGGTTGGGCTTCGGCGCTGCGCACCACCCTGGAGGGGTGCCAGGCGGGCACCCCTGGGGAGGACCCCTGATGCGTTTCGCTCTTGCGGGGATGGGGGCCATGATCCTTGGCGTGCTGCCCGCCCCGCTGCTGGCCCAGCTCCCGGGTGACGGGCTGGGAAGGGGAGGAGCCACCCTCTCTTGGAGTCCCTGCCCAGTGCTGGGGAGACCAGGGTCGGAGCCCCGAATGGACTGTGCCACTTTGTCGGTCCCCCTGGATCATGGGCGCCCTCTCGGAGCCCAGTTGGCGTTGCGGGTGAAGCGTCTGCGGGCAACAGGCCCTGGCCCACGTCTAGGAACACTGGTGCTGCTCGATGGGGCGCCAGGGGCCGCCGATGCCCTCTCCCTTGGCTCCATGGCCCGGGCCCTGCCCTCTGCCCTCCTCAGCCAGTTCGACCTGCTGACCTGGCAGCGGCGAGGCACGGGCCGCCGGGGAGAGCCTGCCGCTCTGCACTGCTGGCCGTCTGAAGAGGAGGCCGGCAGCTGGCGCGCCCGCCAGCCCCCCAGTCTTCCGGTGGGTCCGGCGGCGGAGGCCCGCTGGCTCGCCTACTGGGCCGAGCTGGCACGCGCCTGCCAACGCCATCAGGGGCAGCTGCTCCCCCACCTGAGCTCGGCCGACAGCGCCCGAGACCTGGAGCTGTTGCGCCAGGCCTTGGGGGAGTCCACCCTGCGGCTGCGGGCCAGTGGGGTGGCGAGCTTGATCGGGGCCACCTACGCCAACCTCTATCCCCGCACCCTGGGAGCCCTGGTGCTCGATGGGTCCGTTGATCCCTACGCCTGGGGTGACAACGGCAATCCCCTGGTGGCGGAGGGCACCGACGTCCGGCTGGAGCGGGATCTGGGCATCGGAGCTACTCTTGTGGCCTTTGTCCGCCGCTGTGCCGCCGTGGGGCGTCCCCGCTGTGCCTTTGCGGCCACCGCTGGGGCCGGCTCAGAGGCCAGCGGGGAACGGCGCTACGCCGAACTGCTTGCCCGCTTGCGGCAGGGCCCCGTGCGCTGGGGCGATCAGCGGCTGGGCATCGGTGAGGTGTTCAGCCAGATGCGCCAGCGGCTGCAGAGCGTGCCGGCCGATGGCCCTGACGGGGGGTGGGAGGGGGCGGCCCAGTTCCTCGAAGCCCTCTTTCGCGGGGGGGGGAAGGAGGGTTCGGAGGAGACCCCTCCAGAGGATGGCGCCCCTGAGCAGGCCCTGGCCCTGCGTTGCAGCGAAACCCCGGAACCGCGCCAGCTTGGGGCGATTCAGGCCCTGGCGGAGTGGGCCCGGAGCCGCTCGGGTCCCCTGGGGCCCTGGGTGGTGTGGAGCGATGCCCGCTGTGCGGCCTGGCCGGCAGCTGCCGCGCCCTATCGCGGACCCTGGGCCACCCCCACCTCAGGTCCCGTTTTGGTGATTGGACATCGTTTTGATCCGGTCTACCCCTTTCAGTCGTCCCTGGCCATGGCCAGGGAGCTGAACCAGGGCCAGCTGTTGAGCGTGAATGGATATGGCCACACGGTGCTGAGGAATCCCAGTGCCTGCGTGGCCCGCCATGAGGCGGCCTATCTCCTGACTGGTGTGGTGCCCCCTCTGGGCACGGTCTGCAGCCCAGATTCTCCTCCCTTCGGAGGCAGCCCTTGAAGGGATGCCCGTCAGGGACCAGCGCCGCTGCCTGACTACGTTGGTGTTTACTTGGGTTTAGGAGCGAAGCCTTCCATGGGGAAATCCTCCCGGCGCCAAGCTTCCACCGGTTGCGTCAGATGGCGTGTTTGGAGCCCTCTCCTGGTGCTGCTGCTTCCTTCGATGCCTTCCCCAGCAAAGGCCCAGATCCAACTCCGCTGCGATGGCACCCTCCTGGAAGCGCGCGGGAGCGCCGAGCGGGAGCTGACCATCGCCCAGATGCGTTTCAGCTTGTCCTTGGAGGCGGAACAGCGCAGCAGTGATGGGGCTCTGGCCCTGTTGCAGGAGCGCTTGGCGTCCATCCGTTCTGTCCTGCAGAGCCTTCAAGTGCGGGAGCTTCGGGTCAGCTCACCCTCCACCTGGCAGCGTCCTGCGGAATCCGGTAAGCCTGTGATTACCCAGGCGTCTCTCCAGGTGAGTGGCCTCCTGGATCCCAGTCGCTTGCAGGCCCTCATCCGCCAGGTGGGTGCCCTGCCCGGGGTGCGCTTGGCTCCGGTGACTGCGGAAGCCGATCCAGCGCGCTCGGGCGACACCCGAAGGGCCCTGCTCGTAGCGGCTTACCGACAGGCTTTCCACCGTGCCCAGGATGTGGCTTCCGCTCTGGGGTTGGCCTCCCTCAGGCCCCTGGAGGTGCAGGCGGAGGATGATCGACCCCCGTATGTGGCTCGCGCGCCGATGGCGGCCAAGGCCGAAGTGCCCCCGTTTGATCCCAACGAATTGACCCCACCAAAGGATTCGGCCTCCATGCTGGTGCGCTTCTGCGCCCGTTGACCTCAGCAGGGGTTGGCGCGTATTCATGCAACCAGGCCTTCAGCCCTCCTCCAGGGCCACCAGTTCCTTGAGCTGGCTCACATCCAGGCCCCCCAGCCACTCCTCTCCGCTTCCCACGATGTCGGAGGCTAATTTCGACTTCTCCTGAATCATGCGGTCGATCCGCTCCTCCACCGTGCCGCTGGCGATGAACTTGTGCACCATCACCCGGTTGGTCTGGCCGATGCGGTAGGCCCGGTCG
>JBBARZ010000086.1:0-7893 GCA_040399505.1 Cyanobium sp.
CGCCGATACGATCGGGAACCCGAATCCGGCCCCTTGTCAGCCGCTGTGCCTTCCACCGTCAGTACTGATCCGGATCTCCAGCTGCAGCGTCGCCTCCAGCAGGACAGCATCCTGGTGGGCGGCAAGACGGTGTACCTGAATCCCTTTCTGTATTGGCGCCGCTTCGACGCCAATACAGACCGCTGGCTGCGGGAGCCTGGCCAGCTCCCGGAGGAACAGATCCAGTCCAATCGCCTTCGCTTCTATCCCGAGCTCGACTGGGACCTGCTGGATGACCAGGAGCGCCCAACTAAAGATGGCGCCGTGGAGATGTTCCTCAAAACCCTGGAGCTGATCAGCACCTTCAACCCTGAGCTCACCGCCGGCCAGCTGCTGGAGGTGGAGCGCAAAATGGCCGTCACGAAGAAGAAATCCTTTGAGCGCTGGGTGGAGAAGGCCTATCGCCGGCGGGAAAAACTGGTGTTGCGGGATCGCCGTCGTTTTGATCGGGAGCGTTGGCTCAGGAACTGGATGGAATGGCTGGCGTTGCCCTCCACCCGCTCTGCTTTGGTGCCCATCAGTGGACTGTTTGTCTTTGCCATGGCTGCGGGTTGGTGGTTGGGGAGTCACCACTTCTGCAGGCCAACGGCAGCCCAACCACCTCTCGAGCTGCCTGCCCCCTGATGTCCCATTCCCCGGGGCGTGGCGGGCCAAACTGGAAGAGTCAACTTGCCGCGTGCTACGCCGATGGCTGCTGATCCCTTTGACGCCCTCCGTCTCACCCTGATGCAGGATGTCTTGCCCGTTGGCTTGGCGGTGGCAGATCGGGTGCGCAAGGGTGGGGCAAAGGAAGTCTTGGCAGCCTTTGATGGCAGCAACCCTGACCCGCTCGGTCGTTTGCGGGAAGAAGGGGAGCCTGCAGCCCGATCCGTGCGTGACAACCTGGACCGTGTTCAGCCGGGTTTGGGGAACCCCGTTGTGAAAGTGGAAGTGAGGGATGTGCCCACCGAAGGGCCCATCTCGGCTCAGGCCTTCATGGTTGACCCCCCTCGGGAGGAGCCGCCCCAGGAGTTGCAGGAGGCGCTTAAGAGAATCTCCACCCGGTTGAGCCAACTTGAGCGCTGCTTGGAGGCGCCCTAGGAGTGTCCATGCGCCTTGTTGCCCTGCCGGGAGCTTCACGCCGTACGGGTTTGGCCCACCAGGCCTTCTGGATCATGCTTCTGATGCTCTTATTGGGCGGAGCCATCGTGGCCCGCCTGGCCTGGCTTCAGCTGCTCCACGGCTCCGAATTCAAGGTGATGGCCGATGAAAATCGGATTCGCCTCATTCCTCGCCATCCCATCCGCGGGCGGTTGCTCGATCGGCAGGGCCGGGTGCTGGCCACCAACAGGTTGACCTACACCTTGGCGGTCCAACCCCGATTCGTCAAAAAGGGGCAGTGGCCGGATCTCAGGGATCGCCTGGCTTCGCTTCTGGGGCTCCCTCCGGAGACCATGGAGGCTCGCTACAGGAAAGGCCTTGAGGCGAAAGAATTTCAAATTGAGCTGGCTGGCCCCCTCACCCAAGCCCAGGTGCTTCGTTTTCGGGAACAGTCTGGGGTGCTCTACGGGGCCGAGGTGGTGGTCAATGTGCTTCGCCATTACCCCCATGGTTCCCTCGGCGCCCATGTGTTGGGCACCGCCACCAGCATCACGGAGGAGGAATATGGGCGCCTCCAGCCCCAGGGCTACCGGATCAACGACCGGATCGGCCGCAGTGGTTTGGAGCGGGCTTATGAAACCACTCTCCGCGGCGAATGGGGGGGGCAGCAGCTGGAGATCAACGCCGCCGGCCAGGTGCAGCGTGTCTTGGGAGACAAGCCCGCGCGGCCGGGGAAAGACCTCAAGCTCACCTTGGATTTGGATCTGCAAAAAACAGCGGAGCAGGCCCTGGGCACGGTGGCCAAGGGGGCCATCGTGGCGATGGACCCTCGCACCGGCGCGATCCGGGCCTTGGCCAGCCGACCCACCTTCGATCCCAACATGTTTGCGGATGGCCCCACCCTCAGCCAGTGGAATGACCTGAACCGTCCTGAGGCGCCCATGCTCAACCGCGCGTTTCAGGGGTTCCCTCCCGCCAGCACGTTCAAGATCGTCACCACGATCGCGGCTCTGGAATCGGGCAAATACACGGAAAAATCCACCGTGCCCACCATGGGCAGCTTCTGTTATTACGGTCAGTGTTATGCCGATCATGGCTCATTCGGCAGCATCGGCTTCCCCAAGGCCTTGGCCGTGAGCAGCAACAGCTTCTACTACCAGGTGGGCCTGAAGGTGGGCCCGGAGGAACTCTTTAAGGCGTCTCGCCGCATGGGCTACGGCAGCTTGACGGGGATCGAGATTCGAGATGAGGAAACCCCAGGCCTTTTGGGGGATCCCGAATGGAAACAGAAGGTGCTGGATGAGCCCTGGACGCCTGTGGACACCATCACCTCCGCCATCGGCCAGGGAGCGGTGACCGTGACCCCGCTCCAGATGGCCCGCCTCTACGCAGCGGTGGCCAATGGGGGGTGGCTGGTGACGCCCCACCTCGTTGAACAACCCACAGCTCGATCGTGGATCGGCCTACGGCCTGAAACTCTCCGTTCCTTGAGGAAAGGCCTGCGGGAGGTGGTTACCGAAGGAACAGCAACGATCCTCAATGACCCAACTCTGCCTCCCGTTGCAGGGAAGACGGGTACGGCCGAGGATCCCCCCCGGCCGGACCATGCCTGGTTCGGGGGCTATGCCCCAGCCGATCACCCCGATCTGGTCATCATCGCCTTCGGCGAAAACAGCGGAGGGTATGGCGGCACAGTTGCCGTTCCCATGGTGAAGGCCCTGCTGACCACCTGGTTTCAAGGACAACGCCCAGCCCAGCCCCGCACTCCATCGGCCGTCGGGGCACCCTGATCTTCCTCAAGCCAACAAGGGCACTTTGCTGGGATTCACGGCACGGGTGTAGTACTCCTTGAGCTGGTTGGTGGCACTGCCCCACCCCCAGCGCTCGGCTTCCTGCCGGGCTGCCTGCCGCAGGGTCATGCGGGTGTCCGGGTCGCCCAGTAAAACCTCCACAGCGCTCACCAGTGACACGGGTTCGTCTGGGTCGTAAAGACAGCCGTTTTCCCCATGACTCACGATGTCAGGAATCCCGCCTCGGTTGGCTCCCACCACCGGACACCCTGCTGCCATGGCTTCTAGAAGAACCAGCCCAAGGGTTTCGGTGGAGGAGGGGAACAGGAAGGCATCTCCGCTGGCGTAGGCGGAGGCCAGCTCCTGCCCCGCCAGGTAGCCCACAAAGGTGGTTGCTGTGCCTTCGAAGAGCCGCTCCAACTGGGGACGGTAGGGACCGTCGCCTACCAGGGCCAGGCGGGTCTGGGGGAGGGCATCGAGCACGGGACGGATCCGCTCGATCTGCTTTTCAGCCGAAAGTCGCCCGATGTACAAAAGGAGATTGCCCGTATCGCTGTGCTGTCCGTGCAGCCGGGCCCGCATGGCTTCCGAACGGCACGAGGGCTGGAAGAGTTCCGTATCCACACCCCGTTGCCAGAGCGCAGTGTGTTGGATTCCCTTGGCAGCCAGTTCCGCCACCATGGCCGTCGACGTGCACAGGTTGAGCTGGGCCTGGTTGTGGGCTGTCTTGAGCAGTTCCCAGAGCAGGGGCTCCAGCATGCCCATTCCGTAATGCTCCAAGTATTTCGGCAGGTGGGTGTGGTAGCTGGCCACCAGAGGCAGCCCCCGGGATCGAGCCAGCCAGATGCCACCCAACCCGAGCACGGCTGGATTCACCACATGCACCAGGTCGGGGGCGAACCGGTCGAGAGCATCGGAGACAGCAGGCCTGGGCAGGGCCAGCTTGAGTTCGGGGTAGAGGGGGAGCGGCATGGCCGGTACGCCCACCACCTTGGCTCCCATGAACTCCTCTGGAGCTCCTTCAGGGCAGAAAATCAGAACCTCATCTCCCCCGGCCACCAGGTGCTGCACCGTTTTGGTGAGCCGGGTGACGATCCCATCAACCTTGGGGAGGAAGGTCTCCGTGAAAAAGACGATCTTCACAGACGGGCCATTCAGGCTGGTGATCCGATGGCCGCAGCCTGACGGCGCGTCCATGCGGAGAGGCAGGGGATGCGGGAGCGATCACAGCGATCGGCCCAGCGCCGCGCCACATCCACCACTTCCGTGAGCAGGCCGTCATCGAGGGTGGTGGGTTTGAGGCCCAGCTCAATGAAGCAACGGTTGTCCACGATTAGGTCGTTCTCGATGGCCTCATTGCGTGGGTTAGAGAGGTAACTCACCTGTGCTCCAGTGAGGGCAGCAACCTTCTCTGCCAAATCGGCCACGCGATGGCTTTCGGTCATCTGATTGAAAATCTTCACCCGCTCCCCATGGGTTGGCGGGTGCTCCAGGGCCAGCTGCACACAGCGAACGGAGTCGCGGATGTGGATGAAGGCCCTGGTCTGCCCCCCTGTTCCGTGCACAGTCAAGGGATAGCCAATGGCGGCCTGCATCAGAAAACGGTTCAACACCGTGCCGTAATCCCCATCGTAATCAAATCGGTTGGTGAGACGGGGATCCTTTTCAGTCAGGGCAGTGTTGGTTCCCCAGACAATTCCCTGGTGAAGGTCCGTGATGCGGATGTTGTCGTTCTTGTTGTAATAAAAGAACAGCAATTGATCGAGCGTCTTGGTCATGTGATAGACGCTGCCTGGATTCGTTGGGTGAAGGATCTTCTCGGTGAACCGACTGCCATCCGCTTGGGGAACCTCCACCGTCAGGTAGCCCTCGGGGATCGTGGCTCCCCGATGGGATCCATATCCATACACCCCCATGGTCCCAAGATGCACGATGTGGATGTCCTGTCCGCTCTCCACGATGGCCGCCAAAAGATTGTGCGTGCCATTCACGTTGTTATCCACGGTGTAGCGCTTCGTGGCGCTGGATTTCATGGAATAGGGCGCAGCCCGCTGCTCAGCGAAGTGAACAACAGCTTCGGGCCGCTCCTGGCGCAGTAGCTCCAGCAGTTGGTCATAGTTCTTCGCGATATCGAGGTGGGCAAACCGAATGGGCCGCCCTCCCACCTGTTCCCAGGCCGTCAGCCTGTCCCGGATACCGGCGATGGGAGTCAAGGACTCAACGCCGAGATCAATGTCAATTTTGCGACGGCTGAGGTTGTCCACGATGACCACGTCGTGGCCGACATCGGCCAGATTCACCGCGCAGGGCCAGCCGCAGAAACCGTCGCCGCCGAGAACAAGGACCTTCACCTCGAGACTCCTGAATGCGCGGTTGCTTAACGCAGCAAGCTACTACAGGTCTTCGGCGGATCCAACGGGCATCAGCTGATGCGGCTGGCCACCGCCATCAGCACCAGCACGAGCACACCGCCTCCGATGAGCAGGAGCCGATTGGAGCGAGGGGCCTCCCCTGGCTCCATCACCACCATGCGGGGCTCAGTGGCAAAGGCGTTGAGCTTGCCGCCATCTTCCTGGGTGACCTGCATGGGGAATGGTGAAATTGGGGAAACCCTATGGGGGGTCGCCTTTGCCGTCCGCAGTCCGGCACGCTTCGTCACAGTGGCAGGGAGCCCCTTTAGGTGCCTACCCGGCCCTGGCTCGGAGAACTTGGGCTGGCCTCCGGGCGCATGGGCAACCGTCCTGCTAAGTGGGCCATGCGCCCTGCGCAGGTGGCCAGGGCCATGGCGTGGGCCATGGTTGCCGGGTCCCCCGCGAGGGCGATGGCGCTATTAACCAGGAGCGCGTCCGCACCCATCTCCATGGCTTCAGCCGCCTCGCTGGGGACGCCGATTCCGGCATCCACCACCACGGGAACACCTGCGTTCTCGATAATCAAGGCGATGTTGGCCGCGTTGCGAATGCCCTGGGCCGAGCCGATCGGGGATCCCAAGGGCATCACCGTGGCGCATCCCACCTCCTCCAGCCGTTTGGCCAGCAGGGGATCGGCATTGATGTAGGGGAGAACGGTGAAGCCTTCTCGCACCAGTTGCTCAGCCGCTTGCAGGGTGCCGAAGGGATCGGGGAGCAGGTGGCGTGGATCGGGGATCACCTCCAGCTTCACGAAGGTGTTGTCCTCCTGGCCAGCCAGCTTCGCCAGCTCCCGGCCCAGTCGGGCCACCCGGATGGCCTCCTCGGCCGTGGCACAGCCGGCGGTGTTTGGCAGCATCCAGATCCGCCCCCAATCGATCGCCTCCATGAGCCCCTGATGACCCTCGGCCTGGTTTTGTACACGACGCACGGCCACCGTGACGATGGCGCACCCGCTGGCCTCAAGGCTGGCCTGCATGACCTCCAGAGAGGGGTACTTCCCGGTTCCTGTCATCAACCGGCTTCCAAAGCGATGGCCACCGATCACCAGCTCATCCCCGGCGGCGGCAGGTTCTTCGGGCAAGGGGCACATGGGGTGTTCTTTTCCCTGTCTTGTCCCCCTAGTGTGCGCTGGCAGCTGCTTAAGCGCGATGCCCCTGCCGGTGGCCCTGGCTCCATTCCTTTTGGCGGCCAGCCTTCCCTCTGCGGGCGAGCCATTTGGGCCCTTCACGCCGCCCGTTCTCCCTGCCGCACCCCCTGCTGAGATCCCTGGCACTGGGGTAGAGGCTTACGACCCTGTGGGACGGGCCCAGCTGATCGCCGAACGGATCCCTCGGCACTGGAAAGGCACCTATCGCGCCTTCACGAGCCCCCAAGCCATTCCGGCCGCCCTGGTGCTAGAGCGGGTCATCCCCCTGGGCCAGATGGTGGATCTTCGCGGGCAGTTGACCTTGGCGGGACTCAGCACGCCCGTACAGGGAACCATCAACGCCAAATCCAACCAGCTTGATCTGCTCATCCTTGGCAACAGCATGGGGGCGATGCTTGAGCCTGGCGGTGAGTTTCAGGGCCAGCAGGGCTTATCGCTTAGTGGCTGGATTCCTGACCGGGCCACGGGCATGGGAGGACGGTTGCAGTTGAATCCAGGGCCATCGCCCACAACCGCCGCAGGGGTGGTTCGCGGTCTGTGGTGATGGTGATCAGGCTGCTTTATTGGAGGGTATGCCGGCGCGACGGTCGAGCGATTTGAGCCGCTTCTGGGCCGTTTTGTTGCCTGGATCCTGGGTTAGCACCTGTTCGTAGGTCTGCCGGGATTCCTCCACCTTGCCTTGTTTTTCCAGAGCAAAAGCCAAATTGTTCAGGGCTACGGGATAGTCCGGCTTGGCCTTGATAGCCGAGCGGTAGTGGCGTATCGCTGCCGGATATTTGTTTTGGGCCGCCAGGGCAAAACCCATGGCGTTTTCCATCAGAGCCAGGGCCTCTGAAGGGGCCTGTTCCGCTTCGGATTGCTTCAGTGCGGCTTTGAGGGTATCGGCGGCTTGGTCATAAAGCCGCTTGCGAAGCTGAACGGAAGCCAGCTCATACAGGCTGGCCGCGTCTAGAGAACTGCTGTCGGCTTTTTTGCTGCCGCCGAGCCGAGACAGGGTGAGCTCATCAGCCCGAACGCGCAGGATCTGCCGTCCCACCGCCACGGCAGCGATGGCCAACAATCCGATCAGTCCGATTAAGTAAGCATCCGGCAGGATGTCAAGCATCGCTGAGGGTCCGTCAGCGGATCGCGGTGGTCACCACAGTGGTGAAGGCGGAGGGGTCGGCAATGGCCAGCTGGGCCAGCATCTTGCGGTTGAGGCGGATGTCGGCCTTCTTCAATCCACCGATCAGCCTGCTGTAGGTGGTTTGGTTTTGGCGGGCCGCGGCGTTGATGCGTGCAATCCAGAGGCGACGGAAGTCGCGCTTGCGGCGTCGCCGGTCGCGATAGGAGTTGCAGAGGGCTTTCATGACCCGCTGGTTGGCGGTCCTAAACAGACTGCCGTTACTGCCGCGGAAGCCGCGGGCCAGGCGAAGGATCTTGTTGC
>JBBARZ010000087.1:0-7869 GCA_040399505.1 Cyanobium sp.
GCTGCAGGGGCTCAGCCCTGAGCGCTCAGCAAACCGCGGTGGCTCACGTAGTGAAGGCCCCTGTAGCAAAGGTCCGCTTTCGTGTCGGCAGCGGCGGCCTCATGGAGGAGGGCAGCCTGATAGCGACGGCCGCGATAGGTGTGCTCCACGGGGCGGGTGGAGGGCTTCTCATGGGAGGCCTTCTCGTAGGGAACTCCGCGATAACGCATTGGGTTGGCCATGGATGGGAAACAGCTCCCCACATGTTTATCGGCTTGATTCTGTCCATCAAGAACGTTTCGGGCATCATGTCATCAATCTTGATGTCCCATCCCTGACTGGTTGCTTCTTTCATTGGGCAACTGTGCATTCCGATACAAATAGTCTTCCTTTGGATCTAAATAATGAGGTTGTCAAGGTCCTGTGCTGCAACGGATTGTGCTTTTCCCTCAGTCCGCTTGCAGGCTCAGGCCCTCATTCAAGAGCCCATGACCCAATCCTTTTCTTCCAGGCGGAGACGATCCGCCCCAGCACCCCATTCAGAAAGCCTGCAAGAGGCTCCCATCCTGTTTTTTCGGGGTCTCAAAGGAATCCAGTCCCCACGGGTGCTCACTTGGCTTGCTTGTGTTCCCGTTGCTCTCCTGGGGCTGGGTTTGTTCAACCTGTCCGCAAAGGCCGCCGAGCTCCCTGAGCTCACCCCGGCCTTTCTCGCCAACAACCTCTTCCTCCTGATTTCTGCGGTGTTGGTGATCTTCATGAATGCCGGCTTTGCCATGGTGGAGGCAGGGCTTTGCCGCCAAAAGAATGCGGTAAATATTCTGGCAAAAAATCTCATTGTCTTTGCTCTTGCGGTTACTGCCTATTGGTTCATTGGTTATAAAATAATGTATAACGCTGACTGGGTGATTCCCGGTTGGTTGAAGTTTGGCGGTTTGTTCTTTGATCCCACCGTCACCCCGGAAATGATCAATGAAGGGAAGTTGGTTCCAAGCGTCGATTTTCTCTTTCAGGCTGCTTTTGCCGGCACTGCAGCCACGATTGTTTCCGGTTTGGTTGCTGAGCGGATTAAATTTGCCCCATTTGTCATTTTCTCCCTAATTCTTGTTGGGATTCTTTATCCCATCTCCGGATCTTGGCAATGGAATGTGGGTGAAGGGTGGCTCAATAAACTTGGCTTTATCGACTTCGCAGGATCATCTGTTGTGCACTCTTTTGGTGCTTGGTCTGGTTTGATAGGGGCAATCATTTTAGGTCCCAGAATTGGTAAATTCATGAACAACAGGCCCCAGGCGATTCCCGGCCACAACCTGGCCATCGCTACCTTGGGTTGTTTGATTCTTTGGATTGGCTGGTATGGCTTCAACCCTGGATCCTGGTTATCCATGGCGCCTGAGGTTCCTTACATTGCTGTCACCACAACCCTGGGGGGAGCTGCAGGTGGTATTGCTGGAACGATCACCAGTCAGCTCATGGGGGGTAAACCCGACCTCACGATGACGATCAACGGCATCCTGGCCGGCTTGGTGGGCATCACGGCTGGCTGTGATGGCTATTCGATGCCTGCAGCTTGGGTTGTGGGCTTCATTGCCGGAGTGCTTGTTGTGTTTTCCGTGATGTTCATCGATTCCCTCAAGATTGATGATCCTGTTGGTGCCTTCTCCGTTCATGGCACCTGCGGAATCTGGGCCACCTTGGCCGTTGGTCTTTTCAATAAAGACAAAGGCCTGCTGACCGGCCACGGATTCAACCAGCTGGGTATTCAGATTGTTGGAGTGCTCGCATTTGCTTTGTTTTCAGTGTTGGCCTCCTGGATTCTCTGGTCGATCATGTCTGCCATCTTCAATGGCATCCGCGTCACCGAACCTGAGGAGATCGAAGGCCTTGATATCGGCGAACATGGCATGGAGGCCTATCCTGATTTTGCTTCCACGACCACTTAATCCTGGTCTGAAGTTAACGATCACTCACCTCCAAAAGGGCTGCCTCGGGCGGCCCTTTTTTGGATCTGGCTATCTGGGTTGCAAGTCGGGGCCTGCGCTTTCCATCAAGGCGATCAAGGCGTTTCCCCACTCGGCATCCCCATCCCAGGTTTCTCTCTGGGTGAGGCTCAGGGCGATTCCCTTCTCTTCATAGGCCGCCTCGTTGATGAACACCGGCCACACCGCCGCTGGATCCCCAGGCTTAGGGATCCAGCCCAGGCTGGTGCCATCCGTGCCTTCAAAGATGGGCTCTCCCGCCCTGATCGGTTGCCAGTCGCGGTCTTGGCGTTTGGGGTGCACACGGGCCTTGGGGATGCCCTGGCCATTTCGGGGGAGATCCAGGCTGCGCAGGTGGCGATGGACCACCACTTGGGGGGGAAGGGCTACAGCCCCACGCCTTGCCTCTGCCAGTAGGGCCAGGGCGGCTTCCACGGCCAGCTGGGTTTGCTGGCAGATGGTGGCGTTCACCACCCCCTGGGCCACCGGACCCACCTCGATCGCCAGGCCGCAGGGCCATTGCTCCGCCAGATAGCCGCTTTGGGCCGGATCCCCTTCATGCAGGTAGATCGGCAGCCCAAGCCGGCCTTGCAATCCAGCCGCCAAAGCCAGATCGGCCGGCCGCCTGCCGTACACCACCAGACAATTTCCCATGGCTGCCGTGGTGCTGTGCAGATCCAGCACGACGGTGCAGGGCGTGGCGCCCTCGGGGCCCCAAGCGGCGAGCAGCTCCCGCGCCCGACACACCTCTGCCTCCTGGTGGTTGTTGTTCTGCAGCAGGGTGGGGGAAAAACTCCGATTCAAATCCCGCTCCACATAACGCCGGCCGGCGACAATCGCCCCTGGATTGCCGAGGGTGAACTCCACGGTTAGCCCAGCGGTGGCAAGGCTCTCCGGCACCTGGCGCCAGTGCTCGAGCAGCTGCACCCCGTTGCGCTCGTTGCCGTGCGTGCCCCCCACCACCAGCACCCGCGCCGCCCTCTCCAAGCTCCCTTGCGCCATGACCAGCTGGCTGTCCTTTCCTCCACCCTGACGCAGAGTTAGGCCAGTTGTCTGTCGCCCATGTCGCCCCCTCCGGCCCTTGTGCGCAGTGTGCGGGCCTTCTGGCACTGGCAATGGCTGCAGCTCATGGGCGGCCTGGCCCCCGCCGATGGGGCGGGCCATTACCGACGGCCGGAAGGGGCCTACATCGCCTTGCCGCCAGTGCCGCAGGACGCCGCAGAGCCAGGGGCCTATGCCTTAATCGTTGGCCGCAGCTGCCCCTGGGCCCATCGGGCATGGCTGGTGTGGGCCCTCCGCGGACTGGGTGATGCCCTTTCGCTGCTGAGAGTGGAACCCGATCCGGAGGCGGGGCGCTGGCGCTTTTCCGAACCCTTCCTCGGCTGTAGCACCCTTGCCGATCTCTATCGCCGCAGTGGGGGAAATCACCAGGCTCGAGCCACCGTTCCCCTGGTTGTGGAGCAAGCAACGGGCCGGATTCTGGTGAACGAGAGCGCTCGCGTGATCGAGCTCCTCAACCGTTGGCCGGCCCAAGCCTCTGCTCCGAATCTGGAGCCTGCCGCAGAGCTGGAGGCGATCGGGCACTGGCGCGGCCTGTTTCAGGAGGCCGTGAATGATGGGGTGTATCGCTGCGGCTTCGCCCGCACGCAGCAGGCTTACGACGCTGACCAGTCGGCCCTGTTTGCAGCCTTGGAGGCGGCGGATCAGGCTCTGCAGCAGCAGGAGACGGCAGGCAATCACTGGCTTTGCAGCGCTGACGTGCCCACCCTGGCGGATGTGGTGCTCTTCCCCACCCTGATTCGTTGGGAGATGGTGTACGCCCCCCTGTTTGGCTGCAGCCAGCGGCCTCTCTGGCAGCTGCCGGCTCTCTGGCGCTGGAGGGCCCGCGTCTTTGCCCTGCCGGGGGTGGCGGCCACCTGTTTTGCCGACCAGTGGCGCCAGGATTATTTCGGTGCCCTTTTTCCCCTCCACCCCTCCGGCCTCATCCCAGCGGGGCCGGATCTGGCCACACTGGTGAACAGCACACCCCCAAGCCCGCCATGAGCAGCAGCCTGGCCTCTCCCCCCTCCTCCTCCGACCCCGTGTTTGAAGGGGTCTATGGCCCTTACACGATCACGGCTGACGATCGCCGAGAAGTGCGGGCTTATCGGCTGGCCCTCACCAGCGTGGCTATAGCCCAGCTGGCCCTGGCCCTTCAATGGCATCAATGGGGCAGTCGTTGGCTCTGGCCCTGGCTGGTGGTGATGGGCGTGGGCCTGGGGCTGGCCTTGCGCTGGATTCACATCTATCTGCGGCCCCTCCATCAGGCGTTGCAACTCTTCTGGCTGGCTGGATGCGTGGGTTTTGTGGCCCTGGCCGCCTGGCTCACGCCGGAGGGGATGGTGAACGAGGCCTTCCAGCGTCCCCTGGCGATCCTGGCGATGGGGCCTTTCTTCGCGGCGCTCACCGGCATTGGTTTCAAGGAATTCTTCTGCTTTCGGCGCCCGGAGGCGATCGGGGTGACTCTGCTGCTGCCCCTGGCCCTGCTGGGCCGCCTCACTGGCCTGCTGGGAGTGCCAACCACCCTGGCTCTGCTGACCCTTCAAGCAGGCCTGCTGCTGGTGCTTTGCCTGCGCAAATTCCCTATGCCCGCTGCCGCTGATGTGGGCGACAAAAGTGTGTTCGCCCATCTCGAACAAGCGATCCTGTGACCCTCATCCGCCTGGAGGGCGCCAGCAAGGATTTCGGGCTACGGACCCTCTTTCGCGATTTGGATCTCACCCTGGCGGCCGGGGATCGGCTGGGGCTGATCGGCCCCAATGGGGCGGGAAAATCCACTCTCCTGAAGGTGTTGGCTGGCGTGGAGCCCCTCCAGAGCGGACGGCGCCAGTGCCAGGCGCGCCTGGAGGTGGTGCTCCTGGATCAGGAGCCGGTCTTTGATCCGGCAGCCACCGTGCTGGAGCAGGTGTTTCAGGGGGGGGGTGAGCGCATGGATCTGCTGCGTGAGTACGAGCGCCTCTCCCTGGCCCTCAGTGCAGAACCAGAGTCGACCTTGTTGCTGTCCTCCCTGGCGGAGGTGCAGCTACTGATGGATGCTCGCCAGGCCTGGGACCTGGAGCGGGATTGCCACACCGTGCTGGATCGGTTGGGCATCGGATCCGGACCCGAGGTGCTTGGACGCACCATGGGCTCCCTCTCTGGGGGGAACCGGCGGCGAGTGGCCCTGGCCCAGGCCCTGGTGGCCCAGCCCGATGTGTTGCTGCTCGATGAACCCACCAACCATCTCGATGCAGAGGGGGTGGAGTGGCTCCAGAGTTGGTTGGATCGCTATCCCGGCGCCGTGGTGCTCGTCACCCACGACCGCTACCTGCTTGATCGAGTGACACGCCGGATCGTGGCAGTGGAAGGGGGTGAGGCCCGAGAGTACGCCGGCCATTACGCCGCATATCTAGAGCAGCGGGCCCAGGAGGAGGTGGTGGCGGCCGCTGCGGCCGCCACCTACCGCTCCACTCTCCGGCGAGAGCTGGCCTGGCTCCGCCAGGGCCCCAAGGCGCGCAGCACCAAACAGAAAGCCCGGCTGCAGCGCATCGCGGCCCTGCAGGAGGCCGGACCGAGCAAGGGTCGGGGCCGCTTGGAGATGGCCGCCACCGCCCAGCGGCTGGGCAAGCGGGTGATCCGGGCCGAGGCGCTGGCCGTGGCCGTGGAAGAGCGCCCCTTGCTGGCCGGTTTCACCTACGACTTCAGCCCGGAAGACCGGGTGGGGATCATCGGGCCTAATGGGGTGGGCAAATCCACCCTGCTGGAGGTGTTGGCTGGCCGCCGTCCGCCCAGTGGCGGGGTGCTGGAGCTGGGGGAAACGGTGCGGCTGGCTGTCTTTGATCAGCACAGTGCGGTGCTGGACGGGCCCCAGACGCGCAAGGTGATCGACGTGGTGAACGAGGCGGCCACCCGTGTGCAGGTGGACGGCAAGGACCTCAGCGCGTCCCAGCTGCTGGAGCGCTTTCTCTTCCCGCCCGCCCAGCAGCACCAGCCCGTGGCCAAGCTCTCCGGCGGGGAACGCCGCCGGTTGCATCTCTGTCGCCTGTTGATGGAAGCCCCCAATGTGCTCCTGCTGGATGAACCCACCAACGATCTGGATGTCGCCACCCTGGGGGTGTTGGAAGACTTTCTGGAGGACTTCCGCGGCTGTGTGGTGGTGGTGTCCCACGATCGGTGGTTTCTGGATCGCACCGTCGACCGCCTATTTGTGCTGGGGAGTGGGCAGATCCGACGTTTTGAGGGCAATTACAGCGCCTATCTGGAGGCCCAGAAGGCCGCCCCCGCTGCTGTGACCGCCAAAGCGCCCCCACCTTCTCCCCCCGCCCCATCGCGCAACCGTGGGGGATCGGGGGGTGGGCAACGGCTCAGCAATAAGGAAAGCCGGGAACTGGAGGCGCTGGAGAGGGATCTCCCCCATTGGGAGGAAGAGAGGCGATCTCTGGAAGAGCAGATGACCTTGTCTGGATCAGTGGTGGCATTCAGCGAACTCGGGCAGCTCAGCCAGAAATTGGCCGAACTGGTTGAACGGATTGAAGCGGGGGAAGAACGTTGGCTCTCCCTCAGCGAGCGGGCCGGACTTCCGTAACCAGAGGTGTTCATCAGCACCAGCGCACATGTGGCCGTCGCTTGGGCGATGGGCCCCGTAAGGTAAGCACCGTGAACTTTCGCCGGCAATCGCGGCCGTCTGTCATGAAAAGCATCGACGAGCACATCCAAAAAGACAAACAAGACATTGAGCAAGCCCGTGCTGCGGGAGATGTCGGCAAAGTCCGCCACCTGGAAGAGGAACTCAAGAGCCTCGAAGAGTTCAAGTCGCACCATCCCGAGGACAGCCACGATCCCACCCCTCTGGAGGTGTTCTGCGACCTGAACCCGGAAGCCCCCGAGTGCCGGGTTTACGACGACTGATTCCCGTCCAGCTGCTGCCAGACCGCCTCCTTGAGGGGATCCAACCCCTGGGAGGTGGCTGCAGAAATCAAGAGGGGCCGCCTCTGAATCCAGGAGGTTCCTCCTCCAAATTCCTCCACTGCAGTCAGTTTTTCCCTCTGGGTGGCCTCATCGAGCACATCCCCTTTGTTGAGCACCACAAGGCGAGGTTTGTTCGCTAATCCATGGCCGTAGCTCTTGAGTTCGTTTTCCACCACGGCCAGATCCGCCACCACATCCTCTGAGCTGGAATCGAGAAGATGCACCAGCAGTTTGGTGCGCTCGATGTGGCGCAGGAAGTCGTGGCCCAGACCGGCTCCAGCTGCGGCTCCTTCGATCAAGCCGGGAATGTCAGCGAACACAGTTCCATCTCCGCTGGGCTTGCGCACCACACCCAGATTGGGCACCAGGGTGGTGAAGGGATAGTCGGCAATTTTGGGCCTGGCCGCTGAGAGCACGGAGATCAGGGTGCTCTTGCCTGCATTCGGTAGGCCAATGATGCCCACCTCCGCCAGGAGCTTGAGCTCCAGCTGGAGCAACCATTCCTCCCCTTCCTTCCCTTCGGTGTGGCGCTCCGGGGCCCGATTGCGGTTGCTTAGGAAGTGGGCGTTGCCCAGCCCCCCCCTCCCGCCCATGGCCACCGCCAGTTCCTCCCCCGATTGGGTGAGATCCCCGAGCAGGATTCCTGTTCGGGCATGGCGCACCTCCGTGCCGCAGGGCACCGGCACCACCAGGGTGGGGCTACTGGCGCCCGTGCAGCGGTTGGGCCCCCCGCGGGTGCCGTCGCCCGCCGCAAACAGGCGCTTGTACTTGAAATCCAACAGGGTCTGGAGATTGTTGTCGGCGCGCAGCACCACATCGCCGCCTTTTCCCCCATCCCCCCCAGAGGGGCCCCCTGCGGGCACATATTTCTCTCGCCGAAAGGCGGTGATTCCGTCGCCGCCGCGGCCGCCGCGCACCGTGATGCGGG
>JBBARZ010000088.1:0-7713 GCA_040399505.1 Cyanobium sp.
GCGATCTGGCACTGGACCTATTGGGATCTGGAGATCTGGCAGGACCCCCGCACCGGAGAACCGGCTCTTGATTTGCCCAAGATTTTCGGGATCCACCTCCTCCTCGCAGGTTTGGGTTGTTTTGGTTTTGGCGCCTTCCACCTCACCGGCGTGTTTGGTCCGGGCATGTGGGTCTCAGACCCCTATGGCCTCACAGGCCACCTAGAAAAGGTGCAACCTTCATGGGGGGCTGATGGATTCAACCCCTTTAATCCCGGCGGGATCGTGGCTCACCACATTGCCGCAGGCATTGTGGGAATCATTGCGGGAATCTTCCACATCACCACTCGGCCCCCGGAGCGGCTTTACAAGGCCCTGCGGATGGGAAATATCGAAACGGTTCTTGCGAGTGCAATTGCCGCAGTGTTCTTTGCTGCTTTTGTCGTAGCCGGCACCATGTGGTACGGCGCGGCAGCCACACCCATCGAGCTGTTTGGTCCAACCCGCTACCAGTGGGATCAGAACTACTTCAAGACGGAAATCAACCGTCGTGTGCAAACCGCTCTGGACGATGGAGCCACCAAAGAACAAGCCTGGGCATCCATCCCCGAAAAGTTGGCTTTCTATGATTACGTTGGCAACAGCCCGGCCAAAGGCGGACTGTTCCGCGTTGGGCCCATGGTGAACGGCGATGGCCTTCCCACCGGATGGCTCGGCCACATTTCCTTCACGGATAAGGAAGGCCGCGATCTGCAAGTTCGCCGTCTTCCCAACTTTTTCGAGAACTTCCCTGTCGTCCTCCAGGACGAGGATGGGGTTGTCCGAGGCGACATCCCTTTCCGCCGGGCGGAGGCCAAATATTCCTTTGAACAGCAAGGCGTCACTGCCACTGTTTATGGGGGTGCCCTCAATGGCCAAACCTTCACAGATCCTGCAGACGTCAAGCGTCTGGCTCGGAAATCCCAGCTTGGAGAAGCCTTCGAATTCGATCGAGAGACCTATCACTCCGATGGCACCTTCAGGAGTTCACCTCGAGGCTGGTTCACCTTCGGCCACGCCACCTTCGCTCTCCTCTTCTTCTTCGGCCACATCTGGCACGGTGCACGCACCCTCTTCCGGGATGTGTTCGCAGGCATCGATCCCGATCTTGGCGAGCAGGTTGAATTCGGGTTGTTCCAAAAGCTGGGCGATAGATCCACTCGTCGCCTACCTCAGGGTTACGTTCCTCCTGCGGGAACACCGCTTAGCTGACCTTCGGCTCCTGCCCTTCACCACTGACTTCCCATGGAGAGCTTCGCCTACATCCTGATTTTGGCTCTTGCCATTTCCACTCTGTTTTTCGCGATTGCCTTCCGCGATCCTCCCAAAATCGGCAAGTAAACTTCTCCCCACTTGCCTTGGCCCCTCACTTGAGGGGCTTTTTTCATCGTGAGCACTTTTCAAATCATCATTGCTATGTACAATTGATTACAAACGCGGTTTTTGGGCATGCAATGCCCTTCCTGTCAACACACCGATAGCCGCGTCCTCGAGTCGCGAGCTGCAGACATGGGCAGAAGCGTGCGGAGACGGCGGGAATGCCTCAACTGCGATTTCCGCTTCACCACCTATGAGCGCGTGGAAACCGTGCCCATCACCGTTGTGAAACGGAACGGCACCCGCGAAACCTTCAATCGCGCAAAGCTTCTCCACGGCTTGCTCCGAGCCTGTGAAAAAACTGGTCTGGAGGCCTATCTCCTCGAGAGGCTTGTGGACGACATCGAACTGGTGCTTCAGCAGCGGGCCAAACGCGAGGCGTCGAGCACTGAGATCGGGGAGTTAGTGCTGGAACAGCTGAAAACCATGAGCGAGGTGGCCTATGTGCGTTTTGCCTCTGTTTACCGGCAATTTCGAAGTGTGTCCGACTTTGTAGCCACCCTGGAGGGTCTTGGCCAGATCGGCCGACCCAGCCATGCGAAACAAACGCTCACGGTCGTCAACTGATCGGAGGGTCAAGGGCTAGGATCAGAAATTGGTCCATCTCGCCGGCGGCGTAGTGGGCCGTTCCTTCCCACTGCTCCCGGCAGACCGCCTGACCCGTATGACCGTCACCCCCTCCCAAGAGCTGCAGGGGCTCGATACAGAGTTTGAACTGGAAGAGCTGGCCGATCTGGCCCTTCCCGCGGAGATCCCAGCAGCAGATAGCTCCAGCAGCCGTGGGGCGGGGACAAGGGAGGCAGACGGCGTAGGGTTCACTCTGGATGAGTTTGCATCCTTACTTGCCAAATACGACTACAACTTCAAGCCTGGAGATGTGGTGAATGGCACCGTTTTTGCTCTGGAATCCAAGGGCGCGATGATTGACATCGGTGCCAAAACGGCGGCCTTCATGCCCTTGCAAGAGGTTTCCATCAACAGGGTGGAGCATCTCTCCGACGTTTTGGAACCTGGAGAGGTTAGGGAGTTTTTCATTCTCAGCGAAGAGAATGAAGATGGTCAGCTCACCCTTTCGATCCGGCGGATTGAGTATCAACGCGCCTGGGAGCGAGTGCGCCAATTACAAAAAGAAGATGCCACGATCTACAGCGAAGTCTTTGCCACAAACCGAGGTGGTGCTTTGGTGCGGGTGGAAGGCCTGAGGGGCTTCATCCCTGGTAGCCACATCAGCACCCGCAAGGCGAAGGAAGAATTGGTGGCGGATTTCCTTCCTCTCAAGTTCCTGGAGGTCGATGAGGAGAGAAATCGCCTTGTGCTGAGCCATAGACGGGCTCTGGTGGAGCGCAAGATGAATCGCCTTGAAGTGGGAGAGGTGGTGCTTGGAACGGTTCGCGGTATCAAGCCCTATGGAGCGTTCATCGATATCGGTGGGGTCAGTGGCTTGTTGCACATCTCCGAAATCAGCCATGAACACATCGAAACCCCCCATACCGTGCTCAATGTCAATGACCAAATGAAGGTCATGATCATCGACCTGGATGCTGAGCGTGGCCGAATCTCGCTCTCCACCAAAGCTCTTGAACCTGAGCCCGGCGACATGCTCACCGACCCGCAAAAAGTGTTCGATAAGGCGGAAGAAATGGCTGCCCGTTATAAGCAGATGCTCTTGGAGCAGGCAGAAGATGGAGAACCGATGATCCCCACGGCCGACTGATCGGCGCCCAGGTGCATGGCCCATCTTTGTTTGCGCGGTAAACCGCTTTTGTTTGCGGGCCAGCCGGCAGAAATCCGGGCTGTGCTCTTCGATAAGGATGGAACCATGAGCCGGAGCGAACCGAAGCTCCTTGCCCTTGCCACGTCACGCCTTCGCCATTGCCTCTCCCTAGCGGGGGGAAGCGCAACACACCAGCTCGAAGACCTTCTGAGCAAGGTGTATGGCATTCACGATCAAGGCGTCACTTTGGATCCAGCGGGGATCACTGCCGTTGCGGCCCGCGACCACAATCTGATCAGCACCGCGGTAGCCCTTACCCTTGTGGGTCATGGCTGGCCCGAATCCCTGGCCCTGGCCGAGCAAACCTTTCGCCTGGCCGACCTTGACCACCCTCCTGAGCGACAGGCTTCAGAAACGACGGAGGGCTTGGTGGATTTCCTGGCCACCTTGCAACGCGGGGCTGTGGAGTGCGCTGTGATCAGCAACGACGACTGCTCCGGGATCCAGCGTTTCCTCGACCAGCACGGGCTTTCCCACCAGATCTCTTCGATCTGGAGTGCAGACCATCACCCGCGCAAGCCTGATCCCCAGGCCATTCATCACCTCTGCGAAACCCTGGGGGTCTCCCCGGCTCACTGTGCCTTGATTGGAGATGCCAATAGCGATCTGGGCATGGCCCGTGCCGCCGGAGTGGCCGTGATGCTGGGCTATCGCGGGGGGTGGCAGCAGCCGGTGCAGCTGGAAACCGGCTATCCCCTCTTCGATCACTGGCAGGAATTGGCCGTCGTTCCGGATCAAGGCGTGTCCATGAAGACCTGGAGCTCGGGCGCCAAAACATAAGATTGGGCACCATCTTGACCCCTGATCCCATGAGCCGTTACGTCTTCACCTCTGAATCCGTGACGGAAGGCCATCCCGACAAGATCTGTGATCAGATCAGCGATGCGGTCTTGGATGCCCTGCTTAGCCAGGATCCGTCCAGCCGGGTGGCCTGTGAAACCGTTGTCAATACGGGGCTTTGCCTGATCACCGGTGAGGTGACCACCGCGGCCAAGGTGGATTTCAACCATCTCGTGCGGGACGTGATCGATGGCATCGGCTATCGGGGTTACAGAGCCGGAGGGTTTGATGCCAGAAGCTGTGCCGTCTTGATTGCGCTCGATCAGCAGTCGCCCGACATCGCCCAGGGCGTGGATGAGGCTGACGATCACGCTGGCGATCCCCTCGACAAGGTTGGTGCAGGAGATCAGGGCATCATGTTTGGCTACGCCTGTGATGAAACTCCCGAGTTGATGCCCTTGCCCATCAGCCTCGCCCATCGTCTGGCCAGGGGCCTGGCAGAGGTGCGTCATAACGGCACGCTCCCCTACCTGCTCCCCGACGGCAAAACCCAGGTGAGCGTGGTGTACGAAGACGATCGTCCCGTGGCCATCGACACCCTCCTCATCTCCACCCAGCACGAAGCGGAGATTGATGGCATCAGCGATGAAAAAGCCATGCGCGAGCGCATTGCGGCCGACCTCTGGACCCATGTGGTGGAGCCCGCCACCGCGGATCTCAGTCTGAAGCCGGATCGCGCCACCACCCGCTTCCTGGTGAACCCCACCGGCAAATTCGTGGTGGGCGGGCCCCAGGGCGACGCTGGCTTGACGGGCCGCAAAATCATCGTTGACACCTATGGCGGCTATGCCCGCCACGGGGGTGGAGCCTTCTCCGGCAAGGATCCCACCAAGGTGGACCGCTCCGCTGCTTACGCGGCCCGTTATGTGGCCAAAGCGATTGTGGCCGCTGGCCTCGCCAGGAAGGCAGAAGTGCAACTCAGCTATGCCATTGGTGTAGCCAAACCCGTGAGCATTCTGGTGGAGAGCTTTGGCACCAGCAGTCTCAGCAACAGTGATCTCACAGCTCTTGTCCAGGAGCATTTCGACCTGCGCCCAGGGGCCATCATCGAAGCCTTTGGCTTGCGCTCCTTGCCCCAGCAACGGGGTGGCCGGTTCTACAGGGATGTGGCGGCCTACGGTCATTTCGGCCGCAGCGATCTGAAGCTTCCTTGGGAAGACGTGACTGCCATTGCCCAAACCCTCAAACAAGCCACGGCGGATCTTGTGCAAACTGGCCCTCGGGATTGATTTCGGCACCAGTGGGGTGCGCCTCGCTCTCGTGAATCGCTTTGGCGACTCCCTTCACGAGCAAGCCACCACTTACCCCGGACCGTTTGAACATCCCGAGTCCTGGAGACAAGGGTTTCTCCGGCTGCTCCTTGAAGTCCCTTTTGAGCTGAAACAGCAGATTCGGGCTGTTGCCCTGGCGGGCACCTCCGGCACCCTATTGCTCTGCCGCGAGGATGGAAGCCTGTTCGCCGATGGCCTAGGCCAGGCCCTTCCTTACCATCAGGCCTGTGCGAGCCAGCTTCCGGAGGTTCGGCGACTCCTGGGGGGGGCAGGAGCTCACCCTGCAACTCAGGCCAGTGGCAGCCTGGCCCGGGCCTTAGAACTCATGGCTATGGCCCGTGAGCACGCCACTCTTGGCCCATTCCTGATCCGCCATCAGGCGGATTGGCTGATGGGCTGGTTGCTGGGGTGCTGGCGCTGGGGGGAGGAAGGCAACAACCTCCGCCTGGGTTGGGATCTGGTCAGCCAGGGGTGGTTGGGCTCTCTGGCCCGGGAGCCATGGTTTTCGGCGTTGCCCCAGATCGTTCCCAGTGGTTCTGTGCTGGGGACCGTGGCTCCTGCGGTGGGCGAGGCTCTTGGGTTGTCTCCAGACTGCCAGGTGGTGGCGGGTACCACCGATGCCAACGCAGCTGTTCTGGCTGCGGATCCTCCCCTTGATGAGGGCATCACCGTGCTGGGGTCCACCCTGGTGCTGAAGCAATTTGTTCCTGAGCCGATTCAGGGGACGGGATTGAGTTGTCATCGGGTGAATGGCCGCTGGCTTGTGGGCGGGGCCTCCAATACGGGGGCGGCCCTGTTGAGCCGGTATTTCAGCTCCACCATGCTCGAGGAATTAAGCCGCCAGATCGATCCCAAGGTTGCAACGGGCCTCCAGCTGCGCCCACTGTTGGGCCGGGGGGAGCGCTTCCCCGTGGAGGATCCCCAGCTTGAACCCATCCTGGAGCCCCGACCCGTGAGTGATGCGAGGTTTCTCCAGGCGCTGCTGGAGGGCATCACCGCCATCGAAAAGCAGGGCTGGCAACGACTCCAGGAGTTGGGTTCCCCTCCCATCCGCCGCATCCTCACCCTGGGAGGAGGAGCCCGAAACGCCCAGTGGCGACTGTTGCGGCAACGGGTGTTGGGGATCCCCATCCTGAACCGTCCCAATCTCTCGGCGGCCCTTGGGATGGCCCTGCTGGCCCAAGGCAAGATGGAGGTGAATAGCCCCACGCCAGCACGATGACCGACCGCATTCGCTCATTTTTGGCCATGGCCCTGTTTGTAGTGCTGGCGGGTTACGTGGGTTGGAGTGGGCTTCGCCTGGCCCTTCTGCTCTGGCAGCGGTTCGCGCCCGCGTGAAACCCGGCAGAATTGATCCACTGCCTGCTTTTGCCATGAGTGCCGATCCCTTGACCCCAGCCGTGAGTGATCGGATCTGTCGCCACATGAATGACGACCATGCTTCCGCCGTGCTGGCCTTTGCCCACCATTTCGCTGGTTTGGCCGGCGCCGCATCAGCCCGCATGGTGGCTGTGGCACCCCAGGCCATGACTTTGGACGTGGATGGGGCTTCCGTTCAGGTGCCCTTTGACCATCTTCTGACCGACAGCGAGGATGCCCACCGCACCCTTGTGGCCATGCTGCGGTCCATCCCTGGGAAGGCTTAAAGCGTCCCCCTGGTACCCCTCCATCCCGTGTCCCACGTCCACCTTCGGATGGGCCCCTGGCCTTCCCCCTTGGAGTGGTTTGTCAGCAAACCTTGCCCCTTGTGCCGGCAACCGTTGCCAGCCCCCGGTCTGGTGAACAGGTTCTGTTCCTCCTGCTCCGAGGCCCTGTTGCTGACCGAAGGAGGTGCGGCAGGCACCAGTCCCTTGCCCTGGTGGGCTGCCGGTTCCTATGGGGGAGCCTATCGCCGGATGCTCCTGGCTCTGCGCCAGCGTCCCCATTCGAATAGCCTCGCCGCCCTGCTCAAAGCCATAGGGCTTCCAACCTTGCCGCCGCACCTTTCTCCCCTACTCGTGCCGGTACCCAGCTGGAAGCGGCAGGCCAATCCTCTGCCTCCCCTGATCTGCAGACTCGGCAGAACGGAATGGGGCTTCGGCAGCGCAGACCTCCTGGAACGCTCCCGGCCTGTGCTGGGCCAACACCATCTCCATCGGGCCATGCGCCAGGAGAATCAACGGGGGGCCTTTAGCTGTGTCCGCAGGCCCAAACCACAGGAAGCCAGGCAACGCCCGGTGTTTCTGGTGGATGACATCCTCACCACCGGGGCCACCGCTCTGAATGCCTCCATGGCTTTGCAGGGGGCTGGTTGGCGGGTGCAGGGGTTGATCTGCCTGGCCCGCACTCCTGCAGACCGTCAGGTTCACAGCGGTGATTTAAGATCTCACTGTCGTGAAAGCGACAAGCCGGGATAGCTCAGTTGGTAGAGCAGGCGACTGAAAATCGCCGTGT
>JBBARZ010000089.1:0-7300 GCA_040399505.1 Cyanobium sp.
ATATTCTCTCTCAACACCTTCCTTGCCACCCTTGCGGTGGCTTTTTTGTGGGGAACAAAAACGAATGGGCCTTGGCCTGCGAAGACACATACGGATTCTTTGGCTGTCCTACAGGCTCTGGCTTCGCTGTGATTGCATTGATCTGAGTGCGGCCTTTGCCTTTCACACCCTTCAATCTTTTTTCCCTGCCTTACTGATCGCCCTAGCCATTGCCTCAAGGTTTCTTGGTCAGGACGAAACTCTGCTACAGCAGGCAAAACTGGTTGTGGGTCAGTTGATTCCGAGTGATTCAATGCCCCTGTTTACAGATGCCTTGTCTCGTTTTGTTCGGCAGAGCTTTGGCGCAGGACTCGCGGGCATCATCTTGCTACTGCTAAATGCAAATAACATTTACCTCACCCTTCAAAGAGGGGCTGATCGCCTCTGGTGGAATCGCCCCTACGGCCTGGAATCCTTATCTTGGTTACGCGTTATTCAGCGCTTTCTATGGCTGAGACTAAAGTCTTTTTTGATCTTGCTGCTGATTGGGCCGATATTGATTGCCGATCAAGTCATGGGCAATTTTCGAGTTTTTGGTTCCACGCTGTTGCGTGATTGGCTATCCAATAGCTTGCCAGATGGATTTACATGGCTGGGTAGACTGTCATACGGGGCTGATTTTCTTCTCTCCAACATTCTGGCCTTTGTGTCAGTTATCGCACTTCTTTGGCTATTGCCCTCTCGGAGAGTTCCCTGGCGTCCGCTAGTTCCTGGCGCCTTATTAATTAGTATCATTTCAACTCTTCTGACGGTTATTTTAGGGAGGCTTCTCTTTGCAATTGGGCTACGATTTCAAGCCTATGGTGTTGTTGGTGGCGTTTTACTCCTCACCCTATGGTTGTGGCTGCTTGGCGTAATACTTTATTTCGGGCAGTGCCTAAGCGTAACCATTGCACGCTGGCCTCGAGGTGGGCCATCCGCACCCCCGCCCATCTGAAATGAGCTTTCGCAGGGGGCAGGATGATGGCATGTATGAAGCTCAACCTGTGATTCCAATCCTTCCCTCTTGGCCGCTTAGAATTGGTCCTCTCTTTGCCAGTCTCCTGGTGATCGCCACGGCCATTGGGGCCATTGTTCTAACCGTGATCGCTGTCCTCACCCTGGTGCCCCTGATGATGATCGTGGGAGGGATTGCCGTCGCGCTGATGGCCACCGTGCTTCTGGGTTGGGCAGGCATTGAAGCCCTGGCAGCCGTTGAACGCTGGATGGACAAGGACCCCCGTTTCCTGCGCTGAATGCAACGGTCTTCGTTCCCTTGGTTCTGGGTGGGGCTCGCTGCCCTCTTGCTGATCCTCCCAGGACCAGCAGGGCGATTCTTGCTGGACGTTCTCGGAGGGTTGACGCTGTTGCTCCTGCTACTCCCCCTCATCGGAGCTGGGGTGGGAGTTCTGGCATGGCAGCTGATTCGACGGCGGCTCCACACCTGTGAGGCCTGCAGCACCATCAGTTTTGCAAGCCAAGTTTGCCCAGCTTGCGGATCCTCGTTCGAACAACAAAAGAGCCGTCCAGGGGCCACGAGGGATCTCGAAGCTCTGGATCCCTCCAAGGTGACCATCAATGTAGAGGCTGTTGATGTGGAGCCGTCCACGGATCGCAACAACACGCCCCCGTCCTGAAGCAGGGCAGTGCCTTCCCATAGGCTTCATGACAGAGCTGGTTGCCTATGGCCGAGTTGTTGGCTGCTCAGTGGGATGTCGTGGTGGTGGGCAGCGGAGCAGCAGGACTGATGACCTGTCTGGAACTTCCCAGGGATCTGAGAGTTCTCCTCCTGAGTAAGCAGTTGAGCCCTCGCTCAGCCAGCCGCTGGGCCCAGGGCGGCATCGCCGCAGTGACCCGCTCCGAAGACAGTTTTGAAAGCCACATCGCCGACACACTCAAGGCGGGGGCTGGCCTGTGTGACCGCCCGGCGGTGGATCTTCTGGTTCGGCAGGCTCCTGCTTGTGTGGATCGGCTCCTGACCTTGGGCATGGCCTTCGACCGGGAGAACGGCCACCTGAGTACCACGCTGGAAGCAGCCCACAGCCACCGTCGGGTGCTGCACGCGCAGGACCGCACGGGAGGTGCGCTGGTGGATGCCTTGGAACGGGAAGTGCAGTCTCGGGCGCTGCTGGAGCGCCATGAAGGGGTGCCAGCCCTCCAACTCTGGGTAGAAGGGGGGCGCTGTGTGGGACTTCAAGTGTTGGATGGCAACCAACTGCGGTGGCTCCGTGCCGGCGCCGTGGTGTTGGCCTGCGGCGGGGGGGGCCACCTCTTCTCTCACACCACTAATCCAAGCCAGGCTTCTGGAGATGGGGTGGTGATGGCCTGGCAGGCAGGAGCCCAGATCCGGGACCTGGAGTTTGTGCAGTTTCATCCCACCGCCTTGATGCTGCCCGGGGCCCCCCATTTTTTGATCAGCGAGGCCGTGCGCGGAGAAGGAGCCCGGTTAAGAGATGCCAGGGGGGACAGTCCCGTTGCCTTTCTCAGTGGGGGCGATCTGGCCCCCAGAGACCAGGTGAGTCGCGCATTGGCCCAATGCATGCAACAGCAAGGGGTGGACCATCTCTGGCTGGATCTGCGCCCTGTGGGGGAGGAACGGCTGCGGAAACAATTCCCAACGATTCTTGGGCGATGCCTGGAATTGGGGCTGCAACCCACCCTCTCCCCCATCCCCGTGGCACCTGCAGCCCACTACTGGATGGGAGGGGTGCGTACGGATCTGCAGTCCGCCACAACCCTTCCAGGGCTCTACGCCGTTGGAGAAGTCGCCTGCACAGGAGTCCATGGAGCAAATCGGCTGGCCAGCAATTCCTTGATGGAGTGTCTCGTGTTTGCGCGGCAGCTCTCTTCTCTGGAGCTACCAACAGCAGGCTCTGGGATCTTCAAACCCGCGCCTCAAGACCTGCCCAGCCAGAGCAGACAGACCCGGACGGAACACGGTCTGCAAGAGCAATTGGAACAGTTGCGTCAGTTGTGCTGGAGTGTGGCTGGAGTGGAGCGCTCGGGGGAGCGAATCCGTGGGGCGCTGCAATCGGTGCGCCACCAACGCCAGGGGCTGGAACGGGAGCCCCTTTGGAAGATCGTGGAGGGTCAGCCTCCAGAGGTGTGCTTTGGAATGGAACCTTCCCAGGTGGCTGGCTTTTTGCTTTTGCACGAGTTCCACCAGCGGCTGGTGCTGGCGGAACTCCTGATGGAGGCGGCACTCTTTCGGGAGGAGAGCCGGGGAGGCCATTTCCGCACCGATGCCCCCGCCCGTCAGCCCTTTTGGGAGCGGCACAGCCGCCAACAGAAGGGAATGGCCATCCAGACCGATGGGGTGGATAGGGGTCAAAACCCGTTGGGACCGCTGTAGTTGCTCATGGCCGCCAGCTTGGCCAAGGGCTTCACCCCCGAATCGATAGTACCTTTGATCTCCCAGCTGGGAAAACCCTTGATTTGTTTTTTCTCGCAAAGAGCAGCCTGATTTTTGTAGCCATCAGGTGCGCACTCAACGATTTTCAACTCGGCGGCGCCTTCCTTGCCAAACAATTCCTTCTGTTCCCGGCAGTGGGGGCACCAGTAGGCGGTGTACATCACCACACCCTGCCCCGTGAGGTGTTTGGCCAGGGCAATGGCGGCCGGCGAGCTGGGGGTGGTGATCGGAGGAGCCATGCCCTTGGTGATGGCGCTCTCCGGCCGATCCAGGGCCGTCGCCCAACCCATGCCAAGCACAAAGACAGCCAGGCTGACCAAAACCCCGCGAAAGATCAACTGACCCCGTTCCTGCCAGTCCCCACCAAGAATGGAGAGCACCATTAGTGCAAGAGACAGACCGGCAGAAAGAAGGCAGAAGGCACAGAAGGCCTGGATCTTGAAGACCATGACCCCCATTAGCACCAAGCTGAAGATGGCCATGGCGGTGCTAATCAAAAACAGGACCCACCAGCTGGCTTGATGGAGGCCAGCTCGGGCCTCTCCCTTAAGAAGCAGGGGAAGGAGGGCGAGGAGGAGCACCGAGAGGTAGGCCAGCGCCCCGAACAGGGAAAGCGGTTGGCCCAACAGGGACCCCCAGGCGCTGCTGAGCACCTTGTCGCAGCCATCGGATCCTCCAGGGCAGACTAGGGGGCCGAGCACACCCCAGCGATGCAGGGTGATCGACCCCGTATCCAGAAGCCCGATCGTGGCAAGCACAGCCATGGCCACCCTGGCCCAGCGGTAGCCCGGATCGCCGCGGCGTCGGCTGCTGCTCAAGCGGCTGGCTAGTCGGGTCGACGTCACGGAGAGGAACTCGGCATCTTCAGAGGATTCTGGCAGCGCCCCCGCCATTCCATAGGGTAGGTAGACAGCCATTCCCACCTCGACATGCCCTCCGGCCCCGTCAGGAGCATCCCCACTGTCGCCTTTGCTCACCTGGGCTGCGAGAAGAATCGAGTCGACACCGAGCACATGCTGGGCCTGTTAGCAGAAGCGGGATATGGGGTCAGCGCAGATGAGCGCGACGCCTCCGTGGTGGTGGTGAACACCTGCAGCTTCATCCAAGACGCCAGAACAGAATCCGTTCGCACCTTGGTGGAGCTGGCCGAGCAGGGGAAAGAGCTCATCATTGCTGGCTGCCTGGCCCAGCATTTTCAGGAGGAATTATTGAACGCCCTTCCAGAGGCCAAAGCCATCGTGGGCACCGGTGACTACCAACACATTGTGAGCGTGCTTCAGAGAGTGGAAGCCGGTGAGCGAGTGAATCAGGTCAGTGCGGTGCCCACCTTCATCGCGGATGACCATGTTCCCCGCTACCGCACCACCAGTGAAGCGGTGGCCTTTCTCAAGGTGGCCGAGGGCTGTGATTATCGCTGTGCCTTCTGCATCATCCCCAGGCTGAGAGGAGACCAGCGCTCCCGATCGATCGCCTCCATCGTGGCGGAGGCCCGATCCTTAAGCGCCCAGGGGGTGAAGGAGTTGATCCTGATCAGTCAGATCACTACCAACTATGGCCTTGATCTGGCTGGGAAACCCCAACTGGCTGAGCTGCTGCGGGAGCTGGGCCAGGTGGAGATTCCCTGGATCCGGGTGCATTACGCCTACCCCACGGGCCTCACCCCAGAGGTGCTGACCGCGTTTCGGGAGGTGCCCAACGTGCTCCCCTATCTGGATCTCCCCCTGCAACACAGCCATCCCGAAATTCTTCGAGCCATGAATCGGCCCTGGCAGGCGGAAGTCACAGGAGGCTTGCTCCAGCGGGTGCGGGACCAGTTGCCCGGGGCCGTGCTTCGCACCACCTTCATCGTGGGCTATCCCGGGGAAACGGAAAACCATTTTGAGCACCTGCTCGCCTTTGTGCGGGACCAACAGTTTGACCATGTGGGGGTGTTCACTTTCTCCCCTGAGGAAGGCACCCCGGCAGCGGACCTCCCCGATGCGGTGCCCCAACCGGTGGCCATGGAACGCAAGGATCGGCTGATGGCCCTCCAGCAGCCCATCGCAGCGGCGCGCAACGGGGCCTGCGTGGGGCAAATCGTGGATGTGTTGATCGAACAGACCCACCCCAGCAGCGGCGCCATGATCGGCCGCTCCTCCCGCTTCGCCCCCGATGTGGATGGGGAAGTGCGCGTTCAGCCCGGCACTGGAGGGATGGTGGCAGCGCCTGGCCAACTGGTGCCCGTGCGGATCACAGCCGCCCACCTCTACGACCTGGAGGGAGAGCTGGTGGGAGCCGAGGCTCTTGTGAAGGAGGCCCGAGGGGCAACGCGGAGATCCGGTTGACCCTCGCTCCTGCGTCCCGGGCCGCTTTGGCTTGGCTCCGCCAGCGCCAGAAGGGAGTGTTTCTTGCTGCCTCCGGATTGAGCACCGTGGGCTCCTTTGCGGGCCTGACGGCCAAAAGCTGGATCCTCCTCGATGGCACGGGCAATCCCATGCTGTTGGCCCTGCACTTCGCAGCCCTCTCCCTGCCCAGCCTGATGGTGAGTGGCCCAGCCGGGGTGCTCACCGACCGGGTGGGCAGTGAGCGAGTGCTGATCCGGGCCCAGTGGGCCCTTCTCGCCTCCGCCACCCTGGCGGCCCTGGCGATTCCCTTCTTCCAGGGCCAAGCCCAGGTGGTGGTGCTCTTACTCAGCACCCTGTTCGGGGGGGTGGCCAGCACTTATGAGCTCACGGCCCGAAACAAGTACACCGGCTTGCTAGTGGATCGCCCAGAAGACCTACCCCCTTATCTAGCGAGCTTTTCCATCGTGTTCAACGTGGGCAAGTTGCTCGGGCCGCCCATCGGTGGTTTGCTTCTCGCCCTGGCCGGCCCAACGCTGGCCCTTGCGGTGGATGCAGCCAGCTTTCTTGGGCCCATCGCCGTATTGCTCTGGGTGCTCCGCCCCAACACCCAACTGGAGCAAACAACGGGGACAGGGGCTGCCGTTTCCCTCTGGGCAGCCTGGCGGGAGTGTGGGTCCGTGCTCCGCCATGTGCTGGGATTCACAGCCTTGGCATGCCTGGTGGGTTTTTTCCACCCCGGCCTGGCTCCTGTCCTCGCCGCAGGGGTGCTGGATCCTTCCCCCCAGGCGCTTGGGCTCTTCACCAGTGTGATTGCGGCAGGGAGTCTCTGCGGCGGGGTGGTGCTGCAGCGCAACAGCACGTGGTTATCGCAACGGCCTGGCCTGTTGATGGGGGCAAGTGTGCTGCTGACCGCCTTGGCCCAGATCGGCATGGCCCTGAGTCAGGAAGGCCCATCAAGACAAGCCCTGGGGTTGCTGATGAGCTTTCTCATCGGCGCAGGCACAGCCACCCTGCTGAGCGGTGTGAACCTGATGGCACAGGTGGGAGCACCGATGGCCTTGCGGGGACGAATGGCGGGTCTAGGGCAAATTGCCTTTCTTGGAGGAGGCGGATTCAGTGGGCTGATCGCTGCAGGCCTTCTGGATCGATTCGGCATGGGAGCCACGTTTGGCCTGCTGGGGAGCATTGGCCTAGTGCTGGGCGTAGCCGAATTGCTGGTACGCGGACGGCTGAGGCTCAGATCAAACGGATTCCTTTGAGGATGACGGTGAGGACATAAGCGGCAACGAGGCCCGCCCCAACGAGACCCAAGTAGTAAGCGACGCCCATTTGCCTGCTCGGAATTTCCATCCATTACAGCAGATCAGCCCGGGCGGGCATGGGCTGAATTGGCTGATGGTGCCTCCCATTCCCCGACAGACGGCGTAAGGTTCAGCATCTTTCCCAGCCCTCACGGCCCAGCGCGTGGGGTTTCGCCCAAGCTCTGCATGCGTACCCTGTTGCTCTATCCAGAGTTTCCCAAGACCTTCTGGAGCTACGAAAAAAT
>JBBARZ010000090.1:0-7299 GCA_040399505.1 Cyanobium sp.
GGCATTTCGGCCTGGAGGCGGGCAGCAAGGCGGAACTGCTCATTGCCCTGGCCCTCCTGGAGGATCCGGAGGCCCTGCTGATCTGCAATGGCTACAAGGATCGCCGGTATATCGAAACCGCCATCCTGGCGCGCCGTTTGGGCCGTCAGCCGGTGGTGGTGATCGAGCAGGCCGATGAGGTGGAGCGGATCATCGCCGCGAGCCAGGCCTTAGGGGCCGCACCCCTGATCGGTGTGCGGGCGAAACTGTCGGCCCGCAGCGTGGGGCGCTGGGGCAGCTCCGTGGGCGAGGGGGCCAAGTTTGGGCTCTCCATCCCCGATCTGCTCGCCACGGTGGAGGCCCTGCGCCAGGCTGATCTTCTCGCGGATCTGCGCCTGCTCCATTTCCACATCGGCAGCCAGATCAACGACATCGCTGTGCTCAAGGATGCCCTGCAGGAGGCGGGCCAGATCTACGTAGAGTTGAATCGCCTCGGGGCGGCCATGGGCTATCTGGATGTGGGCGGGGGCCTGGGGATCGATTACGACGGCAGCCGCACCGCCACCAACGCCTCCACGAACTACTCCCTGCAGAACTACGCCAACGACGTGGTGGCCACCGTTCGGGAGTGCTGCGAGCCCCATGGCGTCGCCCTGCCCACGTTGGTGAGTGAGAGTGGCCGGGCCATCGCCAGCCACTTCAGCGTGCTGGTGTTCAACGTGCTGGGCTGCAGCCAGCCCCCGGCGGCCGTGCGCGAGCCTGAGGGGGAAGAGCCTCTGATCGTGCGCAACCTGAGGGACACCCTGGCGATGATTGGCCGGGCGGAGGAGTGCGATCCCACCCATCCCGCGAGCTGCGAACCCCTTCAAGAGGCCTGGAACGACGCCATCAAGTTCAAGGAGGATGCCCTGTCGGCCTTTCGCCTGGGCTACCTGGGGCTTAAGGAGCGAGGCCAGGCCGAAGCGCTCTATTGGGCCTGTGGCCTGGACATCGCCCGCCGCCTGGCCACCCTTCCGAGCGGCACCCCGATCCCGGACGACCTGCGCAACCTGCAGGCGGCCCTGGCCAGCACGTATTACGCCAACCTTTCGGTGTTTCGCTCCGCCCCCGACACCTGGGCCATCCAGCAGCTCTTTCCCGTGCTGCCGATCCACCGGCTCTCCGAGCGCCCCGACCGGTTGGGCCGCTTCGCGGACCTCACCTGTGATTCCGATGGCAAGCTGGCTCGCTTCATCGGGCCTGGGGCGGATAAGCCCCTGCTAGAGCTCCATGGGTTGCAGGAAGGGTCGCCCTATTGGGTGGGTTTGTTTCTGGGGGGGGCCTACCAGGAAGTGATGGGCAACCTGCACAACCTCTTCGGCCGCACCAATGCGGCCCACATCCGCCTTACCGATGGGGGCGGCTACCGGGTGGAGCATGTGGTGAGAGGCGACACCAATGCGGAGGTGCTCCAGGCCATGGAACACGATCCGGAGATCCTCCAGGAACACCTGCGGCAGGCCAGCGAGGAGGCCATCGCCGCTGGCCGGTTGTCGATCGCGGATGCCCGTAGGCTGATGCTGCATCTGGAAACCAGCCTGGGTCAGACCACCTATCTGGAGGGTTGAGGGCTCAGCTCATCACCGGCCCCACCGGGGTGGCCAGCAGATGCATTTGAACCACAAAGGCCCCCGCGTCGCGCTTGAGGTGAAGCTGACCCTGATGCTGCTGGCAGAAGCGCTCCACGATCTGCAGTCCCAGGCCCCGGTGGCGATGTTGCTGTTCGGGGCTGGGGAGGCTGGGCAGGGAGGATCCATTCACCCCTGCCCCTTTGTCCTGCACCTGGAGCACCAGGGTTGAGTCGCGCGCCCAGGCCTGGATCTTCACGGGGGGCTGGCCATGGTCGAGGGCGTTATCGATGAGGTTTCTCAGGGCCCTCTCCAGACCGGCCCCATCGAGGCGCACCAAGAGTCTGGGGATCTGCAGGTGGATGGGATGTTGCACATAGCTGGAGACCACCCGCTGGATGAGGTCATCCAGGTCGAGTTGCTGCACAGGTGGGGAGAGCTGATCGGCATTGGCCAGCAACGCCAGATGGTCACTGATGGCCGCCAGCTGGCAGAGGTCGCTGTGGATGGCCTTGAAGGCTTTCTGGAGCTGCGGTTTGGAAGGCTCTTTGAGCAGGTTGAGCTGCAAACCGATGCGGGTCTGGGGACCGGCCAGATCATGCACGATCCCCCGAAGCAGCTGCCTTCGCTCCTCTCCCGCCGCGTCGAGGCGAGCCAGGAGGGTGTTGATGCGCTGGCTCAACAGCCGCAGGGGGGCGATGCCCTTATCGGGCAGCAGGGGCAACGAGGTAGTGGGTGAACTATCGGGCAGGTGGTGGAGCACCCCTTGGAAGGGCCGCTCCACCCGGACTTTCAAGAAGAACGCGGTGCCCAGGAGGAGGCCCAGCAGCAGGGACGCGCTGCGCAGGAAGGGCAAAAACCAGGCACAGCTCGTGGAAAGGCGATCGGGCTGGTAGAGCCATAGGGAGGGCCGGTTGGTTTGCAAACGGATCCAGGTGCCCCCCCAGGAGTCTTGATAGGGGTGACGATCGCGCTGCAGGTCCCGGTGAATGCCATAGCGGCTCGCCATCAGCCCATGAACCTGGCGATCGAAGCTGCTCAGGGGCAGAAGCGGGCCCTCTGGACCTTCCAGGGAGGAGCGCACGAGCACTCCCGGGGGCAGCTCGCTGATGGAGCGATTTTCAAGGGCGATCTCCACGAGGCGCACGCTGCGGGAGGAGCGCAGGGCCGCTTCAGCAATCAGGTTGGGTTCCAGAAACGTTTGCAGGACCCCCTGCACAACAGCAAAAGAAACTCCCCATCCACACAGAAGGCAAAGCCCGAGATGAATCCAGTCAAACCGATCCAGTCCTTGGGATGGTTTGGGCAGCATCGCCAAGGGGCCTGACTTCCACATTCAGCTTGTAACCCTGCCCCCGCTCTGGAAGGATGAGATCGGTTCCCGTGAGATTTCGCAACACGCGGCGCAGTCGGGAAAGGCGCACATCGATGGTGCGGGTCTGGCCGGGGGACACCAAACTGCCTGAGGCCTGCAGAAGTTTGGCACGGGAGAGCACTTGATGGGGGTGGCGGCAAAAGGCCAGCAGGAGAGCCCCATCCCCGCGGCCGAGCCGGTGGCACGCCCCATCGGGGGTGAGGAGCTGGGGCTGGTCAGCCGCCTCAAAGCGCATGGGCCCCAGCTGATAGCTGCCACCCTGGAGCGGATGGGCCAACTCGGTGCGCATGACAGAGGGCAGCTCCGCGTCATTCCCTCTGTGGTGGCGAAGCAAGCGCTCGCTGCGCAACTGCAACTCACGAAATTGAAAGGGTTTGACCAGATAGTCGTCCGCCCCGGCCTCCAGCCCCACCACCCGATCGCTGGGTGCGGACAGGGCCGAAAGTATCAGGATAGGAAATCCATGGCTGAGTGTGCGAACTCGGCTGAGCACATCGATACCATGTTTGTCAGGAAGGAGCAGATCAATAAGGAGTAGGTCGGGCTGGAGGCCCTCTTGGAGCGCCTCCAGCAAAGGGAGGGGACGGTGGAAAACCTCAGCTGTCCAACCAATCCTCTCAAAATTCTCCACCAAGAGCGTGCATAAGTCCTCGTCGTCATCGAGTATCCACATCTTTCGCGAACCACCGATAACCGGCCGGCGCTTTTTGGCTGGTCGCTTGGTGAGAGGCCGCTGTTCAATCGCGGGCCGCTTGGGAGGGAAATCTTCCTGAAAATTATTCATTGCTTGCACATCAAAAGCTCAAAACAGCAAGAAATTGGCAAACCTTTTATCCTAATTAATTATGCTGGCCTCCGCGGCAGGCCCAGGAACTTAAGGCATTTCCTTTATGTTTCGCAATACCCAGTGTCCAACTCGGCCCGCAGCTGATCCCTGGCCTGCTCCAGGGCCCCATCCAGGGCAGCTCCGTTGCGCCCGCCGGCCTGGGCAAGATTGGGCCGGCCGCCGCCGCCACCTCCGCAGGCCTTCGCCACGCCACCGATAAAGGCTCCGGCCTTGGGTCCGGCGGCGATCACTCCCGGGCTGAAGGCGGCCACCAGGATCACCTTGCCCAGATCCGCCGGATCGGGCAGGCCACCCAGCACCACGGCCGCTCCCTCGCCCAGCTGATCCGCCAGGCCCTGGGCCGCGCCCTGCAGCCCCGCCCCATCCACCCCATCCAGACGGGCCACCAAAAGGCGGTAGGGTCCGGCGCCACTGGCCGCCGCATGGACCTCTTCCGCTTTGGCCACCAGGGCTGCCGCCTTGGCCAGGGCCAGCTCCTGGCGGGCAGACGCCAACGCCTTCTGGCTCGCCTTGAGCTCCTCCTGGAGGGCGCCCACCCGCTCCAGAATCTCCGTGGGCTGGGCCTTGAAGCGGTCGGACAGGGCCCGCACCACCCCATCTCGCTCGTTGAGATAGGCCAGCACGGCCGGGCCGGCTACGGCCTCGATGCGCCGGATGCCCGCCGCCACACCCCCCTCCGCCACGATCTTGAACAGGCCAATCTCGGCGGTGTTCGCCACATGGGTGCCGCCGCAAAGCTCCATCGACACCCCAGGCACATCCACCACCCGCACCACCTCGGCATATTTCTCGCCGAACATCGCCACCGCCCCGGCGGCCCTCGCTTGCTCGATCGCCATCTCCTGGACCTCCAGGCTGTGGGCCTCTGCGATCCAGCCATTGATCAGGGCTTCCACCTCCTGCACCTCCTCGGCGGTGAGGGCCCTGGGGCAATGGAAATCGAAGCGGAGCCGATCGAAATCCACCAGGGAACCGGCCTGGCTGATGGAGGAATCCACCACCTGCTTGAGGGCCGCTTGCAGCAGGTGGGTGGCGGTGTGGTGGGCCTGGGCCCGGCGGCGACAAGCCCGATCCACCTGGGCTGTGAGCACATCCCCCACGGCAACCGTTCCCCGCTGCACCCGGCCGCTGTGCACAAACACACTGCGGTTGCGGCTCACCCCCTGGATCGTCACGATCGCTTCACCGCCGGAGGTTTCGGGCCCACCACCGCTGAGCACGCCGCGATCGCCCACCTGGCCGCCCCCTTCCCCATAGAACGGGGTGGAATCGAGCACGATCTGCACTCCATCCCCGGCCTCCGCCCGCTCAGCCGCCGTTCCGTTGACCACCAGGGCCACCACACAGCTGGGCCTCTCCAGGGCCTCATAGCCCGTGAAGGCCGTGCTCTCCAGATCGGCCGCCACCTGCTCCAGCGCCCCCTGAAGGGTGAGATCGATGCTCACCGCCGCAGCCTTGGCCCGTTGCCGCTGGCTCTCCATGGCCGCCTCAAAGCCCGTCAGATCCACCGCAAGGCCCTGCTCTTCCGCAATTTCCTGGGTGAGTTCCAGGGGAAAGCCATAGGTGTCGTAGAGCTCAAAGGCCTGCTCCCCGCTGATCTGGCTGGGCTGGGCGGCCAGCACGTCGGCCAGAAGCTTTTCTCCACGCTCCAGGGTGGCCAGGAAACGGGCCTCCTCCCGCTCCAGCTCCGCGAGGATCAGCTGGCGCCGTTCCGTCAGCTGGGGATAGGCCTCTCCCATCAGGTGGATCGCCGCCTCCCCCAGCACGGGCAGGAAGGTCCCCTCGATGCCCAGCAGACGGCCATGGCGCACCACGCGCCGCAGCAGACGCCGCAGGATGTAGCCCCGGCCCAGATTGGAGGCGGTCACCCCATCGGCAATGAGCTGGGTGATGGCCCGGCTGTGGTCGCCGATCACCTTGAAGCTGGTTTTCTGGCGGGGATCGGCGCCTTGATAGGGAAAACCCGCCAGCGCGGCGGCGGCATCGATCAGGGGAAAGATGAGATCGGTTTCGTAGTTATTGGGCACCCCCTGAAGGATCTGGGCCATCCGCTCCAGACCCATCCCCGTGTCGATGTTGCGATTCGCGAGGGGAGTTAACGCACCCTCACCATCGCGGTTGAATTGCATGAACACAAGATTATAAAATTCAATGAATCGCGTGTCGTCTTCCAGGTCAATATCCTCATCACCCAGCTCAGGTTTGAAGTCGTAATAGATCTCCGAACAGGGTCCGCAGGGGCCGGTGGGGCCAGAAGCCCAGAAATTATCTGCCTCATCCATGCGCACGATGCGCAAGGGATTCACCCCCACCTCATCGCGCCAGATCTGGGCCGCTTCGTCATCCTCACGAAACACGCTCACCACCAGGCGCTGGGGATCCAGGCCAAACACCTCGGTGCTCAACTCCCAGGCCCAGTGAATCGCCTGGGACTTGAAATAATCACCAAAAGAAAAATTCCCCAACATTTCAAAAAACGTGTGGTGCCGCGCCGTGCGTCCCACGTTTTCAATGTCGTTGGTGCGGATGCACTTCTGGCTTGTGGTGGCCCGGGCCGCAGGCCGGGGCGCCTGCCCCAGAAACACGGGTTTGAATGGGAGCATCCCCGCGATGGTCAGCAGCACCGTGGGGTCTTGCGGCACCAGGGAAGCGCTAGGCAAGCGGAGATGATCCCGCTTCTGGTAGAAGGCCAGGAACGCTTCGCGGATGGCGGCGCCCGTCCACTCCCTTGCCTGAGTGCTGGTTTTTCCAGGACCGGATGAACTTGGGGAAGGGGCGCTCATCGGAAAACCACGCTCATCAAAAAACCTGGGTGCCGCAGGCCATGATCGCCCAGGGCCGCCTCCCGTTAAAGCCGGCCCGAGAGGGCCCGGGTGGTGCGGGTGAGGCCCGCCACCGTTTCCGGCAACAGGGGCTTGCTGAGCAGGCCCCCACCGATCCGCAGGAAAATCCCCGACAGCACCAGATACACCGCCCCCAGAGCGAGCAGCACTGCCATCCAGCTCAACTGGAAAGCCTGGCGCAGCCAGAGCACCAGCACGATCTGGCTGAAGAGGAGCCCGAGCAGCAGCAGGCTCAGGCCCGCCCCCAGAATCACGGCGCCTGTGATCAGACGGCGCTTCTCCTTATCGGCCTCTTGCAGGGCCATGCGGACGTGCAGGTCCACCACCGAGGTGAGCAGGCCGGAGAGGCGGGAGGCTCCCTTGAGGTTCATGCCGAGCGGCGCCCTGGCGAGAGGAGCAGCCCCAGCAGGAGGCCCACACCCGCCGCCACCCCAAGGGCCATTAGGGGGCGCTCCCGCACGGGCTTCTCCAGCTTGGGCCGAAGGGTGCGGTTGAGGTCGTCTAGCAGCTGGTCGAGCTGCTCTTCCAGGGGCTTGAGGGAATCACCCACCTGCTGGGCCTGGTGGGTGGTGGCCTCAATGAGATCGAGCAGTTGCTCCTTCACCCGGGGGGTGGCCCCTCCGGTCTGGCGGCTGATCACCTCCACGA
>JBBARZ010000091.1:0-7297 GCA_040399505.1 Cyanobium sp.
CCTGCAATCAGCTGCAAAAGCCCGCCGCCGCCCCTGGGCGTTGCAGCTTGTGCCCACACCTGATCCAACTGGACCCCACCAGCGCCAGCGAGCAACACGTCCGATCCTCGGAGGGAGGCTTGGCTCACTGCCACAGAACCACCCACCAGCGTCAGACTCTCCCCAGCTGCCAGCTGGCTCGCGCCCGCCCCCGATTCCGAACGCATCGGCCCCACGCCGCTATCGATGAGCAGGTTTCGATCCACCCGGAGCCGGCCGCCCGCCAACACGATCGGCCCCACTCCCGCGCCTAGCACACCTTCGTTGGCTTCTCCTTTAGCTAGACGCTCCAAATCCAGATTTGGCCCCTGATCCAGCCGCAGCGCCTCACTCGCCGTCGCCGCCAGCACGTCGAACTCCTTCCCGCCGAAGCGCATCGTGGGGGAGGTGGAGAGCAGCAGGTTGGTGGCGCCGCTAAAGCCGGCCCCCTTGCCCAGCCAGATGCCTCCGGGGGAGAGCCAGAACAGGCTGGCAGCCTCGCTGAGGTGGACGGGGGCGCCAAAAAAACTGCCATTGGCTGCACCCACACCCACCACCACATGGCGCCGGCCCCGGGTATCCAGATCCACCCGTTTGATCTTCGATCGGGTATCGAATTGGCTGAAGCGATAGAACTGGTTTTGGCCTGCTCTTGTGCCCCCCTGCACGGTGCAGATTCCCCCCGTGCAGCGGCCCAGGGCCGTGCCATTCACCCGGGTGCCCAGCCCCCCGGCACTCACCTGGGCCTGGGCCACCCCGCCACTGCCGATCACCAGGCAGGCCGGTGCCATGAGGAGCCATGGACGGGTGGGGAGCAGGCCGAGCAACATGAGAGAGGCCAGTGATAAATGGTTTATAGAGAGTTGGCCCAAACACGTCAGTAATCACGCTCACACTTAGGAGAAACAGCCGCAAAGAATCTCCTCCACCTTGAAGGTGTCCGTTACTGCCACTCCCCCTGCTGCGGCGTCAGCTTTGTTCCCGGCAGGCAACGGCCTCCAGGGAAAGGGCAGTGATTTCCCTGGATTCGAAAAGATCCAGCCTGGCGGCGGATACCGGGCAGGCTGTTGTCATCACCCGGGTGCGGCTCTGGGATCGCCACCATTTGAACCGCAGAACCGGTAGCCGCCCCACATCTCGAGCCATCGCCCAGAAGAACACATAACTTCCGAGCAGCCGGTGGAAGCTACCGAATCTGGAGTCCCGCAGCCGTTCAACCAGATGGGTCCTGCCATTGGGTTGATCATCGACAGAGCCCTTTATGGTGTGGTCAGGTAGCGCCAACACCCTGGCAAATGGTCCTCTGTTGAGGGTGGGCTCCCTCCCGATGGCCACGATTTCAGGGCCGGTTCCCCAGTGGCGGATGCCATCCGCCTGGCGTGCCGTGAGCAAGGCGGCATCCGCCTTGGCCCGCTGCAGGGTGCTACTGCGCCCATCGGGAAAGCCCAGGTAAAGCAGGCTCCCGCGCACGAGCCGATGGGCATGGGTGTGCAGCAGATGATCACCCACGTCAGCCCCCTGCACATCCAGGGAAGTCAGGCCGTAACTGAGGGAGAAGAGTTTGCTGATGTAGTTCGTGAGCAAGGGGTGAATCCATGGGGCCTCTCCGATCACCAGGCTGCGGCGCCCCGTGCGTGCCAGCAGGGGCCTTCCCTGGGCCTGGCGCAGAAGGAGGGTCCACAGCCACGGGCCAAAGACGTAGAGGCCCACATCAGCAGCCAGGGCAGCCGCCCTCAGCAGGTTTCCGCTGAGGTCAGTTCCCAGCCATGCAGTCTCTCCCGCCAGCACCTTGGTCAGGGTCTGCGCAAGAGGCAGAGCGAAGGCCACAGAGATCAGGATGTAGATCGCATGGATCGCCCAGGCCAGTGGAGTTTCCAGAACATGCTGGGCCCAGCGTCGTCCCTCCCGCTCCAGTCGCCGGGATGTGGTGGTCTCCCGCCGCTGGCCCCGGCTATCGGCGCCGACGATCTCGCTGCACTCCTGCAGAAAGCGGTTGGTCTCCGGGTTGTCCAGCAGGGTCAGTTCGTCTCGGGAGAGAGCCATCCCCAGAGGTTTGCGCTCCCCATCCGCACAAGACTGAAGAAGGTGGCGGCTGAGGGTGAAGAGCAACTGGGTCAGGGTGTGGTGCATGGCGGCCACAGAAGCGGTGGCCGGCTCCGCGCGGCGCCGCCCCGCACCGGTGGTGAACAGCCTCCGGCTGAACGACTCGCCAGGTTGCTGGCTCTGCAGCAGCGGAGACCCCTGCAGAGCGTTGGGTTCGCCGGTGAGGATGAAGACGTCGCGGATCACCGCCTTGCGCACCATCAGGTCGCAGGCTTCCATCACCTGCCTTGAGGCAAATGTGCGGCAGGAGTGGCTCAGCACGATCACCACCGACTGCCTGGCAAGCGACAGACTCTCGAAGTCGTGCTGAAGAGCCTCCATCACCGCATTCGCGGAGAGCGCCCGGATGTGCAAGCGCGGCATCAGGAGGGAAAGATCAATAGCGAAGCGTTCGCCCAGCCAGAGGCTGTTTTCCACGCCGGTGATCAACAGATCCACATGGCTCGATCGGGCCAGACTCTCGTCGAGGCCGCTCTGTTGCAGCACCCTCTCCTTGGCAGAGAGATAGGCCGCCTTAGCGATGAGCAATTGGGCGAGCGCATCAGCGCTCTGACGATTGGGCGATCCAGGATTGCTCCAGTCATCCTGGATCGCGGCCAATAGAGCCGGGATATCGGCGATATCTGCCGCAACCGGATCCCGGGAGGCAGCCCCGGGAGAAATGGAACCCCCATTCTGCCTGGGAAGCCCCGGAAGGTAGGAATGACGACGACGGCAGACCTCCTCCGGCGACACCTCCCGATCCAGAGACAACGACGTCACACGAACATCACCGCTGGAGAGCACGGCGATCTCCCCTGCATTTTCATCCAGATCGATCCGCCAAGCCCCCTTCTGGCCGGACAACACCGCATCCACCGCCGCCGGTTCCGAGGCATAGAGCCCCATCCTGGTGTGGGGATCGATGCCGATGGTGAGCGGCTGGCCAAGACTGGAGAGCACCAACCGATCTGGCCATGTGGTGGAGGCCACCACCAGCCCGAAGCTGCCTCGAGCGCCGTCCATGAACTGCCGCATGGCCTCGAAGGGATCGTTGCGCAGAAAGAACGCGATGGATGTCTCGATCCAATCCCTGAGCTGGGCGTCCTTCTGACTGAACAGCAGAGGATCCTGCTTCAGCAGCACAAGAAGCTGTTCGGTGAAGGGCTGTATCCAGCTACTTTCATGACACTCAACGAAGGTGCTCTCGAAAAGCGTCGTCCACCGCTGCACATCCGCCAGAGAGGGGACTTCGGGATAGACCGCCAGGGTGTTGAGAAAGGCCCAGCGCACTGATGCAAACCAATCCCCCTGACAGATCAAAAGGTCCATCATTCCTGCGATGCGGGCGGAATCCACCACGGCAGGAGCTCTCTGCTGCAGGGCACGCTCCAGCCAGGACCCAAGGGCGGAAGCCACATCCAGATCCTCACCGAAGGCCTCGAAGGTCTCAAAGTCACCGTTATGGGTGATGCGGTGGTGCACCGTCTGCCAGGTGCTCTGCCAGCAACCATCGTCAGCTAGTTGCCAGAGGCGGCTTTTTCTGGCGGGAGTCCATTCCTGCCAGTGGGTTTCACGCACCGCAGGGGGACCGCTGGTGCCAAAGCGATAGTGCCAGCAGGCCAACAGAGCGGCGGGATGGGGCCGGCAACCCATGTGACGGGCTCGGCGCCTTTGTTTGCTGAAAGCAGCTTCCAGGGCAGGCGTGAGGTCTCCACGCTTGGCATTGACGATTCGGTGCCCCACGAACCCCACATCGCCACGGTGATCCACCGTCATCACCAGACCCCCTCCGGCCTGGGCGCCCCGGAGTTCCGTTTCCCGACCCATGCGATGAACGATGTTGATCATCTGGCCGGAGAGCAACTCATCCGAGCCGGAGAGATCCTCTGCGGCGATGAGTCCGAAGTTGCCGCAATGCAGGAACGCTCCCTCCCCGCTTGTGAGCGCCTGAAGATCTGAACGCGAAGCCAGAGCCAGGCAGACATGACTGAGGAGGATGGCCATGAGCAGTTGATTCCCCCATGGCCAGGCAGGCGCATGGCTGTTCAGGCCATGGAAGATCGCAACCCCCGCAGCGCAGATCACCAGCAGATGGAGGAGAAGGCTCCCGCTGGCCTTGAGTCTCACCTTCCATGGCTCTGAATCTCCCATGGGGAGCCAAGCCGGTGGCTGGGAGCCCATCCCGGGAAGACCGATGGGGGCCAGTGGCAGAAGGCTTTGGGCCATCTGACTCCCGGAGCGATGCTCCAGAAGGTTTTCCCAGCGGATCACTGCGATGGAGTGATCCACCAGAGCGCGCATGAGGGTGTGACCGGTGCCATGAATGATCTGAGCAGTCACCCAGGCCAGCCGGATCAGGATCGCGAGGATGACGACATCCAGCATTGCGCCACCACCGTTCAGAGCCGTTGGAAAGGCGATCAGCTCAGGAAGACAACGGTGAAACCAAATTCGTCTGCGGGATATTGCTAAGGTCATGAGATCCTGCGATCAGCGAATAGCTGGACTCGGGCCAGCTTCAGCTGAGTTTGGACAGGAAGGAGTGATCAAGATCAACGCAACCTGTGATCCGCCTCACATTGAGGTCCCTGTTCTCGTCAAAATGGTCTGAGCAGAGGTTTAGCCATGCTCCAGAGCCAGCCGCTGTCGCCCGATGCTCTGGCTCAAGTGGCTCTGTTTGCCGGCCTGAAGGCTGAACACCACCAGCACCTGCTGGAGAACCACCGGCTGATCACCCTGGAGAAGGAGCAACAGATGATCCTTGAACAGGATGAATCGCAAGGCCTCTTTCTTCTGCGTTCCGGGTTGGCCAAGGTCCGAAGCATGGGCATGGACGGGGAGGAAAACGTGCTCGCGCTCCTGGGCCCCGGGGAAGTGTGTGGCGAGATGGCCAGCCTCAATCCCAGGGGATTGCGTTCCGCCGATGTGCTCACCCTGACGCCCTGCTCTCTGGTGATCCTGCGGGGGGGATCTTTTTCTTCTCTGTTACGGAGTGAAACCAGCCTGGCGCTCGCCCTGGCCCGGCTGCAATCCCAAAGGTTGCAGGATCTGAGCAGGCGCCTCAGCCTCAGAGGGGCCGCTGCCAGCACGCGAATGATGGCCACCTTGGCGGAGCTCGCCATGAAAACAGCACCCGGGGCCCCCCCCAGCGCTCCCATCCCCCCCCTCCCTCACAGGGAACTCGCCACACTCTCCGGCCTGGCCAGGGAGACGGCTTCCCGAATCCTGAGCAACCTGCGCCGGAAGGGCGTTGTGGCGGAAACCAGCGAGGGAGGGTTCCAGCTCATGGACCTGAAACAGCTGGAGCGCCAGGGACTGCTCTGAATCAGGGGCCATCCATCTAGGGTGTGAAGCCTGACCCGTCTCTCTTCTCCATGGCTCAGACCCTTGTAGCCCCACCGGCAGGCACCGACCTCACCAGCGCTTTCCGTGCCGCCTATGAAAACCGCTACACCTGGGATCCAAGCTTTGGGGGCTACCGCGGTCGCTGCCTTTGGGAGCAGGACGGACGGGTTGTGGAGGGCATCTTCACAGTAGGGGCGGATCTCAAAGCCACGGTGGAGGGCGTCGAGGATCCCGAAGTGCAGAAAGCCATGGCCTCCCAGCTCTGGGAAGTAGCCATCCACCGGGTGCGCCGCAGCTTTGAGCAAACCCACGGGGAGAACACCTTCACTGCCGGAGACACCAATGCGGTGGGCACGGAAGTGATCGTGGGCGGCAAGAACGCCGGCGATCGCTACCGCATCAAAGACAACGTGGTGACCATGGTGCATCGCCACATCCACGGCACCGTGGTAACCATCTTTACTGGAAGCGTCACCGATACAGGTGCGGGATACCTCAGCCACACCTACAGCAGCCAATACAGCGACCCAGGGACGGGGGCATCCAGGGGCGGGGAAACCCATTTCGAAGACACCTTCCAGCCTCTTACCGAACAGGGTCCCTGGGTGCTGACCCGAAGAGTTGTGAGGAGCACAGATGCAGTAGGCCGAAGCTCGGAGCAGCTTTTTCACTTTGAGGATCTTTCCCCCCTCGAACAGACAAACGGCTGAGCTGTCTGCAACATGGGATCGTGAAAGAAGTCAAATACCGTCCGGAGATCGACGGACTTAGGGCGGTTGCTGTTGCCAGCGTTATCATCAATCACTTCAATAAGGACATACTCCCCAGCGGTTATTTGGGGGTAGATATTTTTTTTGTGATCTCAGGATTTGTGATCACATCCTCCCTGCGCCGGCATCAAGTGTCGTCATTTCGCGACTTTATTGTTGGTTTTTACGCCAGAAGACTCAAGAGGATCCTGCCCGCACTCCTGGTGATGGTGGTGGTTAGCAGTTTTGCAATTAGCCTGGTTGATCCCAATCCAGGAACCTCGCTGATCACTGGGCTGGCGTCAATTTTTGGACTTTCTAATATCTATCTTGTTCAGCGCCTTACTGATTACTTTGCAGCCTCAGCAGATTTGAATATTTTTCTGCACACGTGGTCTTTGGGTATTGAAGAACAATTTTATTTTCTCTTTCCGCTTCTTGCTTGGTGGAGTGGATATGGAAAAGGATCACCCTCTGGGTCGCAGCGTCTTCGGCGTCTGCTTCTCCCTCTGTTGGTTCTTTCTCTATCGGCGTTCGTGGTGATCTATCCCCGCAGCCAGCCCCATGCCTATTTCCTGCTCAGCAGCCGTTTCTGGGAGCTGGCCAGTGGATGCCTGATCAGCCTGCTGCCTGCGGGCCAGTTTTCTGCCATCGCTGTTCAGCTGCCAGCGCTGCCCCTTCTGGGCGGACTCCTGGGCCTGATGTTCCTCCCGCTATCGATGGCCGTTCCTGCGACGTTGCTCTGTATTGGCCTTACCTGCCTGCTGATCTACTGCCTTCGCAGCGCAACGCCAGCCCACGCCCTCCTGAGTTGGCAGCCGATGGTCACCATCGGGCTTCTGTCCTACTCGCTTTATCTATGGCACTGGCCAGTTCTGGCCCTGAGCCGTTGGACCATCGGGATTCATCAGGAAACGATCCCCCTCCAGCTGTTGCTCATCGGCGGGCTCGCATGGCTCTCCTACCGATTCGTTGAACGCCCTCTCAGGAAATCCCGCTGGCCGGCGAGCCGTGGGGGCACAATCTTTGTTTCTCTGCTGGCCTCCTTAGCGGGCTCTTTGCTGATCGGGCTGCTTGCGAAGGGATGGAAAGAGCATTTG
>JBBARZ010000092.1:0-7241 GCA_040399505.1 Cyanobium sp.
TTGACGGCAGCCGGTAGTGCTCTTCCAGCTCCTACAGCCTTCAGCCGTGCCAGTAACAACAGCACCGCCAGAACCCTTTCCGATCTCGCTGCTGCCGTGTTCCGTGATGCCAATGGCGCTGTGGCAGGCAACCAGGCTCTGGGAGCCAACAGGGCTGCTGTGGTGGTGGCCACCCGGACAGCCATCGCGGGCACCTATCTGTTCATCAACGATGGCAACGCCGCCAGAAACAACAGCAACGACCTGCTGATCAACATCAGGGGCTTCTCCGGGGGCTTGCCTGGACTGGGTGGCATCTCGGTCAATTCATTCTTTCTCTAACGCTCAAGGCAAAAGCGGAAACTCGCTGAGGCATGGTGATCACTCTCACAAGTGATCGTGAGTCTTGTCACAGCGTAACCATCAAAGAAAAGAGGACCTTGGTTATGGGTCAAGCCCCAACTTGAACTTGTTCTCTTCAAATCCTCAGGAGATTGACATGCCAGCAGCTTCCCAGCAAATGCGTTACTGGGTTGATATTGCAATTGAATGTGTTCGGGTTGATCACACCCCGAGCTTAAGTAGCGGAGATCAGACTGGACCTTTTTTCACTGCTAGGGCCCTGGGAATGGCTCTAGGGGCTCTCAATGATGGATATGTTCTTGCCAAGGGTTCCGGCACGCAGCTGCTCATGCTGGGCCTGACGGCTCCATCAGGGCTTGAAAAAAACATCACTGCCGCAGCAGCCTGTCATCAGCTGTTACTCCATCGTTACCCCAAACAGACCACTTCCCTGAACGAGGCATGGGACTTTTGGACGTCCCTCTTCAACATTTCATCGTTGCCGATGGATCACTCAGAGACATTTGGGCGGCAAGTGGGTGATGCCGTCCACCTTCTTGGTATCCGAGATCGACAGATCGGCACGGCCATGAACTATTCACCAGGTTTGGCCTATCGCCATGGTGCTCCGCCAAGCGAGCCCCTACAAACGTTTGCGGGCACGGAGTGGGGCCATGCCAATCCTCTCGTGTCAACCCGCGTCCATGGTTTTGCCCAGCCCCCCGGGCGCACTGGCGCTCTGACGGTGGCTCCCAACGCTCACTTCGCAAGTGATTTCCAAAAGGTGCAATCCAAAGGCGCCTCACAGCCCCGTGCCCGCTCCCGTGAAGAGGAGGTCATCGGGATCTTCTGGGGTTATGACGGCCCCCCAGAACTGGGAACACCACCCCGCCTCTATATGCAGGTTGTGCTCACCGTTCTTGACGAGATCGAGGTGCGCAACCCCGGGGGGCTCTCCGAGCAGGAGGAGCTACTGATCGTTGCCTCCACAGCGCTTGCCATGGCAGATGCTGGGATCGATGCCTGGCACTACAAGTATTCAGATGAACACATGATGTGGCGACCGGCACTTGGCATCCCTAACGGTCTTGGAACTCTGGTTCCTCCGGAGACGGGGTGGCTGCCGCTCGGACGTCCAGATACCAACCGGAGAGGTATCAATCTAACCCCTAACTTTCCTGCCTATCCTTCTGGGCATGCTACTTTCGGAGCTGCAGCCTTCCAGTTACTACGTCTATACCTTAAGCATAAGCAGTTGGCGGACTTTGATCCGATGAATGGCAAGGATAATGTCTCATTCTGCTTTGTTTCCGACGAGTACAACGGCCGCAACAAGGATCCCCGGACGGATATGCCGCGCTCAAAACTTCCCATCAATTACCCCAGTCTGTGGGACGCCATCATCGACAACTCTGTGAGTCGAGTGTATCTCGGGGTGCACTGGCAGTTTGATGGTGTGACCATCAAAGGAACTGATCCCGATGGAGAGTTCGGTATACCGCACGTTCCCAAGGATCTCGGTCGTCGCGGCGGAGTATGGCTTGGTTGTCAAATCGCCAATCAGGTGGCTGCCAAGATTGGTATCAGCCAAACCGATATTGTCGCCTCCATGGTCTGAGCGGCGTCCATTCCGGCGGGCCACCAAAAGATGGTGGTTCGCCTTCTTTGGCATACCATCAGCTCTCCTGAGGTTGCGTCCGGGTGATGCAGCTTGGCTCATGGTGCCGCCTGTGCGGCCGTTGGTGTGAAATGGGATTTGGTCAGCCAGCAGGCCCGCGGAGGAATGGCGATGGGGACGCGCAGGCGCAAGCGATCGGCCATTGACCGCCTGTTGGATCACTCCTTTGGCTTGCGGTTGCTGCTCGCTTTCTTGGCGGCCCTGGCTGCACTGGGCGCCGTGAATCGCTTCGAGCAATGCAGGGATCAGGACTTTGCACGGGGCTGCATTTGGCAAGATGCCGGTGGTGTGGTGGCGATCGCCAATTTGGAGGCCTTTAGTATCACGACGGCCGCTTTTCTCTATGTGTTGGAAGGAGGAAAACGGCGTCAGCGGGAAATGCTGGAGGCCCACAACGTGATCATGGTCTGCCAGCAAGCCGGGTTGCGCGATGCGCCGGCGCGAAACGATGCCCTGGAACGGCTCACTGGTGCGGGTCTGGAGTTCAAGGGGTGGGACTTCAGTGGAATCAATCTGGATCAGATCCAAGTGCCTGGTGCTCTCTGGTCTGGCGTGAATCTCTCCCATTCCTCGCTGCAAGGGAGTGTCTTGCGACAGGCTGATTTGGGCCAGGCCAACCTGCAGATGGCGGATTTAACGGGTGCCGATTTGCGAGGAACGGATCTCACTGGCACCAACCTCAACGGCACCAATCTGGCCCATGTGAAATGGGATCCAACCACCATCTGGCCATCTCAGGCGGTCCTGCAGCAAGCGAAAAACATCCCAGACGAACTGCAGCAGCAGTAGCCCTGGCTTTTCTGCCCCAGCCCCTCCCCATGGACGCCAGCGACTACGTGCTCCTCCACCTGGACACCGGCTCAGCCCTTTACACCACCCGCGCCACCGCGGCGGAGATCCACCAGGCGCATCAGAACCTCAAAAGGGCTGGTCAGCGGTCCCCTGGGCGGTGACCATTCGCCGGGAACCATGACGGAGAATAATCCTGGGCAGCGGGCAAAATGAGGATTCTCCACACCATCGATAGTCTGAACCCTAAAACCGGCGGTCCGGCTCGCACGGTTCCGGCTTTGGTTGCTGCCTTGGTGGACACCGGTATGGAGGTCGATCTGTGGGCTCGTGAACTTCCGGACAATTTCACGACGCCGGCGGGGGTGGAACTGCGCACGGGGCCCTTGGAAGCACTGCTCACGCCGGGCACGTTGCGCCCGGATTTATGGCATGACCACGGCATCTGGTTGCGCTCGAATCACGAGGCCAGCCGCCTTGCTGATCGCCTTGGAATACCCCGTGTGGTGAGTCCACGGGGCATGTTGGAGCCTTGGGCGCTGAGCCATCGCCGCTGGAAGAAGAAGCTCGCTTGGGGGCTCTATCAACGTGCTGATCTGCGGCGCGCTGCCGCGTTGCACGCCACGGCCCAGACCGAGGCGGACCAGTTCCGGCATCTTGGGCTCTGCAATCCGATCACGGTCATTCCCAATGGCATCGATGGTCCCGGATTCGAGGGCCCGCTGGATCCCCGCGACGGTGCACGAACGGCTCTGTTTCTGAGTCGTGTGCATGCCAAGAAGGGGCTGCCGCTTTTGGTGGAGGCGTGGGCCAAGGTGCGTCCGGTGGGCTGGAGGATGAAAGTGGTCGGACCGGACGAGGACGGACATCTCGCAGTGGTGAAGGGCCTCGTGCAGCGAGCCGGCCTCGCAGAGACCTGGGATTTTTGTGGAGAGATCGATGACCGGGAGAAATGGGGTGCCTACCGGCAGGCCGATGTCTTCATTTTGCCAACGCACTCGGAAAATTTTGGAATGGTTGTGGCGGAAGCTTTGGCAGCAGGCGTTCCCGTCATCACCACACGCGGCTGCCCTTGGGAAGGTCTACTGGCGCACGGTTGCGGATGGTGGGTCGAGCCGACGGCCGACGGCCTGGCGGCGGCCTTGCAGGACGCCTGCAGCCAACCGGACGAAGCCCTGCGGTCGATGGGCCAGCGCGGCTGTCAATGGATGGAGTCGGAGTTCGGTTGGAAAATGATTGCGCAGCGAATGACGACGCTCTACGAAGCGGTCTTGCGCCGCCCATTGCCATGATGAACATCGAGGAAAGCCGCCGCATCACCAAATACCCTCTACGCGAATTGGTGGGGCGGTTGCTCTGGGCGGCTTGTATGCCGCTGTTCCGATGGAGTCCGCGGTTGTGCTGGGGATGGCGGCTGTTTTTGCTGAGGTTGTTTGGGGCGAAGGTTGGGGCGCAGGTGCATATCCATCCTTCAGCACGGATTTTTCTACCTTGGAATCTGGAGATCGGCGATTGGTCGTCCGTTGGCTTCGATGCGTTGCTCTACAACCTCGGGCCGATGAAGGTCGGCGAGAAGGTGACCATCTCACAGCGGGCCCATTTGTGCGGGGGAACACACAAGTTCCGTGAGGCTGCGATGCCGCTGGTGCGGGCAGCGATCACGGTGGGTGATGAAGCTTGGATCTGTGCGGATGCATTTGTCGGACCAGGCGTGACGGTGGGTGCCCGGGCGGTGGTCGGTGCACGGGCTGTGGTGATGCGTAACGTGCCGGAGGGCAAGATCGTGAGCGGTAATCCGGCGCGCGAAACGGGTGAGCGGTAAAATTTCCATTGGGATAAACAGGTTATGTTTTCGGTTCTTATCCTCACGAAGAACGAAGAGGCCAATATTGGCGCCTGTCTGGAGTCGGTCTCCTGTTGTGACGATGTTTTGGTGCTCGACTCGGGCAGCACAGATCGCACGTGCGAGATCGCAGCGGCGGCGCGCGCGCGGATTTTGCGGCGAGACTTTGACGATTTCGGTTCGCAGCGGAATTATGCGCTGGATCACGGGCAGTTCAAACACAACTGGGTGTTCCACTTGGATGCGGATGAGCGCTTCAATGAAGCCCTAAGGCTGGAATGCGAGGAGGTGATCGCGAAAGATGAGCGCAGCGCTTATTTCGTGGCGAACCGGATCATTTTTCTCGGGCGCTGGATCAAGCACAGTTCGCAGTATCCCTATCCCCAGGTTCGCTTGGTGAAAATGGGCGAGGCGCGGTTTGCTAAATCTGGCCACGGCCAGCGGGAAGATGCGCCGCAGCGCGGGGCCGGCTACCTGCGAACGCCATACGATCATTTCAACTTCAGCAAGGGCATCGCCGACTGGGTGAATCGCCACAATCGCTACTCGAGCGAGGAGGCGGCGGAAGCGGCGGCACTTTGCGAGGGCCCGGTGCCCCTGAGGGGTGTTTTTTCCGGTGATTCCCTCGCGCGCAAGCGGGCACTGAAGCGGTTGCACGCCCGGTTGCCGGCACGGTGGTTGTGGAAGTTTTTCTACCTCTATGTGTGGAAGCGGGGATTCCTCGACGGGTATCCGGGGTTTGCGTACTGCGTCTTGAACGGGTTTTACGACTTTTTGATCACGGTGAAGATCGCAGAGAGGAAAGCGGAGAAGACATTGAAGGTTTCACCCTCCACGACATCCCGGTGGGTCACCGGTGGCAGCCACAACTCCTGACTGCCACCTGGCCATCACTCACGCGTCGTAATACATCGTGAATTCGTGGGGATGGGGCCGCTGCCGGAGCTGCTGCACCTCCTCATATTTCAGGGCGATCCAGTTGTTGATGAAGTCTTCCGTGAACACCCCACCGGCCAACAGATAGTCTTTATCGCGATCGAGGGCTTCCAGGGCTCCATTGAGGGAGGCCGGCACCGTGGAGATCTTGGCCAGCTCTTCGGCGGAGAGGTCAAAGAGATCCACATCCGTGCCATCGCCAGGATCGATCTGGTGTTTGATGCCATCCAGACCGGCCATGAGCATGGCGGCAAAGGCAAGGTAGGGATTGGCCAGGGCATCGCCGGAGCGGAATTCCAACCGCTTGGCCTTGGGATTGGGGCCCGTGAGCGGAATGCGCACTGCCGCAGAACGGTTCCCCTGGGAATACACCAGATTCACTGGTGCCTCAAATCCGGGCACCAGGCGCTTGTAGCTGTTGGTGGTGGGGTTGGTAAAGGCTAGGAAGCTCGGGGCGTGCTTCAGCAGACCGCCGATATACCAACGGGCCGTTTGCGACAGATTGGCGTAGGTGCCCTCCCCGAAAAACAGGGGCTGGCCATCCTTCCAGAGGCTCTGGTGCACGTGCATGCCACTGCCATTATCGGCAAACACTGGCTTGGGCATGAAAGTGGCAGTTTTGCCATACTTCTTAGCCACATTGCGCACCACATATTTGTAGATCATCACGTTGTCGGCCGCGCGGATCAGCTCGGCAAACTTGATGCCTAATTCATGCTGGGCGGTGGCCACTTCGTGGTGTTGCTTCTCAATAGGCACCCCGAGAGACCCCATCAGCAGCAGCATCTCCGAGCGGATGTCCTGCAGGGTGTCGTTGGGGGCAACAGGGAAATAGCCCTCTTTCAGCAGCACTTTGTAGCCCAGATTGCCGCCTTCTTCGATCCGATCGGTGTTCCAGGCGGCCTCGATGGAATCCACCTGGTAGAAGCTGCCGCCGTTGCTGCTCTTGTAGCGAACATCGTCGAAGATGAAAAACTCAGGTTCAGGCCCGAAAAAGGCCGTGTCGGCCAGGCCGGTGGAGCCCAAGTAATTCAGGGCCTTCTGCGCCAGAGCCCGGGGGCAGCGGCTGTAAGGCTCTCCACTGCGGGGCTCCTGAATCGAGCAGATTAGGCTCAGGGTTTTGTGGCTATAGAAGGGGTCGATCCAGGCGGTGTTGGGATCCGGCACCATGGCCATGTCCGATTCATTGATCGCTTTCCAGCCGCGGATGGAGGAGCCATCAAAAGCCACGCCCTCCGTAAAAGCGCTCTCGTCAATCAGGTCATTGCAGACGGTGAGGTGTTGCCACTTGCCGTGCAGATCAACGAACTTGAGATCGATCAGATCGATTCCCTCGTCCTTGATGCGGCGGAGAACATCCTGGGCGGCTTGGGCCATAGAAAAGGAAACAGTGAGGAGTGCCGCCGGAAGGCAGCTTTGGGCTCAAAGGGTCAGGGTTGCCCTGAAGCAAGCGCCGAAACGGTACGGACCGATACGTTTCTGACCTGTATCCATTGACACCGTTTTGCGCCCAAGGGTGGATGGGCTTCCTGTTTTGGGGGCCTGCGTAACCGTTTCTGTCAACTTGGCCAAAATCCTCCCCCAGACAGGCATCTGGCTGGAAAGTGAGTGCTACGTTCCGCACCAGTGCGTCGATCCCCCCATGCGCGATGCCATCGGCCAGCTGATCAGCCG
>JBBARZ010000093.1:0-7006 GCA_040399505.1 Cyanobium sp.
TAGAGCAACTGATTCGTAATCAGTAGGTCGCAGGTTCAAATCCAGTCACCGGCTTCTCCCTGTCAACGTCTTGTCTGTGCCGGGCATCTACCAGGTTCCCCGCTAGAGCCGACCGGCTGCCACCAGCTCTTCCTCAAATCCAAAGGCCGCGGGATCCACCAGCCGATCGGTGAAGAGCATCCCATCGAGGTGGTCACATTCGTGTTGCACCACCCGAGCATGAAAGCCATCCACTTGAATCCCATGGGCCTGCCCGAGGGGATCGCGCCAGGCGAGTTGCAGGGTTTGCCAGCGCGCCACCTGCCCCCGCAACCCAGGCACACTCAGGCACCCTTCCCAGCCCACTTGGGAGGCCGTGCCCACGGGAGTGAGATTGGGGTTGATCAACACCGTTTCCGGGATCGGCGGTGCCTCGGGGTAACGGGGATTGCCGTTGATCCCGTAGATCACCACCCGCCATGGCCGGGCGATCTGGGGTGCCGCCAGCCCCGCACCCTGCCGGGCGGCCATGGTGTCCCGCAGATCCGTGAGCAACTCCTCCAACAGGTCGCCACCAAACCAGTCCTCAGGCACAGGCAAGGAAGGCTGTCTCAACCGGGGATCCCCCAGGCGCAGCACAGGGCAGACCGCCAACTCAGGGCTCCAAAGAAGCGTTGACTCCAGCCTGCCACCCAGCCACCGGTGGCCACCAGCCAGTGGCTGCCAGCAAAGCCTGATCGCCGAGGGCGGCCCCCACTCTGTAGGCATGATTGCCAAGCTGCCCGAAGACGCATGGCCCATCCCCCTCATGATTGGTGGCAGCGCGGGGGTTGGTGCTGCACCGCTACCCCTCCACCACCTCCTGACCGGGAATCACCAAGGGACGGCGGTGGGGCAGGTTGCCGAAGTGCTCTTTGGCCACGGCAATCAATTGCCCTTCGCTGGGGTCAGCGATGGAGAGGGTTTCCACTCCCACCAGTCGCTCCAATAGGTCGGGGCGATGGCGGCGCACATGGGCCAGGAGCAGTTGGCGCATGTCACTCTCCCCGGTGCCATGGCCAAGGAGCAATACCGCGTCGGCCCCCTCCAGGGCCTGGAGGATCCGGTTCAGGTAGTCGAAATCCCGGGGCGCCTTCTGGCCGGCGATATCCCGATCGTGACGGTGGCTGAGGTTCTCCCCGCTCCCCCAGAGTCCATGGGGAGTGAGCACGGCATGCTCCACCGCATCTCCCTCCAGCAGAAAGGTGTCCGTCCGGTGGTGATCCAGGTGAATCACCAGCCGGCGGCTCTGATCCCCCCGCGCAGTGGGACCCTCCGCTTCCGGATGGCCGGGCGTCACCCCTGCTTCCTGGAGCAGATGGCGCACCCGCAGCACCGCCTCCGGATCCAGGTCGGGGTGGTGCACCCCCTCACCCAAATCCAGCCAGGTTTCCTGACCGCCGGGGAGGCGAATCTTCAGACGTCGTGCAGTGAGAGGGGTCACTTCGGCCCCCATGGCATGGAGCAGGGCTTCCACCCTGGAGGCGCGAATACCCTGGGCCAGGGGGTGGCTGAAAAGGGCGTCCAAGGTGCGCTGGTGTTGGCGTCTCATCAAACGGGCAGCTGCTGAGGCGAACTTATCGACGGCGAGCGACGTTGCATGCAGCCGTCACAAAGATCAGCTCAAGCCTTCTCCACCTTGATCACATCCACCGGTCCGCGGCCCATGCGCTCGAGTTCACTGGCCGCCCGTACCGCTGCTTCATGAGTGCGGAAGTGATGGGCCTGCTCGATCAGCCGTACATCCATGATGCTCTGATCCCTTCGGTCAATGCCCAGATAGGCATCCATGCCCATCCTCTTGAGCACGTAGCGCTCAGGTTGGCTGCAGGCCAAGGGATTGGCCGAATCGATTCCGGGGGTCCAGAACGGCATGGACTCTTGCAAGCGCCAGAACGACGGAAGTTCGCTAAATCTAGTCGCCACAGGGTCTGATGTCCTCCAGGACGGTCCAGCCGCCTCAATGGTTGGCCGCTTCCTGCCCAGGCTCCGAAAGCCCCTGGTGATGGACTTCAGCCCACTGGACCCGTTGTTGGGCTTCCCAGAGACTGTGGGTTGTCAGGCAATGGCTCCGGGGATCGCAGATGCGATAGGAGCCATCAGCTTCGTGGGTGATGGTGAACCCCGCCGGAGTGGTGATGGTGTCGTCCACGGGATAGGTGGAGCAGCTCCCTTCCGGGCTACTCCCCGAGCCCCCCCCCTTGGGGATGGAATCCAAACCGTGAAACGACTCGTTGCAGGGAAACCCTCGGCCAGCCCCACCGCCTGAGATGATGGAAAACCGTTTCAACCGCCGGGATGTACACAGACTGGACTGCTGTCATTCTCCTGTTGCTGACCGCTGTTCCCCTGGCTGCCGTCGTGGGCACGACAGCCTTCTTCATCTGGCGGTCGAAACGATCGGGCGTGCGGTGAATATCCCTGTCCCAGGCAATCCAAACAGGTCCGGAACCGCCCGTCCGCCAGCCGAAGGATCCCGCTCCCGCCGCAGCGTGGACAGTTGACGAGGGCTGACACCCTGGCTGCAGGAGCCGGAGCGGTGAAAGAAGCCATGACAGACCGACAAAAAGGTGTTGGTTTACACACTTTGCCGCCCCTCCCTCCGTTCGCACGGGGGGGGAATCCGGAAGCTTTGTGAAGACTTCTCCCTCCTATCTTCCAAGGCCGATGGGCTACCAACCTCCGCCAGCAACTCCTCGGCGCTCAACCGACTGCCAAGGGCCACCAAACCAGCACTGGCCGCCAGGGTGCCAATCACCGCTGGGGCATCCATCCCTTGGGCCCGCAGGGCCGCCAGCCCTTCGGAGGCCGCTCGCTTGCTCAGGCGATGGCCCTTCTGGTCACAGAGAACGGGGACATGGCCGTAGCGGGGAGGGGGAAATCCCAGGGCTTGGCACACCGCCACCTGGGCTCCGGTGGCACACCAGAGGTCGGCCCCCCGCACCACATCTGTGATCCCCAGGGTGAGCTCATCCACGGCCGTGGCCAGGTGGTAGGCCACCACCCCATCGGCCCGGCGCAGCACCACATCCCCCACATCCCTGAGCCCATCCAGCTGACCGGCGCCCCCCCAACACTCCTGCCAGCCAATGGGTCCTCCGCCGAGCTTCAGGCGCCAACTGGGCCAACGTCCCTGTTGCTCGCCCCAGCAGGAGGGCTGGTTCCTGCAATGACCGGGGTAGACCGCGAGTCGTCCGTGGGGAGCGGAGATGTCGGCCAGGAGACGGCGGCTGCAGTGGCAGGGATAGAGCACCCCGGAACGGCGCAGGGCCGAGAGCACGGAGGCATACAGCCCACGGCGCTCGCTCTGGCGAATCAGGGGACCATCCCAGTGCAGTCCCAGCCAATGGAGGTCGGCAAGGATGGACTCCTCCGCCCCAGGCCGCACCCTCGGACTGTCGAGATCGTCAAGGCGCAGGAGCCAAAAGCCATGGCAGCGGCGAGCCTCCAGCCAACTGAGCAAGGCCGTGCGGAGGTTGCCCAGGTGAAGCGCACCACTGGGAGACGGGGCGAATCGCCCCCTCACCCCCTGCTGGCGCAGGGCCATACCCCGCTCGAAACAGTCCCGCAAACTGTCGGGCAGGGACACCAGGGTCACGGATGAAAAAAGCGGCCCCTCAGGGCCGCTCGCTGACAGCTGGACACGAACGCGTTCAGCCTTGGACGCGATCTTTGAAGAGTTTGCCGGCAGTGAAGGCAGGCACGCGCTTGGCGGGAATTTTGATCTTTTCGCCGGTCTTGGGATTCAGGCCCTGGCGCTCGGAACGCTCGCGGGGCTCAAAGGAACCAAAACCCAGGATGGAGACTTTTTTCCCCTCCACCACTGAATCAATGATGGTGTCAATGGCGGCATCCACGACCAGTGAAACGTCGGTCTTGGTGAGCTCGGTGCGGGCAGCAACGAGATTAACGAGATCAGCTTTGTTCATGAGTTGAAGTTGGGCCTCCTGTGAGCGGTCTGGGGGGGGGGGAATGGAAGGGGAGGCGAATCGGAAGGCCGACCGCCACTGGCATTGCGCCGCCTCATGGTATGGGGATTCTCCCGTGGCTGCAACAACAAAAGACAGGAACAACAGGCTTTCTGGCCGATGAGCAAATCGGCGAAACCTTCAAAAGGTCGTTGGATCAATCGCCTCCTGGGCCCCATTGAGCCTTCCCAGAAGGGCAGCCCCATCGTGCACCAAGGCTTCTCCCGCCAGGGCCCCCAGGGCAGCCCCACTCGCGATCCAGTCGGGAGATCCAGGCGGCAGCCAACGCACCAGTCGGGCCACACTGCGCTGCTGACGGCCCCCGTGAAACCCCCGTGGAGAGAGCAAAGGAGCCAGGCTTTGGGGGGCTACCGGGACGAGCAGGCGCCCGCAAAAAAGGCCATCGACGGCGCCCGCCACACCGCCACAGGCATGGAGCACGGCTGCCCCCGGGCTGGATCCAGGCGTCCAAAGCAGACGCAGGCCCTCCGCCAGCTGGTGTTCGGCCCCAAATGGCCTGAGATCCCTCATCCCCGGCAGGAGATAGGACTCCTGCTCCTGCACCACCACGGGCCAGCCCATCCGCTCCTGCACCCTGCGACAGGATCCGTGACCATCACGCCCGAGCAAGACGATCCACCCAGAGGAGACCAGGGTCCTGGCCTCCAGGAAAGCGAAAGTGGCCTCGCTCTCGGGGGGACCATCCACCAGCACCCCCCCCCCTTGGGTCTCCAGAAACCAGGCGCTACCGCCATGAGTACGGGGATTGGGGGGGAACAACCACAAGCCTGGCCCCACCTCGCGAGGCGGACGGCCCGAGCGTTCCGACCCCGGGGAGAAGGCCGATCCGGCCATGGCCCACACAGACAGGGGACAGCAGGGACCCTAATTTGGCCCCATTCGCTCCCCTCCCCGGTGATCAGGATTGGTCAACCCTGGCCGTTAGGGGCAACGGCAACCCCGCGGGGGGTGAATTTCTCGGTGGTGGCCCCCCTGGCCAGCCGGGTGGAGCTGCTTCTTTTTCGCGATGCGGAGGCGGACGAACCCAGCGAGGTGATTGCCCTGGAGACGTCCCACCGTTCGGGGGACCACTGGCATGTGGAAGTAGAGGGCATCGGTATTGGCGCGTGTTACGGCTACCGGGTGTTTGGCCCCTTGGAGCCTGGCAACCATGGCTTCAATCCCTCAAAGGTGCTGCTCGATCCCTGTGCCCGTGCCATCGGCGGCTGGGATGGCTACCAGCGGGGGGCAGCCGTTGGCGCTATCCCCAACACCGCCTCCTGCCTAAAGGGGGTGGTGACGGAGCGGGATCGGTTTGATTTCACCGCCGCCCCCCGCCCGCGCCACAGCTGGCAGAAAAGCGTGATCTATGAGCTCCATGTGGGGGGCTTCACCCAGGGAGCCGGCTGCCCCGTGCCACTGGAGCGACAGGGCACCCTGCTGGGTTTGATCGACACCCTGCCCTATCTGCAGGAGATGGGAATCACGGCCATCGAGCTGCTACCGGTGATGGCTTTCGACCCGGAGGATGCCCCCGCAGGCCGCTACAACCATTGGGGCTACAGCCCCCTCAGCTGGATGGCACCCCATCCGGACTACCTGGTGAGCCCCGATCCCCTCCAGGCCCGCAATGAGGTGCGCGAACTGGTGAGTGCTTGCCATCGGGCCGGATTGGAGGTGCTGGTGGATGTGGTCTACAACCACACCACTGAAGGCAATCAGGCGGGCCCCACCCTGAGCTGGCGAGGCTTTGCCGATTCCACTTACTACCAACAGAACAGTCGGGGCGACTATCTGGATGTGAGCGGTTGCGGCAACAGCATCGCGGCCAACCAGGCTCTGACCCGCCATCTGATTCTGGAATCCCTGTGCTGCTGGGCCAATGAACTCGGCATCGATGGCTTCCGCTTTGACCTGGGCATCGCCCTCAGCCGGGGCCACGAGTTGACCCCCCTAGACCATCCGCCCCTCTTCGAAGCCATGGAGGCCCACCCGGAGCTGAGCGATCTGAAGCTGGTGAGCGAGCCCTGGGATTGCGGTGGGCTCTATCGCATGGCCGACTTCCCCGCCCGGCGGGTGGCCACCTGGAACGGACGATTCCGTGACGACATGCGCCGCTTCTGGAAAGGGGACGAGAAGTGCTGCTGGCCCGTGAGCCAGCGTCTCGGCGGCAACCCCGATCTCTACGGGGGCCAGCCGGCCCCCCTGGGACGCAGCATCACCTTCCTCACCGCCCATGACGGCTTCACCCTGGCGGATCTGGTGAGCTACGACCGCAAGCACAACCTGGCCAACGGCGAAAACGACCGGGATGGGGACAACCACAACAACAGCTGGAATCACGGCGTTGAGGGGCCCAGCACGGACAAGGCCGTGACTGCTCTGAGGGACCGGCAGATGCGCAACCTGCTCACCAGCCTGATGCTGGCCCCGGGGGTGCCCATGGTGCTGATGGGGGATGAGGTGCGGCGAAGCCAGGGGGGCAACAACAACAGCTGGTGTCAGAACAATCTTCTGGGCTGGATGCACTGGCAGCCCGATGGGGGCGACTTGGCCCTTCGCCGTTTTCTCTCCCGGCTGATCCAGCTGCGCCAGCGGCTGTCCCACCTGCTCAATCCCGAAGTGCCCATCGGCGAAGCTCCGCGGCGGCCAGCGGACGGCCAGGGTCTCTGGCGGGAATGGCATGGTGTGGAGCTGCACAAGCCCGACTGGGCCAGCTGGTCACACAGCCTGGCCTGGAGCCTCCATGACAGCCGGCAGGGCCCCCTGCTCTGGTGTGGATTCAATGCCTATTACAAAGCCATGCATTTCGATCTGCCTCCCTCTTCTGAGGGTTGGATGCGGGTGATCGACACAGCTCTCCCGGCGGATGAGGATCTGCCGGAAACGCCGGTGCGCTGGTCTCCCGGGGGCGCACCCCTGGAGAGCCGCAGCCTGATGTTGATGCTCCGTCCATCCCTCTAGACCAACCTGCATGTGATAGGTTGATGGACTGCGCCTGAGGGACGGAAGTCTTGAAG
>JBBARZ010000094.1:0-6612 GCA_040399505.1 Cyanobium sp.
ATGAAACCCATGCCCACGGCCCTGGCCGGCAAGACATTTGACAATTTCTGCCGTTTCCGGCCAATTGTCAAAAAGCAGTCCCTGCTTCCCCTGCCACCAACCGCCGACAAATCTCTGGCAGCAGGGTTTCGTCCTTGGCGCAGGCTTCCCCCTCGCTGAAGGCCACCAGCAGGGTGGGCGCCATCCCTTCACCTTCCATGTAGGTTGCGTCATGTCGGGCCTGGCTCATCCAGCCGGCCTTGCTCCAGAGCTGGGCCCCTTCCGGTAGGCCGCCTCCCAAGAAGCCATCCACTTGGTTTTCCGCATCCGCTGCTCGCTGCTCCAGATCCAGCGAACGGGCCAGCAGCGTCTGCATACGCAGGCTCGCGGGGGGTGACACCAGCGCCCCCGCCATCACGGCCTGCAGCATCCGGCCCGTGCCTTCGGTATTGAGCCGGTTGCGGTTGGCATTGTCTTCCCCATAGCTCTGGCGCTCCCGGCCGTAGGGCCCATCCCCCCAGGTTTTCTGGCAGGCGTTGCACCCCTCCCACTCGGGCCAACCCAGTCCGGTTAGCCATTGGTTCACCAGCTGGCGCTGTTGGCTCCAGTTCTCAAAGGGTTCAGCGGGAAGTTCTACGCCGCTGGTGGTGCCGCTGAGGAGATCCACCACATAGCCCGTGGCGTCATTGCTGGAGCCCCGAACCATGTCGGCCAGGGCTCGCCTCAGCTCGTCGGTGGCCTGGAGCCACTGGCGTTGAATCCAGGCCTCCGCCGCCACCAGGTACACCAGCTTCACAACGCTGGCTGGATAGCGCTGCTGCCCCCCCCGCCAATGGGCCCCTGCTCCGGCCTGCTCAAGGGCACATCCCCAGCCCTCCTCACTCCAGCTGCGGAGGCTGGCCGGGTAGCGCACCCAGGTGAGGGAGATCTGCTCCGACAGACCTTCCCTGCCTTCGGCCTCCAGCTCGGCCACCAGGGTGGCCAGCTGTTGCTGCATCGCCCCATCGGCGCGGTAGAACGCCATCACTTCACGCCCTTAGCGATGGCGACATTAGAAGGGACTCTGTGGAGGCTCAGCCATTCCCTCGATGCGTATAGCAGACCCCAGGGAGCTGGCTTGGCCACCCAGGTTGCTGCGGGCCGCCATCTGCGGGTGCTGGATCGTGCGCAGAATCCTTCCCCCCGTGTGAAGGCGCGTCTGCTGGAGGATGGCTATCCCTGTTGGCTGGATCTCAGCGATCTCATCCACCAGGGGGAGCCCGTGGCCACGGCGCCACTCCCCCGGCCCTGGGATCGCCCAGCCATCGCAGCCGCCATCCCCACCGTGCTCGCCTTTGGTGAGCAGGCCATGGCTGTGCCCAATCGCTATCTCTGGGGTGGCACCCTCGGGCCGCACTTCGACTGCTCGGGTCTGGTACAGACGGCTTTTGCCTGCGCGGGGATCTGGCTGCCCCGGGATGCTTACCTGCAGGAGCGCTTCTGCCGCCCCGTGGCGGTACAGAGCGGCCAGACCAGTCTTTTGGAAGCGGGAGACCTGATCTTCTTCGGCACGCCCCAGCGCTGCACCCATGTGGGATTGCACCTAGGTGGCGGCCGGTATCTGCACAGCTCGGGCCAGGAGCATGGGCGCAATGGCCTGGGGGTGGATGATCTCAACCCCGCTAACGGCGATCCGGTAGCCACCCATTACCGCCTCACCCTGCGGGGGGCTGGCCGGGTGATGCACAGCCATGATGGCAGCGCCCTACCTCCCTAGGGCAGCCCTTTCCCAAGTGCCCGGCTATGGCGGATCCCGTCGGTTTCAGTTCTGCCCTGTCCGACGTTGTTCACGCCCCTGCAGCCCACGCTCCGGATCTTTCTGTGGTGGTGCCCCTGTTCAACGAGGAGGGAAGTTTGCGGCAGTTGGTGGAGAAGCTGTTGGCGGCCCTGCGGCCCCTGGGCCTCTCCTTTGAGCTGGTGCTCGTGGACGATGGGTCGCGGGATGCCACCCCCCAAATCCTCGACCAGTTGGCCAGGGAGGTCCCGGAATTGGTGGCCGTGCTCCTGCGCCGCAACTACGGCCAGACGGCTGCCATGGCGGCCGGTTTCGACAGCAGCCGTGCTCCGATCATCGTGACATTGGATGGGGATCTGCAGAATGACCCTGCTGACATCCCTCTCCTGCTCGACACCCTGGATGAGGGGTATGACTTGGTAAGTGGTTGGCGCCACCAGCGCCAGGATGGGGCCCTCAATCGCCTCCTGCCTTCCCTGATCGCCAACCGGTTGATCGCCCGGGTGACCGGGGTGCGCCTGCACGACTATGGCTGTTCCCTGAAGGCCTATCGCCGGGAGGTGGTGGCCGACATGAACCTCTATGGGGAGCTGCACCGCTTTTTGCCTGCCCTGGCCTTCATTGAGGGCGCCCGCATCGGTGAGGTGCGGGTGCAGCACCATCCGCGCCGCTACGGCACCAGCAAATACGGCATTGATCGCACCTTTCGGGTGCTGATGGATTTGCTCACGGTGTGGTTCATGAAGCGCTTCCTCACCCGCCCCATGCACGTGTTTGGCCTGGCGGGGCTCACCACCCTTGGCGTGGGCCTCTTCCTGGCCCTTTGGCTCGTGGGGGAAAAACTCCTGCTGGGAACCAATATCGGCAACCGGCCCCTGCTGCTGATGGCGGTTTTGGCGATCCTCAGCGGGGTGCAGCTCTTCTGCTTTGGCTTGCTGGCGGAATTGCAGATGCGCACGTACCACGAGAGCCAGGGCCGTCCGATCTATCGGGTGCGGGCCACATTGCGGGGCCGCGCCATCCCTTGAGCTGCAGTTTTTTGGGGCCTGGGGCGGCCCCGGAAGGATTCCATGGCCAACGCCGCCTCCCTCATCACCTGGGGATCAGGATCCCGTAAACCTTGCTGCAGCAGGTGGAGCACCTCCCGCTTGCCCCAGGCCCTGGCCAGGCGCATGGCTTCCAGCCTTTGGCCACCACCAGCCTGATAGTGCCTGTTGAGCTCCCGCAACCAGGCCTGCCGTTCGTAGGCTGGCATCCGGGGCTCCGGCCTGGCCCCAAGGGGGGTCTGGGGCAACCAGAACGACCTCTCTTTGCCCAATCCACTGGGCTCACGAGGGGTTTCAAGAAGGGTTTGGCGGACCTCCATGACGAGGGTGTTTTGCGCCCGGTTGAGGGCCGCCACCCCATGGGTGTCGGTGCTTTTGAGCAGGGGCTTGGGCCGGCGGCCTGCCAACCAAAGCCCTGCAGCCAGAGCGAAGGCCACAACGCCGAGCAGGGAGGTGTTCATTGGGCTCTGGTCTGCTGAATTTTTATGTCACCCCCAGCCTGTGCACGGGGGCAGGTCGCAAGGGTCTCCTTACAGTACCGGCGGTTGTTACTGGCCCTGCCATGACTGGAAGTTTTGCCGCCGCTTGGATGCCCTCCGTGTTCATTCCCCTGGTGGGAATCCTCGGGCCTGCTGTGGCCATGGCCCTTCTGTTCAACGTGATTGAAGCCAACGACTGACCCGTTGCTGCACCCGTTCCGACGCTCCACCCTTCCCACGAACTCTTCGCCATGACCGTCACCCCCGTGGCCGACCCCTGCGTCGGCAACCTGGCGACCCCCGTCAACAGCAGCTACTTCACCAAGGCCTTTCTGAACGCCCTTCCGGCCTATCGCCCCTCCCTTTCACCCAATCGGCGGGGGTTGGAGGTGGGCATGGCCCACGGGTTCTTCCTGTTCGGCCCCTTTGCCCTCACCGGTCCCCTGCGCCTCACGGAATACGCAAACACTGCCGGCCTGCTGGCCACGATCGGCCTGGTGTCGATCCTCACGGTGTGCCTCTCGATTTATGGCACCGCCGGCCGCGGCCCCAACGTGCAGCCGCCCGATGCCACCATCGACAATCCTCCGGCGGATCTCTTCACCAAGGCCGGCTGGGCCGAATTCGCCAGTGGCTTCTGGCTCGGCGGTTGCGGCGGTGCCGCCTTTGCCTGGTTCCTTTGCAGCACGGCCATCGTCTCCCCCCTGGTGAAGATTGCCGGTGGTGTTTGGAGTGTTAATTGAGCTGAACTTCTAAATCATGTAGCCATTGAAATCCGCCCGAAAGGGCGGATTTTTTTATAGTCATGCCCAAGGATTTGTCGATGAATGCAGACCATTGCTTTGATCGAATGGATTGGCTTGGAAAGCCAAAAAGTGCTCCTCTGAGGCAGCAGTCAAGGAGAATCGATTTAGCCCTGTGAAGGCATTTAGCGCCCACTGTCCAACTTCCTTCCCCAGGGTTTGCCCATCCTGATTGGAAAACTCAAAGTGGATGCCTCCGAAAATCCGGCTGCGTCCCGCCTCTTCAGCTGCCTCCCAGAAAGAGTTGTACCGTCGATTGATGCCTGGTAAAGACGCACTGTCAGTGGTGAATGCTCGCGGACCCAGAAGATGAGTGAGCACGGTCGCAGCGGCTGCGCTGAATGTGGAGTGTCCGGACACATATTCCGGGTGGTTAGGTGTCGGGAGGAGCGGTTGCCAATCCTCCAGAGGTGTGGTGAGGTGATTGCTATCCAATCCAGCTTGGGTAATGGCAGTCACGGGCCGCCAGAAGCCATAGGCATATTTCGCATCCCAGGAAGCGATAGCTGAATCGGCCAAGGCGACATTCAGTACGGCAAGCAAACGAGCTGCGCTCGCCTGGGCGTAGCCATCGGCGAGCGCCAGATCAAGGGCAATATCCCCCCAGTGGCCTGGTGGTGTGTAAGTACCTGCTCCATCCTCCCAGAAATTAGCAATTTGGGTTTGTTCAGCCGTGCGCACTGTTGATGAGGCTGAGCCTAGGATTTTCACCTCCTTTAGGGCTTTGGCATAGGCGGCGCTGGAGAGGACAGGTGGCCCTTTGGGGCGAAATTGGTTGCCAGACTTCAAGCCGAAGGGTATGAGGGATGGCCATTGCGGAAAGGCTGCCGATTGAAAGGCTGTAGGCGTGGGCCGCCACTGGCCTGCCTCACTGCCCCCTGGGTAGGAAGCGACGGTATTCCAACCATCCGAGCTGCGCAATGCGATCACCGCATCGCCTACGGCCTTGCCAAAGATCACGGAGTCTTCGCGTGCCGGTCCACTGGGAATTGCTGAGATGAACGGCGCGAGTTTGGCGTCAAACGTGGCCCTTTGGGAGGGGAAAAGATGGCAAAGTACCTGATGAGCTGCAGCGGCTGCAGCCAAGCCGGGATTGAGGCCTGAGGGAGCCTGCAACCGCACCAGATATCCTGGGGTGCCATCAATCGCTGCGAGAGTGTCATAAACAGCGAGGCTCTCCATCGCCATGGCCCGTGTGGCCAACGTAGGAGCGAGGCGACCGACACGGATAGCTTCCAAGACTGTTTGATGCCAAGACATAACGGGATCAGGCCCCGTTTCGCCTTGAGGAAGTCGGTTGAGCCTAAGGCTGGTGATGGTGGAGTTGCCAGCCAGATCAGTCACCTTGACCTTGAAAACATTGACGCCTGGCTTGAGCGGCACATCCCAAAACGTGAAGCTGCCATCGCTGGTCGCCCGTGCTTGGCGGGCCCGGCCCTGAAGAGCCACGGTGGCGCCAGCCTCTGTTGTCCCTTTGAGCACAACCCGTTGCAGCTGAGTTTGGCCATCACCGATCGGGCCGGTGTCAGAGGAGAGGGTGAGCGAAACAAGCGCCGGGGCTGGAGGCGTGGTGTCTATCTTCAGTTTAAAAATTTGAGATAACAGGCTTGGAGTGAAGTCGGCTTTAGTCGCCTTTGCGGCAATTGTGTAGTCCCCATCTGCTAGAGGGCTGGATGGAGAAAATCGCCAGGATCCGTTGGCCGCTGCAAGAGTGCGGCCGATCAAGGTCGACTTGCAGTAGATCTCCACGATCGATTTGGGGGGAGCCGTTCCCAACAGAGCAGGCCTGGGATCGGACGTGATGCCATCACCTTCGATCCCAGTGTTCTTCTCTAAGGCAAGGATGGAAGGAGCCGCCAGTTCGGGCAAGGGAACGGCACGAGGTTGCTGCGCAATGAGCTGTAGAGAGGAGTGCCTGCGTGTGGGGCTGCTCAGAAAATAGGGGAGACCATTGAAAATTTGCTCTTTCAAACTCACTCTCCATTTTAATTCTAACAAGATAGCCAGATATGATGCTTTATTTCAAGGGGTCAGGAGGCCCTATTTGGCTGTCTTTCCCAATAAGAAAATGCCCCCGGCCTGGAGGCCGGAGGCTGAAAACGTCCCTCGTGGAGACAGGGTTGAACGGATGGCTTATCCGAACTTGCCTGCCGTGGAGGCGATCAGGAAGGCCGCATAGGTCAGGAAGAAGCCCACGGTGAAGTGAGCCAGTCCAACAACGCGGGCCTGAACGATCGAGAGAGCCACCGGCTTGTCACGCCAGCCCACCAGGTTGGCGAGCGGGGTGCGCTGGTGCGCCCACACGATGGTTTCGATCAACTCCTGCCAGTAGCCCCGCCAGGAGATGAGGAACATGAAGCCTGTGGCCCACACCAGGTGACCGAAGAGGAACATCCACGCCCACACCGCCAAATTGTTGGTGCCGGATGGGTTGTAGCCGTTGATCAGCTGGGAGCTGTTGAGCCACAGATAGTCACGGAACCAGCCCATCAGATAGGTGCTGGATTCGTTGAACTGGGCCACGTTGCCCT
>JBBARZ010000095.1:0-6595 GCA_040399505.1 Cyanobium sp.
ACCGTGATCTGCTCCGACAAAACGGGCACCCTCACCCAGAACCGCCAGGTGGTGCAGGAGCTGCGGGTGGCCACGGAAGCGGTGAGCGTTTCCGGCCAGGGCTACGAGCCCACCGGCACCTTCACGGCCCTACCCCTCACCCCACCTGCCGGCAGCCACGCCGGCATGCCAGAGGGCTCCCGTGATCTGCTGCTGAAAGCGGGGGTGCTCTGCAGCGATGCCGAACTCACCAAGGAGGAAGACGGCCGCTTTGAAATCCTGGGTGATCCCACCGAAGGAGCCCTCCTTGTGGTGGCCGCCAAAGCAGGCATCGATGGCTTTGCCCTCCGCAGCCATTATCCGAGGGAGGCCGAGATTCCTTTCAGCTCTGAGCGCCAGCTCATGGCCGTCTGGGTGCATGACCAGGATCGCCAGCTGCAGGCCCCCCTTGGATCAGCGGCTGACGGCTCTCGCACCCTGCTCGTGAGCAAGGGTGCTCCCGAGGTGATCATCGCCACATGTAGCCGCTGGATCGATGGATCCGGGGTGGTGCCGATGGAGGCCAATGAACGGCGTTGGTGGTTGGATCAGGCCAAGGAGCTAGCCGCCAAAGGTCTGCGTGTGCTGGCCTTCGCCTGCGCCCCCCACCACCACAGCCCCGAATTTGAGCTGCAGGATCTTGTGCTGATCGGGCTGATGGCCCAGCTGGATCCCGCCAGGCCCGAGGTGGCCCTAGCGGTGAGCCGCTGCCGTGACGCTGGCATCCGCCCCATAATGATCACCGGTGATCATCCCCTCACCGCCAAAGCCATCGGAGAAGGCATCGGCCTGGCTGGCCCTGGCAGTGAAGTGGTGCTGGGCAGGGAACTGGAAACCTTTGATGATGCCCGCCTCAAGGACGTAGTGGCCCAGTGCAACGTTTACGCCCGCGTGGCCCCGGAGCAAAAACTCCGCATCGTGAAGGCACTGCAATCCAATGGCCAGGTGGTGGCCATGACGGGCGATGGGGTGAATGACGCCCCCGCGCTCAAACAGGCCCACATCGGGGTGGCCATGGGCATCACGGGCACGGAAGTGAGCAAGGAAGCCGCCGACATGGTGTTGCTCGATGACAACTTCGCCACCATCGTCAACGCCGTGGAAGAAGGGCGATTGGTGTATGCAAACATCCGCCGCTTCGTGAAATACATCCTGGGCAGCAATGTGGGCGAGCTTCTCACCATTGCTGCCGCACCCCTGGTGGGCCTCTTTGGGGTGCCGATGACGCCTCTCCAAATTCTCTGGATGAACCTGGTGACCGATGGGGTGCCGGCCCTGGCCTTGGCCCTCGAACCAGGCGAGAAAGACATCATGCAACGGCCCCCTGCCGAGCCCGGCGAATCGATCTTTGCCCGGGGCATCGGCAGCTACATCCTGCGCATTGGCGTGGTGTTTGCCCTGATCACCATTGTGCTGATGGTGTGGGCTTATCGCACCTATGGGCCCAATGGCCCCTGGAAAACAATGGTGTTCACCACCCTCTGTTTGGCCCAGATGGGCCACGCCCTATCCGCCCGCAGTGATCGCCCCTTGATCCAGGTGCCGCCTCTCTCCAACCCCTGGCTCCTGTGGGCCGTGGTGCTGACCACCGGCCTTCAATTCGCCCTCCTTTACGTGCCAGGCCTGGCCTCCTTCTTCGGCACGGTGCCGCTTTCGGCCCACGATTTGTCCATTTGCATCGGCTTCAGCCTGCTGCTCTTCCTCTATCTGGAACTGGAGAAGATGTGGCGCCTCTGGCGTCGCCGTGCCCGGGCCGATGCCTGATGGGCTGAGCCTCCTAAAAACCCTGGTGGAGGCCCTGCCAAGGCTCATTCAGGAGGGGGCCGATCGCCACCCCTTTCTGGGCTACGGGTTGATCACCGTTGGCATGTTTCTGGAGAACCTCTTTCCTCCGATTCCCGCTGAGCTGATCATGCCCCTAGGTGGATTCCTTGCCCACAAGGGCCAGCTGCAGATTGGTTTCGTGATCTTCTCCGGCCTGCTGGGCACGGTGCTGGGGGCCTGGTTCTGGTATGGGATTGGCCGCTGCATCAATGAAGAGCGCCTGGAACACCTCATCGGCCGTCATGGACGTTGGCTGGGGGTCACTTCGGAGAGTCTCCGCCAGAGCAGGAGGTGGTTCAATCGCCATGGCGCTGCGGTGGTGTTCTGGGGGCGGCTGGTGCCCGGGGTGCGCACCTTCATCTCCGTGCCGGCGGGGATTGAACTCATGCCCCAGGTTCCTTTTCTGGGCTGGACCACTGCCGGCAGCAGCATCCTTGTGGTGATCCTCGCCTTGGCGGGCCAGAGCTTGGGGGAAAACTACGGGACGGTGCTGCGCTGGATGGAGCCGATCAGTGCGGTCTTGCTCCAGGTTGTCCTGTTGTCAACTCTTGCATTAGCCCTATTTGTGTTGCTGCGCCGCCGATCCCGATCCCGGTGACCTTCCCTCCATGGCTCGGGGATCTCAGCGGTACATCACCACGCCGCCGGGGTGTAAATAGGCCTTATCCCGCTCATGGGATCTCCCCGCCTTGGCCCGCTCTCCCTCGGAGGTGAACTGGAGCCGGCGGGCAGTGCGCATCTCATTCATGGTCGCCATCAGGAGCAAAACGCCCCCCATGCTGGCCAAGGTGATCAGGGTGAGCCCCCCCCAGAAATGCTTCTTTTTGAGCTCGGCGGTGTGGCGCTGGTCGACCGGCAGGCCGCAATCGGTGCAGATGAGCATGGGAGAAGCTCGCCCCACCTTGGTGAGCATTCGGCAGCCGCAGCGACGACAGGCCATGGCCGATCAACCAAAAAAAAATTCTGGCACCGGCGAAACCACCGCTTTGCTCATGGCGAGCCATAACGGCCCCTTTTCGATGCCATCAGCACATCCTTGTTAAGGAGTGGCCCAGCCCTGGCGAATCACCCCTAGTCTTGCCGGCCAACTCTGCCTTGCGGCCGGTCTCTCTCAGTCGCCATGCCCCTGCTCTTTGCCCAGACCGCCTGGCTAGTGCCCCTTTATCCCTTGGTGGCCTCCCTGCTCTCGTTGCTGTGGTCTCCCGGGTTGATTTCCCGCACGGGTCCTCGCCCTTGTGGCTACATCAATCTCCTGATGGTCACCCTGTCCTTCGTGCACAGCGCCGTGGCCCTGGTGGCGCTCCACTCCAATTCCACCGCCGGCTCCTCAGCCATCTATCGGCCCCTCACCTTCGGCTGGACCTGGCTCGACACCGCCGGCCTGCGGATCGGCTTCGACGGATTGATCACCGAACCCGCCCTGATCGCCATGACGGTGATCACCGGGCTCCACGTGCTTGTGCAGATCTATTCGATCGCCTATCTGGAGATGGATTGGGGTTGGCCACGCTTCTTCGGCTCCTTGAGCTTCTTTGAGGCGGGCCTTTGTGCCCTGGTGCTCACCGATTCCCTGTTCTTCAGCTACGTGATCCTGGAGCTCCTCACCCTGGGCACCTATCTGATCGTGGGCACCTGGTACAACCAGCCCCTGGTGGTGAAGGGAGCCCGCGATGCCTTTCTCACCAAGCGGATCGGCGACCTCATCCTGCTGGCTGGGGTGATCGCCCTGCTGCCGATCACTGGCACCTGGAATTTCCACCAGCTTCAAGGGTGGGCGGCCGACATGGCCAACAACCACATCCCCCTAAGCCCCAGCCTCACCCTGATCCTGCTGGCCCTGATCGCCGGCCCGATGGGCAAATGCGCCCAGATTCCCCTGCACCTCTGGCTGGATGAGGCCATGGAGAGCCCCCTTCCCTCCACCGTGCTGCGTAATTCCGTGGTGGTGGTGGGCGGCATCTGGGTGCTGCTGCGCCTGGAGCCCATGATTGCCCTGAGCCCCCTGGTGCAGACCGTCCTGGTGGTGGTGGGTGGCACCAGCGCCCTTGTGGGCTCTCTCATTGCGCTGGCCCAGATCGATGTGAAGCGGGCCCTGTCCTTCCTCGTCACCAGCTGGTTGGGGCTGGTGTTCATGGCCGTTGGCCTGGGCGGCATCAACGTGGCCGACCACCTGATCCTGGTTTATCCCCTGCCCATGGCCCTGATGCTCATGGCGATCGGAGCAATCGTGTTCACCAATGTCACCCAGGACCTCACTCAGCTGGGGGGACTCTGGAAGAAACGGCCCCTGATGGGGCTGGCCTTCCTCAGCGGAGCCGCCGGCTTCGTGGCCCTGCCCCCCTTCGCCGGCTTCGCCGCCCTCCGGGAGCTCGCGGCGGTGGCCACCAGCAGCAGTGATCCCTGGCTCCTCGGAGGGATCGTGCTCATCACCAATGCCCTGATCAGCGCCGGGCTGATGCGCGTGTTCGGCCTGATCTGGGCCGGGCAGCCCACCCCCTTCACCATGCGCTCTCCTGAAGCCCTCTGGCTGATGGTGCTTCCCACCCTGGTGCTCATGGGCATGGTGCTCCACCTGCCGCAGCTGCTGGTACGCAACGGGGTGTTCCCCCTCACGCCCCTTGCCGGTTGGGGCCCCATGGCTTGGCCCTTACTGGCCAGCACCCTGATTGGAGGTGGGCTCTCAGCTTTGTTTTACCTGCGGCCACACCCCCTGGCCCACCTGCCTTCCACCCTCGGGGGCCTGCAGGACTGGCTCGCCCACGACATGCAGACCGAGCGCTTCTACCACCGCACCATCGTGGGGCTGGTGGTGGCCCTGGCGAAGCTCAGCTCCTGGTCGGATCAGCAGATCGTGGATGGCTTCAGTGGCACCACCGGGGAGGTGGCGCTCCAGGGGGCCAAACGCCTCAGCCTCACCACCTCCGGCCGCTCCCAGGCCTATGCCCTCACCCTTCTGCTGGGAATCCTTCTGATGGCGGCCTGGTTGCTGGCCAATCCCGCTTCCTCTGAGCTCCTCCGCCCGCTCCGCTGATGTCTTCATCCATCCTGCTGCTGCTGTTGGCGCTCCCCATAGCCGCCACTCTGCTTCTGCCGGTGCTTTCCGGGGAGAGCTCCATGCGGCTGCGCACCCTGGCCGCCCTGGCCTGTGCAGGCCAGTTGGTGCTGGCCCTGCTCTGCTGGCGGCTGCCCCCTGCCGATCTCCATCTGGCCTGGCTTCCCAAGCTGAAGCTTGCCCTCGATCTGGGCCTCGATGGGCTCTCTCTGCCCCTGGTGGTGCTCACCGCCCTGCTGAGCACCCTGGCCATCCTCGCCGCACCCGATGATCAATCCCGGCCTCGGCTCTTCTACTCCCTGTTGCTGGCCACCAATGTGGGCGTGGTGGGAGCGTTTCTCGCCCGCAATGCCCTTCTTTTTGTGCTCGCCTTCGAACTGGTGCTCATCCCGGCCACACTCCTGGTGGCGATCTGGGGAGGCCCAAGGAAGGCAGGAGCAGCGATCCGCTATCTGGTGTATGGATCCGTTTCGGGTCTGAGCCTCCTGGGGGGCGTGCTGGCCCTGGGCTGGTTCAACAGCAATGGCGTGAGCTTCTCCTACGACGACCTCACGAACGCGGCCCTCACCCCCTCTGCCCAGGCCTGGGTACTGGCCCTGCTTCTGCTTGGCTTCGGGTTGAAGCTGCCGATCGTGCCGCTCCATGGCTGGCAACCCCTCACCTACGCCCAGGCTCCCATCCCTGCCGTGATGCTGCTGGGCGGGGCTGTGTCCAAGCTGGGGGCCTATGGGCTCCTCCGTTTCGGGGTGGGGTTCCTTCCGGAAACCTGGGCTGCCTGGTCGCCTTGGATCGCCGCGGCCGGGGCGGTGAGTGCGGTCTACGGCGCCCTAAACGCCATCGCCCAGAGCGACATCCGCCGGCTGATGGCCTACAGCTCCCTTGGACACATGGGCCTGCTGGTGCTGGCGGTGGCGGCGGCCACCCCCCTGAGTCTGCAGGGCGCCGTGGCCCAGATCCTTGCCCACGGAATGATCGTTGCCCTGCTGTTCGCCTGCGTGGGGCTGATCGAGCGCAAAACCGGCAGCAGCTCCATCCCTGAGCTCTCCGGGCTCCTCAATCCCCTGCGGGGACTGCCCTTCACCATGGGCATGATGCTGCTGGCCTTGATGGCCGCTGCAGGCATTCCTGGGCTGGCGGGCTTTCCGGCGGAGCTGATCGTGTTTGAAGGCAGTTGGGTGGCCTTCCCCCGCGCCACCCTCATCTGCCTGATCGCCTCCGGCTTCACCGCGGTCTACGCCGTCCGGCTTTTCAATCGCGTGGGCTTTGGCCGGCTCGACAACGCCAAGGCCAACTGGTCGTCCACCCGCTGGCCGGAACGGGCCCCCGCCCTCGTGCTCACAATCCTGGTTGTGGTGTGTGGCCTTTGGCCGAAGGCGATCACCGGCTGGAGCGAAGCCGCCACCTCAGCGCTGGCCCTGCGTGCCTCCACCTTCCCCTCCCAGGTGGCCTCTTCCCAAGCCCTGGCCTCCGCCGTGGCATCTACACCTCAGCTGCTGCCCTCATGACACCCCCCACCGCAACGGCCGAGGACGTGCGCCAGGCGCCCATGATCCCCCCATCGGAGCACCCTTGGGCCGATGTGATCCATCGGCTGGAAGCCGGTGGATCCATGCTCCCCGACACCCCGGAAAACCTGATGCAGATCATCGGCATCTACAAGGCCTATGCCGTGCCGATGGATTTCTACTGGCGCGATCTGCT
>JBBARZ010000096.1:0-6398 GCA_040399505.1 Cyanobium sp.
TGAAGGATGGCCATGCGGGCCTGGTGGTCCTGGAGGGCCATCCGCCGCTGCTCGGGAAACACCTTCTGGCGCTGGGCGGGCGTCAGCCGCGGCTCCTGGAGATTCGGCCCCACCGGCTGGGCCAGGGCGGCGGGTGCGGCCAAACCAAGGAGCAGGACCAGGGCGGGCAGGGGAGACAACATGGCAGGGGCATCAACGACCCCTTCATCCTGCGCAGCCCCCATCACTCAATGGCGACTGGGCTCGCGGAAGATGTGACCGAATGCGACTGCAGAGAATGGCCCGTGAGCATGACCACAAAGCACGGGGCAGCGCCGTCGCTGGAGTGGCGGCAGCCCAGCTCTCCCCCATGGGCCTGGGCCACCCGTTCCGCGATGGCCAGCCCCAGCCCGCTGTGGCCCACCCCACCCCTTGCTCCATCCAGGCGCTGGAAGGGTTGCCTGGCCCGTTCCCATTCCGCCGGGGAGAGGCCTGGCCCCCGATCCCACACCTCAATGGCAAAACCCTCCTCGGGCAGTGCGCGCAGCACCAGCTTCAGGGGGGTCTGGCCGTGGTGCTCCCCATTGAGCAACAGGTTGGCCACCGCCCGGGAGAGGGCCACGGGGCGCACCAAGCGCTCCATGGGCTCCAGTTCAAGCTCCACGGCCTCCACCGCATTGGCGGCCTCCGCCACCAGCTCCTGGAGGGGCACTCGCACCGGCGGCTCCTGGGCGTCGCTGCGCACAAAGAGTAGGAACTGCTCCGTGATGCGCTCTAGGGCGTTGAGATCTGCTTCCGCCCGGCGCCGCTCTTCCTCCGACCAGGGGAAAGGGCGGGCCAGCCTCAGCCTCAGACGCGTGAGCGGACTTCGCAGATCATGGGCGATGCCGCCGAGCATGGTGGCTCGCTCCTGGCTGGCCTGCTGCAGCCGCAACACCATGGCATTGAAGTGGGCGGTGAGATGGCGCACCGCTCCGGATCCCTGCGTTGGCAGAGGCCGGGGCTGTTGATCCAGCCCCACCTCCCCCAGGGCACCATCCAGCTGGCGTAGGGGTCGCTGCACCTCCAGGCTGAGATAGAGCAACAGGGTGGTGAGCCCCCCCAGGGCACCGGCCAGGGTGAGCAACTGGGGATCTGGGGGCCAGCCCCGCAGGGCAGGAATGGGCGCAAACACCCAGGCCGTTTCCAGCGGGGAATTGAGCTGCACCCACACGCCTCGCCGCTGACCCACAGCCCACACCACCGGACAGGCCGTGAGTTTGCGGCACAGATCGGCGCGCAGGGCCTCGGCCTGGCGTCGCAGGGCGCCATCCGCGGGTGAGGCGGCGGGATCCGCCAGGGGGGGGCGGGCCCCCAGGGCCACCCGGGTGCCCAACACCTCTGCGAGTTCAGGCGGGCTGTAGCGCTCCAGGGCCACCTCACTCAGCAGCACCATGGCGCTCACCTGAGCCGCCAGCTGGCGCCGCTGCTGCCTTTCCAGGCGCTGGGCCAGAAGGAGGTGGAGAAGCAACAGCGCTAGGGCGGTGAAGCCTGCCGCGGCGGCCCCGTAGCCGAAGGGTCGCAGCAAGCGGGGCGGCACGCCGCCCCTAGCTCTGACGGGGCTGGCCATCGGGCACAAACACATAGCCGTAGCCCCACACGGTTTGCACGTAGCGGGGGCGGGCTGGATCGGGCTCGATGAGCTTGCGCAGGCGGGAGATCTGCACATCCATGCTGCGGCTCTCCGTTTCGCTGGTGGGCCCCCGGGCCAGCTCGATCAGCCGCTCCCGCGACAGGGGGCGGTGGGGATGCTGCACGAAGGTGGCCAGCAGGGCGAATTCACCGCTGGTGATCGGCAGGGCGGCCCCCTCCCGCAGCAGCTCCCGGGTGGCCAAATCCACCGTGCAATCGCCGAAGAGCAGGGTTTCTCCCTCGGGCTGGGGCGAGCCGCTTGGTGCGGCAGCGCGGCGGCGCAGGATGGCCTCGATGCGGGCCGTGAGTTCCCGGGGGAGGAAGGGCTTGGCGAGGTAGTCGTCGGCGCCCTGCTCCAGCCCGATGATGCGATCCACCCCATCGGCCCGGGCCGTGAGCATCAGCACGGGCAAAGAATCCCCCCCATCCCGCAGGCGGCGCAGGAGGGTGAGGCCGTCGTCCCCCGGCAGCATCAGATCCAGCACCAGCAGGTCGGGCCGCTCCCCGCCGAGCTGGCCCTCCAGGCGGGCCTTCAGTTGGGCACCATCGGCGAGGGTGCGCACGTCGTAGCCCTGGTCTTTCAGATAGGTGGTGAGCAACGACCGCACCTCCGGATCGTCATCCACCACCCAGATGCGATGGGGCCTGGCCATGGCTCAGGGCTCGAGTACCCCGCGGTCGGATACCACCCGAACCCGCTTGGTGGCACTCACCACTCCCTTGGGGTGCACCAGGAGCACGGCCCAGGTTTGGGCACCTGGGGTTTGGGGAGCCTGCACCACCTTGAACAATCCTCCGCCCCCCAGGGCCGCCAAATCCAGGCGGGGGCTCTCCATGGCGATCACCTGCTCGCTGCTGATCGGCCGGATGCCCCCGGCCACCAGGGCCCCATCGAGAGGCTCATCGAAGACCACATCCACGTCGTAGCGCTGGCCCGTGAGCACGGCATCTGGAATGAGCACGCTCACAGATGGGGCGTTCTCCCCACTGCGCAACACCGACTGCTCCCTCCAGATGGTTTGGCCCGTGAAGCGCTGGCCATCGGTTTGCAGGGAGAGGCGCTGCTCCGCTTCCAGGCGATAGGTGCTGCCCCCCTGGCGGCGGGTGCCACTCACCTTCACCATCACGCTGGGCTGGCCGCTGCGCAAGGCTGGACCCGATTTCACCTGCCAGCGCAGATCGGGAAACTGCTCTCGCAGGTGCTGCCGGCGCTGTTTCAGCTCCTGGGGGTTGAGGCCAGGGCCCTGGCTGAGCAGGGTGCTGAGAGCCGTGTCGTCGCTGCTGTTGAGGGCCGCCTCCAGGGCTTCCAGCTGGCTGGGGCTTGGATTAGCCGCCCGAACGGGACTGCCCCCAAGGGCAGGGGCCAGCATCAGCACGCCAAGACACAGGGCAGAGAAACGGCGCAGACAGGGCATCGCGTCGGAACCAGAGGAGATGGGGCGGCCGGGGTGGGAATGGCCACAGTTGGCTTTTAAGTTAGGCCCGCCCCCGCCCCCCGTCAGAGCTCCGTTATGCCAACCCTCCTGATCGCAGCCAGCGGCACAGGTGGCCACCTGTTTCCAGCCCTGGCGGTGGCGGAGGCCCTACCACCCGATTGGCAGGTGCACTGGCTCGGGGTGCCGGATCGTTTGGAGCAGACCCTGGTGCCCCGCGCCTATCCCCTGCACATCGTTCGGGCCGGCGGGTTGCAGGGCAAGGGGTTGCGCAAGCTGGCCAACCTGGCCCAGCTGCTGGGGGCCACCTGGCCTACTCGCCAGCTCATTCGGCGGCAGGGAGTGGATGTGGTGTTCAGCACCGGGGGCTACATCGCCGCCCCGGCCATCCTGGCGGCCCGCTGGAGCAGCGTGCCCGTGGTGTTGCACGAGAGCAATGCCATCCCCGGCAAGGTGACACGCCTGCTGGGACGCCAATGCACCCGGGTGGCCCTGGGGCTGCCGGAGGCGGCTGAGCGCCTCTCTGGTTGTCGGCCGATCGTGACGGGAACGCCTGTGCGACGGGCCTTTCTGGAGCCCGCCCCCCTGCCCGAGTGGGTGCCCAGGGGGCCGGGCCCCCTGGTGCTGGTGATGGGGGGGAGCCAGGGGGCCCTGCGGCTCAACCGCATGGTGCGGCCCCTGATCCCCCGGCTGGCGGAGGCGGGCTGCCGGGTGGTGCACCTCACGGGGAGCCAGGATCCTGAGGCGGGCCAGTTCCAGCTGGAGGGGGTGGTGGAGCGCCCCTTCTCCGATGAGCTACCAGGCCTCCTGCAGCACGTGGATCTCGCCATCAGCCGGGCGGGGGCCGGCAGCCTCAGCGAGCTCGCGGTGAGCGGTACGCCCACGATCCTGGTGCCCTTCCCCCAAGCGGCCGATCGCCATCAGGACGCCAACGCCGCAGCCGCAGCCGCCGTGGGGGGAGCGGTGATCGTGTGGCAGCACGAGCCCGGGGAGCTGGCACTGGAACAGGCGGTTTGGCGACTGTTGGGCCCTCGCCTAAGGGGCTGCAGCGGCAGCAGCGTCGACCCCTTGGCCACCCTTCGGGCGGGCATGGGGATTCTGGCAGTGCGAGATGCGGAGAGGCTCCTGGCCGATTTGCTGGTGGAGCTGGCGTCGCAAGGGCATGGGGATCAAACCCGCTCGAAGGCGATCAGGCGGGAGTAGTAGAAGGGCGCCTGATTGAGGCTGCGCTGCACGGGCTGGAAGCCAGCCGCCCCTGCGGCTGCCACGATGCCTTCTTCTTTGAGTTGGTAGGCCCGGGTGGTTTTGCTGGGGCCGGGGAAAAGCTGGCCGATGCTTTTGAGCACCGCCAGCAGGGGGGTGTAGGGGGCAAAGCTCACGATCAGGTGGCGCTCCGCCAGCCCCGCCAGATGCTTCACCATCTCCTCGGCGGCGGCCTGGGGGTAGTGGATGAACACATCCAGGCAGATCACGGTGTCGAAACGGCCGCTGAGGCTCTCCAGATCGGAGACGGCAAAGCGCAGGCGATCGCTTGCCAGGCCCTCCTCCGTGGCCCGCCGCTGGGCCTCCGTCACCATCGCTTCCGAGAGGTCGGTGGCGAGCACGGAGCCGGCCCCTAGGGCCACCAGGGGAAGGCTGAGACTGCCCACCCCGCAGCCCGCATCGCAGAAGCTGCGGTTGGCCAGATCCCCCTGCTCCTGCAGCCAGGCCAGCACCGCATCCACGGTTTTCTGGTGGCCCAGGCGGATGTTGCGCTGCACCTTGTTGACGTCGTCGCTGTCGCTGTAGATGCGGTTCCAGCGCTCAAAGCCCGTGCTCTCGAAATAGGCCCGCACCTCCGTCTTCTCGGCACGCTTGGCCTGCTGAAGGTCGGATGTCATGGAGGGCGGGCCAACAGTCGGTGCGCCGGATCCTAGGGAGGGGGGTCGGGAGGCCCTCAGGCGGCGGGCCGCCAGATGAGGCCGGTAGGCTCCTGGCGCCAACGCAGGCAGGTGGCCAGGGAGCGTCCCCGCAGCAGGCTCTGCAGGGGGCGATGGTCGCCCAGCACTCGCCGGGGATGGAGGGTGGCGGCCGCAATCGCCTGATCCACCGGCGCCCCCCAGCCCGCCAGGCGGATCACCCCCTCCAGCAGGGGAAGGGTGGTGCCGGCCAGGGTGCCGTCGGCCAGACGGCAGCTGCCGTCGGCCACCTGCAACAGCCGTTCATCCCAGCGGTGGGCCCCATCCCCCAGGCCATAGGGGGCCAGGGCATCGCTCACCAGCACGGTGGCCTGGGGGGCGAGCCGTTGCAGCAGCAAAGCCATGGCGGGATCCACATGCACCCCATCGGCGATCAGCCCCAGGGCCACATCTCCCCGCAGCGCCGCCACGGCCACGGGCCCCGGGGCCCGGTGGTGCAGACCCGCCATGGCGTTGAAGGTGTGGGTGAGCATGGTCACCCCAGCAGCAAAGGCGGCTTCTGCCTGGGAGGCGTCGGCGGCGCTGTGGCCCAGGCACACCACCACCTGCTGAGACCGCAGCTCAGCAATCACGGCGGCAGCACCCTCCAGCTCGGGCGCCAGGGTGAGCAGGGCGATATCGGCTTCCGGACCGCAGGCAAAGCCATCGAGACGTTCGGCAAGGGCGGGCAAGCTGGGGCGGCAGAGGTGCTCTTTGGGGTGGGCACCCCGGCGGCTGGGCTCCAGGAAAGGCCCCTCCAGGTGGGCCCCCAGCAGTTGGCAGAGGCCAGGCCGGTGGCGGGCTCGGGCTTCGGCGAGCACGTCGAGCGCCTGGCGCAAGGGCCCCACACCGCAGGTGACGAGGGTGGGTGCAATGGCCTCCACCCCATCGCGCCAGAGCAGCGCCAGCAGCTCCTCCAGCCGGGGAAGGTCGACCTCCTGGAGTTCGGGGAATGGCAGCCCCAGGCCGCCATTGATCTGCAAATCCACCCCCCTGGGGCTGAGCCAGTCGCCCCCCCAGTCGTCGCCCGCCGCTGCGCTGCCCGAGGCCAGGGGCTCCAGCCGGGCGATGCACCCCTCGTCGTCCAGTCCCACCCGCCAGCGCTGCCCACGGCGGTGGGTGCAGGGCGTTCCCTGGGGCAAACGCACGTTGCTCAGCCAGTGCATGGTGGTGTTCCCTCGTCTAGCCAGTGTGGGGCCAGAGGGGAGGGTGCGGCAGGGGCGGGGAACCCTTGGCCAGTGTTCATGGCCTGGCGTTCAGCTGTTTGCTGATGGAACCCCCCACGCGCCCGGCCGGACTGATCCAGCGCTATCGGGAAGCCCTTCAGGCGCGCCACTATGCACGCCGCACGGTGGCCACTGATGAGCAATGGCTGCGC
>JBBARZ010000097.1:0-6382 GCA_040399505.1 Cyanobium sp.
CATCCCAGCCCGGGCTGCCCTGGCGCCGGCGGGCATCGATGGCCACCACGATGCATTGGCAACCGAAGCGCTCCGCTCCCCGCTCCACCAGCTCGGGATCGCGGACGGCGGAGGAATTAAGGCTCACCTTGTCGGCACCGGCCCGCAGCAGGGCCGTGATGCCCTCCACGCTGCTGATGCCGCCACCCACGGTGAAGGGGATGGTGACGGCCTCGGCAGTGCGCCGCACCAGATCCACCAGGGTGTCGCGCCCCTGGTGGCTGGCGGCGATATCGAGAAACACAAGTTCATCGGCGCCATTGGCGCTGTAGCGGCAGGCCAGCTCCACCGGATCACCGGCGTCGCGCAGGCCCACGAAGTTGACCCCTTTCACCACGCGGCCGTCGGCCACATCGAGGCAGGGAATGATGCGCTTGGCAACCATTGCTGGGAAAGGGGAGAGGGGGCGGCCACAGCTGGTATGGTTGCTGGGCTTTTTTCCATGCGGTCCATGTCCCAGACTGCCATCACCATCGGCTCCAAGGTCCGGGTGCTGCGCGTGCGCGACCGCATCCCCGCCAACCTGGTAGCTGCCCTGAAGGCTGATCCCACCGGCACGGTGAAGGACTATCGCGTCACCGATGGCAAGGGCATCGGGGTGGTGGTGGATCTCAACGCCGGAGGATCCACCTGGTTTTTCGAAGACGAGATTGGCCCCGCCTGATCCCCGAGCCGCCGAGGGCCCACCCTTGACCGACCCCCCCGAGACTGCCGAGGCCAACCCAACCCCCGCCCCTGAGCCACCCAAGGCCGGTGGGGCCGCTCGGCAATTGCTGGGCATGAAGGGCGCAAGCGAAACCAGTTCGATCTGGAAGATCCGCCTCCAGCTGATGAAACCTGTCACCTGGATCCCCCTGATCTGGGGCGTGATCTGCGGGGCAGCCGCCTCCGGAGGCTTCCAGTGGCGTTGGCCGGATGTGCTGGCGTCTCTGGCCTGCATGTTGATGAGCGGTCCCCTGCTGGCGGGCTACACCCAAACCCTCAACGACTACTACGACCGGGAGATCGACGCGATCAACGAGCCCTATCGGCCGATCCCCTCAGGCGCGATCCCCCTGGGCCAGGTGAAGGCCCAGATCCTGCTGTTGCTGGGTGCGGGGCTGGCGGTGGCCTGGGGGCTCGATCGCTGGGCGGGTCACACCTACCCGGTGTTGTTCATGCTGGCCCTGGGGGGCTCATTCGTGAGCTACATCTATTCAGCGCCGCCTTTGAAGCTCAAGCAGAACGGCTGGCTCGGCAACTACGCCCTGGGGGCCAGCTACATCGCCCTGCCTTGGTGGGCAGGTCAGGCGTTGTTTGGCCGGCTCACCTGGACCACGGCCCTGCTCACCCTGGCCTACAGCCTGGCAGGCCTGGGCATCGCGGTGGTGAACGATTTCAAAAGTGTGGAGGGGGATCGGGCGATGGGGCTCCAATCCCTTCCGGTGGTGTTCGGAATCCAGCGGGCCAGCTGGATCAGCGCCGCCATGATCGATGGCTTCCAGCTGGCGATGGTGGCCGTGTTGATTGCCATCGGCCAACATTTGGCGGCCGTGCTGTTGGTGTTGCTGATCGTGCCCCAGATCACCTTTCAAGACATCTGGCTGCTGCGAGATCCGGTGGCCTTTGACGTCAAATATCAGGCCAGCGCCCAGCCCTTCTTGGTGCTGGGGATGCTGGTGACAGCCCTGGCCATCGGCCACAGCGCCCTAATCCCTTCGGTGCTGTGAGTCAGGTGTCGCCGCTGCTGCCGAAGCGCCTGGGTGCGCTCTGGCCCGCGGGGGCCGTGGCCCTGGGGTTGGGGGGGATGCTGGCTTTGGGGCAGGGGATGCTCACCATGGGCACCGATGCCCTGCTGCCGGATGTGGGGGGAATTCGCAGTTTCAATCGCCCGGGCACCCTCACCGTGCTGGCCTCCGATGGAACGGTGGTTTACAAGCAAGGCCCGGCCACAAGGGAAAAGCTGAAACCCGGCCGGATGCCCCTGCTGGTGCAGAAGGCCTTCATCGCTGCGGAAGATCGGCGCTTCTATCAACACGACGGCGTGGATGGGGTGGGCATCCTGCGGGCGATCGGCCGCAACATCAGCCAGGGTTCGGTGGAAGAGGGCGCCAGCACCATCACCCAGCAGCTAGCGCGGATGGTATTCCTCAGCCAAGACCGCACGATCATCCGCAAGGTGAAGGAAGCGGCCCTGGCGGGAAAGATCGAGCGAGAGCTCAGCAAGGAGCAGATCCTGGAGGAATATCTCAACAACGTGTATCTGGGCTCCAGCGCCTATGGCATATCGGATGCGGCTTGGGTGTATTTCTCCAAAACGCCCGACACGCTCACCTTGCCGGAGGCAGCCCTGATTGCGGGCCTGCCGCCCGCCCCCACGGTGTATTCCCCCCTGGTGAATAGCGAACTGGCCCTGAAACGGCGGGCCATCGTGCTGCGCCGCATGCGGGAGGCGGGCTTCATCGATGATCGCCAGCTGATGGAGGCCAGCGAGGCCCCCCTGGGCCTAAAGCCTTCCGAGCCCAAATATTTCGCCAATCCTGCGCCCTGGTTCATCAGCTGGATGGAGCAGGAACTGCCGAAGGTGCTCACCAAGGAGCAGCTGGAAGTGGGCGGGCTCACGGTGCGCAGCAGCCTGAATGCCCAATGGCAGGCGGCGGCCCAGGAGGCGGTGAAGGCCCATGCGGGCGGCGGCATGGAAGGGGCTCTGGTGTCGATGGAGCCGGGCACGGGCCTGGTGCGGGCGATGGTGGGGGGGATGGATTGGGAGAAGAGCCAGTTCAACCGGGCCACCCAGGCCCTGCGCTCGCCGGGTTCCACCTTCAAGCTCTTCGCCTACACCGCGGCCCTGCGCTTTGGCATGACGCCAGACGACACGATCAGCGCCAAAACCCGTTGCTACAAGGATGGCTGGCCCCCGAAGCGCTTCTGCATTCCAGGCACGGGAGGCAGCATCACCCTGCGGGATGCGGTGGCACGCTCGGTGAACCCGGCGGCGGTGGCCACGGCGGAGAAGGTGGGCTACCCCCGGGTGATCGATACGGCCCGCCGGCTGGGCATCACCGGTGAGATCGGCGAATACCCGGCGATGGTGCTGGGCTCCAACGAGAAAACGGTGCTGGAGATGACGGCGGCCTACACCGCCATCAACAACCGGGGGTTGTATGTGGCGCCCACCCCGTTTGAGGAGATCATCGGCCCGGATGGCAAGCGGCTCTACAGCCGGGCGGCGAAAGCCAAGGCGCCGCGGCAGGCGGTGAGCAGCGATGTGGCCGACGCCATGACCTACATGCTGGAGGGTGTGGTGAACCGTGGCACGGGCACAGGCGCCTCCCTGCCGGATCGCCCGGCGGCAGGAAAGACCGGCACGGCTGAGGGGGCGCGGGATCTGTGGTTCATCGGCTCGATTCCCCAGCTCACCACGGCGGTTTGGTACGGCTACGACGAGAATTGGAAAACGGGCAGCAGCAGCGCCCAGGCGGCCTATGCCTGGGGCTCCTACATGCGGAAGGTGATCGAGGATCTGCCTGTGAAGGAGTTCCCACCGAAACCGGAGCTGAACAGCACGTTCATCCCCTATGTGCCGCCCAAGCGGAAGGACGAGAAGGGTGAGGCCTCCAGGGAGGGCCGATGGGATGCTCCGGAGTTGATTGATGGGCCGCCGCCAGGGGATCAAGAACGGCGCTGGGAGCCCCCCACCGACGATCGCCCCCAGCAGGGCCGCAATTGGGAACCCGAGGAACCGCGTCGTTGGCAACCTCAGTCTGAGCCGACCGGTCCGTTGATCCCGCCCGCCCAGCCGTCGGCGCCTGATGTGCCCGCGCCCCCCTCGCCGGCGGCCGAGGTTCCAGCCCCTGCGGCGCCCCCGCCCCCGCCTCCACCCCCTGTGGCACCACCCCCGCCGCCGCCACCCCTTCCCTGATCCACACCCTCATCGACACTTTTATCCACAAAGAGGGCGGCGTAGAAGCCATCGCCGCCCCCGGGTTGGGGCCACCATTGCCGCTCTTCAGCCAGCTGCCAGCGGCTCTGGCCGGCGAGAAATGGAGCGATCTGCCCCTGGTTTTCCCGGGGGTGCACGGTGCAGGTGGCGTAGACGAAACGGCCTCCTGGCGCCAGAAGGGGAGCCAGAGCGGCCAGCAGATTGGCCTGAAGGGTTTCCAACTCGGCGATGGTGGCCGGGGTTTGGCGCCAGCGGGCATCGGCATGGCGGGCCAGGGTGCCAAGGCCTGAGCAGGGAGCATCCAGGAGGATGCGATCAAAGCGTCCCCTCCAGCTGGGGCGTTCCGCCATCAGGGTGGTGGCATCGGCGGCCAGGGGGTGGAGGGTGTGAAGCCCCAGGCGCTCGGCGTTGATGGCCAGCCGCTGGAGGCGGGCGGCCGAGCGGTCGACGGCCCACACCTCCCCCTGGTTCGCCATGCGCTCGGCGCAGTGGGTGGCCTTGCCGCCGGGGGCGGCACAGGCATCGAGGAGGAGTTCTCCAGGCTGGGGATCGAGCAGGACCACGATGCGCTGGGCCTGGCGATCCTGCACGCTCCAGTGGCCCTCCGCGTAGCCGGGCAGAGCCCGCAGATCCCCGGGGCGATCAAGCAGGGTGAGGCCCTCGGGCAGATCGGGCAGGGGTGCGGCCCGCAGGCCGGCGTCTGAGAGTTGGGCCAGGAGCGTGGCCCGATCAGTGCGCAGAGGGTTGAGACGCAGATCGAGGGGGGGAGGGGTGTTGCTGGCAAGGGCAAACGCTTCCGCTTCAGGGGAGGAGCGCCAGGTGAGGAGCTCCCGGGCCAGCCAGAGGGGAAGCGACTGGCGCAGGGCGAGAGAGGCGGCGGGATCCTCCGGGAGGGGGAGGCCCCGCCAGGGCTGGGGATCAGCGGGGTTGGGATCAGCAGGGAAGGCCTCTCGCTGACGCTGCACATTGCGCAGGAGGCCATTCACCACGGGAGCCAGCCGCTCCAGGCCACCCTCCCGGGCCAGCTGCACGGTGGTGGTGACGGCGGCGGAGGCGGGCACGCGCTGGAGGCAGAGGAGTTGGTAGAGGCCCACGTGCAGGAGCCAGCGGAGCTTGGGGGGCTGGCGCTCGGCAGGAACGCGCCCGTGAGCGGTGATCCAGCCATCGAGCAGGGCGCGCTGGCGGATGGCCCCGTAGGCCAGATCGGTGGCCAGGGCCCGATCCCGGGGAGGGAGGGTGCTGCCCTGGAGGGCCCGCTCCAGGGCGGTGTCGGCATAGGCGCCGGCGGCCACGGCCTGGAGCACGCTCCAAGCCAGGCGGCGAGGGGCCAGGCCGGTGGCCTGGGGGCTGGTCTGCGGGCTGGTGGCGGGGCTCCCCAAGGGCTGGGTGGAAACAGGTTCCGTCCTAGCGCCGCGAGCATGAGCCCCCCAGCTCGGGCCCCCGCCAGCGGTGAGCGCGCAGGGGCAGGCGCCCTTCTCCATCCACCGGGATGCCTTCGGCGCGGAGCAGCTCGGCCTGGATCCAGTCGCTTCCTTCCCGGGCGAGGCTGAGGCTGATGCAGCCCTTGGCGTTCACCACCCGGTGCCAGGGCAGATCACTGGGCAGGGGAAGGCGCCTCAGGGCCCAGCCCACCTGGCGGGCGCAGCCATAGGCGCCGATGAGATCGGCAATCTGGCCGTAGGTGGCCAGCTGGCCCTCAGGAATCAGGGCCACCACGGCGTACACGCGTTGGTCGAAGGAGGGGGTCACGGGGGGCGGCGGGACGGGGAGGCAGGATCAGCAGGCGATTGCGTTTCCTAACGCCATGCCCCTGCTGCCCCGCCGTTTCGAGCGTCTAAAGGCGGTGTTGGATCGGCGCATGGCGGATCTGAGTGTGTTGCTGGAGGCGGTGGAGAAACCCCACAACCTTTCAGCCATCCTGCGCACCTGCGATGCGGTGGGGGTGCTGGAAGCCCATGCGGTGTGCCGGGCGGGGCGGCTGCCCACGTTCAACAGCACGGCCCAGGGCAGCCAGAAGTGGGTGCCGTTGCAGGTGCACGAAGGGGTGGCGGAGGCCATGGCGGCCTTGAAGGGACAGGGCTTCCGGCTTTATGGCACCCATCTGGGGGTGGAGGCGGTGGACTACCGCACCTGCGACTTCACGGGCCCCACGGCCTTTGTGCTGGGGGCGGAGAAGTGGGGCTTGAGCGGGGAGGCGGCGGGATTGGTGGATCAGGCGGTGTTCATCCCGATGCGGGGGATGGTGCAGTCGCTGAATGTGTCGGTGGCGGCCTCAGCGTTGTTGTTTGAGGCGTTGCGGCAGCGGCAGGCGGCGGGGTTGGTGCCGGAGGCGGGCGAGGGGGTGCCACCGGAGCGCCATCGGGAGCAGCTGTTTGCCTGGGCCTATCCCCAGGTGGCCCGCTGGTGCCGGGAGCAGGGCCG
>JBBARZ010000098.1:0-6363 GCA_040399505.1 Cyanobium sp.
CGACCCTGCCCGTGCCCGTGCCCTTTTCCGCGAAGCGGGCTATTGCCAGGGGCGCACCCTCCCCCTGCCGCTCACCTTCCGCTCCGATATCCCCAGCGACCGGCTCTTTGCCCTCACCTGGCAGGCCCAGCTCCGGAGGGATCTGGGCGATTGCCTCACCCTGGAGCCCACCGGCATGGAATCCACCACCGCCTATTCCCAGCTCGATAAAGGGGCTTTCACCCTGATCCTGCTCGACTGGATGGGTGATTATCCCGATGCGGAGAACTACCTCACCCCCATGCTTGGTTGCAGCAAGGCCGAAGGCAGCCGTTGCCTGGAGGGTGGCAGCGTGCTCAGCGGCAGCTTCTGGACTGCTTCTGGACTGGAGGGCGAGCTGTTACGCAGCAGTGAGGTGGGGGGGGCGGAGCGGTTGGCCCTCCTGCAGCGGGTGCAGCGCCGGGCTGCCGCTGGTGTGCCCTACCTGCCCCTGTGGGTGGTGAACCCCGTGGCTTGGGCCCAGCCCAGGGTGAGCGCCCCGCGTTTTGATGGCTCCGGTCGAGTTGTGCTGAGTGCTCTGCGGGCTGAAGGAGGCCAGCCATGAGCCGGCGCCGCGCCCTCCTGAGCTATGTGGCGGCCCGCCTGGCCCTGGTGCCCGTGATGCTCTGGTTGATCGCCACACTGGTGTTCCTGTTGTTGCGGGTGGCCCCGGGCGATCCGATCGATGCCCTGCTCGGCAGCCGGGCACCCGAGGCGGCCCGGGCGGCCCTCCGAGAGCAGCTCGGGCTAGATCAGCCCCTGCTTGTTCAGTACGGCAACTTTCTGGCCCAACTGCTGCGGGGAGACTTGGGCACCTCCCTGAGCAGCCAGGAGCCGGTGACCACCATTATCGGCCGGAGCCTCCCCGCCAGCCTGGAGCTGGGGCTGGTGGCCCTCCTCCTGGCGGCCTTGTTGGGCCTGGCCGTGGGGTTCAGTGGCATTGCCCGTCCCGAGGGGAAGGTGGATCTGGCGGGGCGCCTGTTCGGGATCGGCACCTATGCCCTGCCTCCCTTTTGGGCTGCGATGGTGATGCAGTTGGTGTTCGCCGTTCTCCTGGGTTGGCTGCCGGTGGGGGGCCGCTTTCCGCCTACCCTTCTCCCCCCGAATGGTTCCGGGTTTTACCTCTTCGACAGCCTACGGGCCGGCAATGGCCCCCAGCTGTGGGGCACCTTGCGCCATCTGGTGCTGCCAGCCTCCACCTTGGGTCTGCTCCTCAGCGGCATCTTCACCAATGCCCTGCGCCTTAACCTCCGGCGTGCCCTCGCTTCCGACTATGTGGAGGCAGCCCGAAGCCGGGGCCTGAGTGAGCGGCGGGTGGTGTTGCACCATGCCCTGCCCAATGCCCTGTTGCCCGTCCTCACCATTGCAGGCATCACGGTGGCTTCCCTTATCGGCGGGGCCCTGCTCATCGAGGTGACCTTCTCCTGGCCAGGCATCGCCTTTCGCCTTCAGGAAGCCATCGCCCAGCGGGATTATCCGGTGGTGCAGGCCATTGTGGTGGTCGTCGCTGCCCTGGTGGTGTTGATCAGCGTGGTCGTGGATGTGCTCGTCGCCCTGCTGGATCCCCGCGTTCGCTTTTGAGGGGGCCTCAGCGCCTGATCCGCTGCTCCCAGGCCGCTGCTGTGGGTCCATCCATGACGTAGGCCTTTACGCCTTTCACTTGCAGCCGCTGGGGAGGAAGACCCTGGGCCGGAGGGGGTTCGACCGATGCCAGGAAGGCTGTCGTGAGCTGGAGCAGCAGGGCCTGCACCGCTTCCGGTGGGGCGCCTACCAGCTCCGTGCCCAGCTGGAGGAGGGCCTGTTCCCGTGCACTGACGTGCACAGGAGAGAAATGGCTCCCCCCGTCTACCAACACCAGGCGGCTGCGGTCATGGCCCACCGGAAGGAAGAGAGCCAATTGTTCTGCGATCGGTGGGGTGACGAGATCCAGGCTCCCACCCACCATCAGCACAGGAACGGGAAGCTCACTGATTCCCTTCTGGGGCCAGAGCAAGCTCCCGAAGCTGTTGTAGGCCACCATCCCACGGAGTCCTTTGGGGGGATGGGGCCTGAGCGGCAGGGCTGTGCCCGGCAACTGGCATTGCAGCAGTAGGGAGGGGTTGCTGACCGGCAGGCGATCCACAAATCGCTTGCAACGTCGCTCCAGCCCTGGCTCCGGCGAAAGACCTGCCCCCAGCAGGGCTGCCACCCCGCCAAGGGAATGGCCAATGAGCACAACCCCATCGCGCCGCGGACTGAGGGGCAGCAGGCCCTGTTCCTCCGCATGGAGGACGGCCTGCAGATCCGCCAGCCGTTGGGGCAGGGTCTCCGCCCCCGGGGGAGGACGGAGACCCTCCAACGTGGCTCGCATGGCAGCGGCATCGCTGCCTGGGTGTTGCAGCACCACCGAGGGCCATCCCCGAGAGGCCAGAGCGGCAGCCAGCCAGCCCATCTGCTCTGCCGTGCCTCCCAATCCCGGCATGATCAGCAACCAAGGCCGGCGGCCGAATCCTGCTGCCGCTGCCGGAGAGGGGTTCCAGATGTCCAGAGGCAGGGGGTCGGGGCGGCCGGGCACCGGCAGCGTCAGGCGCTGAGGTGTTCCTTCCATAACCACCTCTGCCCCCCTGTTGGCTGGGGGGTCAAGCTCCGTGGTCTGGCTCGGGGCCTGCAGCTGGCCGAATGTCTCCAGCTGGCGCAGGGCCTGACCCTGGCGTTTCAGCTCTTGGCGCCATTGCTGGGCCAGTCCCAGCAGGCCATCGAGCTGGAGCTGGAGTCGGGGTTCAGGAAGGGCCCGCAGCAGCTCCAGCATGGACACCTCCCGCCGCTCTTCCAGCAGGCGTCGCAAGGTGACCTGCAGCAGAGGTGTGGTGCTCTGGCCCGTGGGAGTGGTGAGCAGGTGGCCCACCTCGGCCAGCATCTGGCTGCCGGCCCAGCTGTCGAGCAGTTGGCGGCCAAAACCCTGGTCCCGCAGCAGGGGGGCCCGCAGCAGCTGGCGCAGATCCTCCTGGCTCTCCCCCTCTAGAAGGCTGAACCAGATCGCGAGATCTGAGTTCTCCCGGCCCTGGGGTAATCGGCTCCGATCTCCTTCTTGGCGGCTCCAGCTGTCCAGCTGGGCCAAGGAAATCGGCAGCCGTAGGGAGTCCAGCTGGATTTCCAACACCTCTGCAGCCCTCAGGGGCGATGCCCCTCCAGGGGCTAACGCCACCAGCAGACTGGCGGCCGTGGCGCACCACCGGTGACAGGGGCTTGAGACGGACACCAGCAGAGGACGGACACAGCAGTTGGTTCTCCCAGTTTCCCCTGACGCTGTGAAAGGTGGCCTTTTTCAGGTTGCTTTCCGGCGTTGGCGCGTGACGTCTGGCATCGCTGATGGGTGGGCCTGCCGATCAGCTTTGCGTTATGGGGCTTCCTGTGTCGCTGGGGGGTGATCAGGGGTGGTCTTTTCTCCGCTCCAGGCTTCATGGGGGAGGGGTTCGGTGCCGTATTCCCAATCGTCGTAATCCGGATCGTTGCGAATTTGCTGATGGATCCGTTTCTGGGCCTCGAAATCATGGTGCCCTGCTTCGGGAGAAGTTGATGGCGTTGTGGGTTCTGGGGTCTTGGGGGCTCCTTGGTCCATGTCTCGGCTCGTTCAAGGGCATTGAGGCTGGAGCCATTCTCCCTGAATCAGGCCTGGGTTGACTCCCTCCTGCGCGCAAAGGCGGCCACAGCGGTGGGAATGGTGGGATACAGGTGCTCCTCCCCCAACCGTTCCACCACCCCCGCGGCCTCCAGCTGGGCGAACAGTTCCCGCTTCACCCGGGTCAGGGCAAGCCGCACGCCCCGCCCCGCCAGCTCCTGTTGCAATCCGAGGAGCATCTCCGCTGCGGTGCTGTCGATCTCCACGATGGCCTCGGCGTTGAGCACCAGCCACTCCGCGGCTGGCTCAGCCACAGCCAAGGCCGCCAGCGCCCGGCGGCGGAAATCCTCGGCGTTGGCGAAACACAGTGGGGCGTCGTAGCGAAAGAGCACCAGTCCAGGAATGGTGCGCCCCCCTTCCCAATCCGCCACATCGTGAAAGCCTGCCAGCCCGGGCACCTCCCCCATCACGGCGGAATGGGGGCGGGCCAGCCGGCCGAAGAGGGCCACCACGGAGAGCCCCACCGCCAGGGCCACCCCCGTGAGCAGACCTGTGAGCAACACACCCGCCAGGGTGCCCAGGGCGAGCAGGCACTCGCTGGGCCGAAACCGCCAGAGGCGCACGAAGGCCCCAGGATCGATCAGCCGCAGGGCCGCGTACACCACGATGGCTGCCAGGACGGGCCTTGGAAAGAGGCTCAACACCGGGCGAAGGCCCAGCAGCGCCAGCAGGGTGACGGCCGCGGCCACTAGGGCATAGCGCTGGCTGCGGCAGCCGGCCGCATCGGCCAGAGCCGTGCGGGTGTTGCTGCTGCTCACGGGAAAGCCACGAAACAGGGCACTGCCCAAGTTCACCGCCGCCAGGGCCAGCAGTTCCCTGTTGGCGTCCAGGCGGTCACCGCTGCGATGGGCGAAGCCCCTGCCTGTGAGCATGGTGTCGGAGTAGCCCACTAGGGCAATGCCCAGGGCTCCTGCAAGCAGGGGCTGCAGCATGCTCGGGTCCCAAGGAATGGCGGGTAGCTGGGGCCAGGGGAGCCCTGCCGGGATGGGGCCGATCAGGGCAACGCCTCGCGCGTCGAGATGCAGTAGGGGGACGGCCGCTGTGGCCAGAAGCACCGCCACGAGGGGGCCAGGCCAGGCTGGAGCCCAGCGCTGCAGGGTGAGCATGAGTGCCAGGGCCCCAAGGGCCACAACCAGCGTGGGGCCATGGATGCTGCCCTGCGCGAGCCACCTTTGCTGCACCGCCTCCAGGAGGGTGTCGGCCCGCTGGCCCGTGCCCGTGAGGGCATGGAGTTGGCCGCACACCATCAACACGGCTACCCCTGTCAGATAACCCACCAGGATGGGTTTGGAGAGCAGATCCGACAGAAAACCCAGCCGCAACGCTGCCCCCAGCCCGCAGAGGAGCCCCACCAGCAAGGCCAACAGGCTGGCGATGGCCCAGTAGCGCGCAGCATCCCCCGCCGCCAAGGGGGCCACCACAGCCGCAGTCATCAGGGCGGTGCTGGTTTCAGGGCCCACCGAAAGCTGGCGGGAGCTTCCCAGCAGGGGGTAGATCACCATGGCGGGCACCATGGCCCAGAGGCCGCTCACCGGTGGCAGACCAGCCAGCTCGCCGTAGGCGAGACATTGGGGCACCAGGTAGGCCGCCACGGTGAGGCCAGCGAGCAGGTCTCCCCGTTTCACAGCCTTCATCCCAGGGTCACACGTTGAAGAGGAACTCCATCACATCCCCCTCGGCCACCACGTAGTCCTTCCCCTCACTCCGCAACCACCCCCGGTTGCGGGCCTCTGCCAGGGAGCCGGCTTCCAGCATCTGCGTGTAGCCAATGGTCTGGGCCCGGATGAAGCCCCGTTCAAAATCCGTGTGGATCACGCCTGCGGCCTGGGGCGCCGTCATGCCGGCCCGAATGGTCCAGGCACGGGTTTCCTTCTCCCCGGTGGTGAAGTAGGTCCGCAGGCCGAGCAGGTCGTAGGTGGCGCGGATCAGGCTCTTGAGCCCTCCCTCGTTCACCCCAAGCCCCTCAAGGAACTCTTGCCGCTCCTCCTCAGGAAGGGCGATCAGTTCGGCCTCCACCTGGGCGGAGATCGCCACCGACGCAGCCCCTTCCTTCGCCGCCAGGGCCTGCACCGCCTGGGTGAGGGCATTGCCAGCGGCGAGATCGTCTTCGCTCACATTGGTGGCATAGATGATCGGCTTGGCTGTGAGCAGCCCCAGGGGCTTCACTAGGTCGGCTTCCTCCTCGCTGAGGGCCACGCTGCGGGCGGCCCCACCGGCTTCCAGCACCTCCTGCAGGCGGGCCAGGGCCCCATCCTCCAATTGGGCCTCCTTGCTCGTGCGCACCTGTTTCTTCAGGCGTTCCCGGCGCTTCTCAATCTGGGAGAGATCGGCCAGTCCCAGCTCAAGGTTGATCACCTCCGCATCCCGCACCGGATCCACCGACCCCGAGACGTGGATCACGTCCCCATCCTCAAAGCAGCGCACCACGTGCACGATGGCGTCCACCTCGCGGATGTTGGCCAGAAACTTGTTGCCCAGGCCTTCGCCCTGGCTGGCCCCCTTCACCAGCCCGGCAATGTCCACGAACTCCACCCGGGTGGGCACGATCTCCCGCGAGTGGGAGAGGTGTGCCAGCTGCTGCAGCCGGGGGTCGGGCACCGCCACCACGCCCGTGTTGGGCTCGATGGTGCAAAAGGGAAAGTTGGCCGCCTGGGCCTGGGCATTGGCCACGAGGGCGTTGAAGAGGG
>JBBARZ010000099.1:0-6359 GCA_040399505.1 Cyanobium sp.
GTGTTTGCCCGGGTGACCCCGGAACAGAAATTGCGCCTGGTGCAGGCCTACCGCTCCCTGGGGGAGGTGGTGGCCGTGACGGGGGATGGGGTGAACGATGCGCCGGCCCTGCGGGCCGCCGATGTGGGCCTGGCCATGGGGCGCTCCGGTACGGATGTGGCCAGGGAAGCGGCCGATATCGTGCTGCTCGACGACAACTTCGCCACCCTCGTGACCGCCATCCGCTACGGCCGTTCGGTGGTGGGCAACATCGGCAAGTTCATCACCTATGTGCTCGCCTCCAACGTGCCCGAGGTGGCGCCGTTTCTGGCCATGGTGCTGTTTCAGGTGCCCGCAGCCCTCACCGTGCTGCAGATCCTGGCGGTGGATCTGGGCACCGATCTGTTGCCCGCCCTCGGTCTGGGCAGTGAGCCCCCGGAACCGTTCACCATGTCCGCGCCCCCTCGGGCCCGGGGCCTGCCCCTGCTGAACCGAGCGGTGATGGTGCGGGCCTACCTGGTGCTGGGCCTCACGGAGGCCGCCCTCTCCATGGGGGGCTATTTGAAGGTGTGGTCCGACCACGGGGTGCCCCTCCAGCAGCTCCGGCGCCTGGCTCCCCAGCTGCTCCACCATCAGGCCGAGCCCTGGGTGGCCGGGGTGCAGACCCAGGCCAGCACGCTGGCCTTTGCCCTGATCGTGGCCGGCCAGATGGGGGCGTTGCTGGCCTGCCGCAGCGACCGGCTGCCTTTCTGGCAGCTGCTGGGGGTGCCCAATCCCCTGCTCTGGCTGGGTCTGCTGAGTGAGCCCCTGTTGGCCAGCGCCCTGATCCTGCTGCCCGCCCTGGCCGGGGTGTTCGGCTTCCTGCCCCTCAGCCCGGCAGACGGGCCCCTTCTTGTGGCCACTCCCCTTGTGGTGCTTCTGGTGGACACCGCTTTCAAGGCGGGTTCGCGGGCCCTGAAACGCCGCCAGATCTGACATGCTGGCCCGGACCGCGCCCCCCGGCCATGCCCTTCGGCCTCCCCCCCTTACGCCAACGGCCGACCACCGCTTCGCCGTCCTGGGAGCCGCCCACCGCGAGCTGGAGCCATCCCATCGGCGCCGGCTGGGACCAGCCCTACACGGTGCGGTACGCCAGCAATCTGGACGACGGTCCCAACCACGGCATGCCCCTCGGGGGGCTGGGGGCGGGCTGCATCGGCCGGGCTCCGGATGGAGCCTTCAACCTTTGGCACCTGGATGGGGGAGAGCACTGGTTCGGCGTGCTGCCCGATTGCCAGTTTGCCCTCTATGAAAGTGATGGGACCTCCAGCCAGGCCCGGGCGCTGGCCACCCAGCCCGTGCGGGACGACAGCCGCCCCGCTCCGGATGGGGCCGAGCCCGCCCCTCCCCTGAGCGCCTGGAGCTGGCTGCCGGCCGGCAGCGGCACCTATGCCGCCCGCTACCCCTGGAGCGCCACCCATTACACCGGGGTGTTTCAGACCCAGGTGAGCTGTGAGGCGTTCAGCCCCATCCTGCCGGGCGACTACCAGAGCAGCAGTTATCCGGTGGCCGTGTTCGTGTGGACGCTCCACAACCCCACTCCCCAGCCCCTGACGGTGTCGGTGCTGGTGAGTTGGCGCAACACCTGTGGCTGGTTCACCAACACCGATCCCTCCGCTGAGGTGCACTTCCGCGACGATGGCAGCCCGGAACACAACTACGTGCCCGCCATTGGACGCAGTGAGGGGCAGCGCAACCGCCTGATCAGCCAGCCCGGCCTCAAGGGTGTGTTGCTGGAGGGGAGCCAGGCCCCCTCGGCCGCTCCGGGCGAAGGGGATGGCCAGTGGTGTGTGGCCGTTCCGGACGAGACGGCTTTCAGCGGCCAGGGCGTGGAGATCTTCCGCTGCGGCCGCTGGAACCCCTGGGGAGATGGAGAGGAAATCTGGGGGCCCTTCACCCGGGATGGCTCCCTGCCGGAGAGCAACAACGACCGGCGCAGTGGCCGGAACGATCCCGCCAGCGCCGCCCTCGCCGTGCGCTGCACCCTGGCCCCCGGCCAGACCCTGGAGCTGCCGGTTGTGCTCACCTGGGATCTGCCGCTCACGGCCTTCGCCACGGGCTGCCACGCCCTGCGGCGCTACACGGATTTCTTCGGACCAGGAGGCAACCAGGCCGCGGCGATTGCTGCGGAAGCCCTGCGCGACTGGCCCTCCTGGCGCGCCCAGATCCACTCCTGGCAAGCCCCGATTGTGGAGCGCCAGGATCTGCCGGAGGCCCTGCGGATGGCCCTCTGCAATGAGCTCTACGACCTGGCCAGTGGGGGCACCCTCTGGACCGCTGCCACCCCGGAGGATCCGGTGGGGCGCTTCGGGGTGCTGGAGTGCCTCGACTACGCCTGGTACGAAAGCCTCGATGTGCGGCTCTATGGTTCCTTTGCCCTGCTGCAGCTCTGGCCCGAGCTGGACAAGGCCGTGCTCCGCAGCTTCGCCCGGGCCATCCCCGCCGCCGATGCCACCCCCCGGCCCATCGGCTGGTATTTCACCCAGGGCAAGGGGCGGGTGGAAGCGGCCCGCAAGGTGGCCGGCGCCACCCCCCACGATCTGGGAGCCCCCAACGAGCGGCCGTTCGACGCCACCAACTACACCGCCTACCAGGACTGCAATCTCTGGAAGGATCTGGCCAGCGACTTCGTGCTGCAGGTGTGGCGCACCTTCCTGCTGGCCCCCACGGGGGAGGATCTGACGTTCCTGGCCCAGTGCTGGCCGGCGGCCGTGCAGGCTCTTCGCTATCTCAAGACCTTTGATGCCAATGGGGATGGCCTGCCGGACAACGGGGGTGCTCCGGACCAGACCTTTGACGACTGGCCCCTCCAGGGGGTGAGCGCCTATTGCGGCGCACTCTGGATCGCCGCCCTGGAGGCGGCCCTGGCGATGGGCCAGCGGCTCCAGCTCCACCTGGGGCTCGACACGGCGGCGCAGCAGCGGGAATTCGGCCGATGGCTGGAGCAATCCCGCGCCAGCTTCGACCGGTTGCTCTGGAACGGAGAGTTCTATGCGATTGATGCCGAGAGCGGCACGCCCGTGGTAATGGCCGATCAGCTCTGCGGGGATTTCTACGCCCGGCTCCTGGGACTGGCCCCGGTGGTGGCCGATGAACGGGCCCAATCCTCCCTGGGGGCCATCCGGGAGGCCTGTTTCGAGCGGTTTGAAGGGGGCCGCCTGGGCGTGGCCAATGGCCTGCGCCGGGATGGCACCCCCCTAGACCCCAAGGGCACCCACCCCCTGGAGGTGTGGACCGGGATCAACTTCGGCCTGGCGGCCTACTACCGCCTGATGGGAGACACCACCACGGCGCTGGCCATCACCTCCGCCGTGGTGGAGCAGGTGTACAGCGGTGGATTGCAGTTCCGCACCCCCGAGGCGATCACGGCGGTGCGCACCTTCCGGGCCTGCCACTACCTGCGGGCCATGGCGATCTGGGCCCTCTGGGCCACCCACACGGGCTGGCAACCGATCCCGGGGGCTGGGCGGCAGGCGGTGGCCCTGCCATGAGGGGCTGGTGCCACCGGGTGTTCCTGCCCCTGCTGATGGCCCTCCTCCTGGGGGTTCACCCCGCTCCGGCCGGGGCCCTGATCCATGCCCACCCCGACACCGATACGGCTACGGGGGTGGTGCGCAGCCTGGAAACCCTCCGCGATCTGGACTACCGCAGCTGGCAGGTGGTGGCCTATCGGGAAGGTCCCGAGGGGGGACCGGTGCGCCTGCGGATCGTGGGCTATCCCGGCCGGGTGCGGCTCGACCATCCCACTCCCCTGCTGGTAAGCAGTGGCCGCCGCCTGTGGGAGCTGGCGGATCTCACCCTGGCCAACCCCAAGCTGGTGGGGGATGGGCGCGATGCGGCAGCGGAATTTGATCTGGCACCCCTGCTCGAGGATCTGCAGAGCAATCGCCCCCTGCGGCTGGAGTTGCCCGGCGTCTTCACCGAACTGCCCGTTCCCCCCTACGTGGTGCGGGAATGGCGCCAACTGCCCACCTGGGAGGATCCAGCTCCGACACGATGACGGACTGGAGCCGGTGGATGGATCGGGCCCTCCAGCTGGCGGCCCTGGGCGAGGGGCGCACCAGCCCCAATCCCCTGGTTGGTGCCGTGGTGCTGAATCGGGCGGGGGAGCTGGTGGGGGAGGGATTTCATGCCAGGGCTGGAGAGCCCCATGCGGAAGTGGGGGCCCTGCGCCAGGCGGGTGATCGGGCCCGGGGTGGCACGTTGGTGGTGAACCTGGAGCCCTGTTGCCATCACGGGCGCACCCCACCCTGCTGCGATGCCGTGATCGGCGCGGGGCTGGCCCGGGTAGTGGTGGCCCTCACCGATCCCGATCCCCGGGTGGGTGGGGAGGGCCTGGCCCGGTTGCGGGCCGCGGGGTTGGAGGTGGTGGAGGGCGTGAGGGAGGCGAAAGCCAGGCTCCAGAACCGGGCCTTTCTGCACCGCTGCCTGCAGGGGCGCCCCCTGGGGGTGCTCAAGTGGGCCATGAGCCTGGATGGCCGCACCGCCCTGCCCAATGGTGAGAGCCAGTGGATCAGCGGACCGGAGGCCCGCCAGTGGGTGCATGGAGTGCGGGCCGGCTGTGATGCGGTGATCGTGGGGGGGGGTACGGTGCGCCACGACGATCCCCGCCTCACCAGCCGGGGGCGGCGCCAACCGGAACCCCTGAGGGTGGTGCTCAGCCGGGAGCTGGATCTCCCTGCCGCAGCCCATCTCTGGGATCGGGAGGCGCCCACCCTGGTGGCCCATGGCCCGGAGGCCCGCCTGGAGGCCTGCCACCGGATCGACGCCCTGGGGGTGGAGCGGCTGACTCTGGAGCGCTGCAGCCCCAGGGCTCTGCTGGAGGCCCTCGCCCAGCGTGGTTGCAACCAGGTGCTCTGGGAATGCGGGCCGGCACTGGCGGCCGCAGCCCTGCGGGAGGGGTGCGTGCAGGAGGTGGCCGCGGTGATCGCTCCCAAGCTGCTCGGAGGGGAGCTGGCCCGCACGCCCTTGGGGTGCCTGGGGGCCGAACGGATGGCGGATGTGGTCCATCTGGCCACAGCGGAGATGGGCTGGCTGGCAGACGATCTCCGTTGGCGGTTGGCGTTGGAGGGCCCATGAGGCTCGCGAAGACCGCGCTGCTGGAAGCGCCCTTGCGGTGGCCCGTGCCGCTGGCGGCCGTGCTGTTGGCCGCCCTTGCCTGGGTGGGCCTGGATGTGCTGGCGGCACGGTTGCCGAAGGGATCCACCACCCGGCTGTTGTTGAGGCGGGCGCGGCTGAGTGTGGCCCTCACCCTGCTGCTGGCGGGCCTGCTGGGTTGGCTCCACGGCCAGCTGGAAACCCTGGGTTGGGATCTACCGAGCGATGGGCAGGGGGTGCGGGATGCCTTGCTCACCCTGGGGGTGATGTGGACCCTCCTACGCCTCAAGACTGCGCTGCTGGGGAAACTGGCCGTGGAGGAGAGCTGGTGGCAAGGGCGGCAGGAGCGGGAGCGGGCCGCGGCCCTCGATCTGATCGACAAGACCGTGACGGCTCTGGTGGCCCTGCTGGGGGGCCTGGCCGTGCTGAAACTGCTGGGGGTGTCCGCCGCGGTGCTGCTCACGGCGAGTGGCCTGGGGGCGGCGGCCCTGGGTTTCGGGGCCCGCACCCTGGTGGAAAACCTGCTGAGCGGCCTGATGCTGTATGTCAACCGGCCCTTTGCGGTGGGCGATCAGATCGAGCTGCCGAGTCAGAAACTGGCGGGCACGGTGCGGGGGATCGGGCTGTTCAGCTCTGAACTGCTCACCCCGGATGGAGAGCTGCTGTATGTGCCCAACGGGCTGTTCACCCACTCGCCGGTGGTGAACCCGAGCCGTCGGCCCCACCGCCGATTGCTGCTGGAAGTGGCTGTGGAGCTGGAGGGGCGGGAGGACGCGGAGGAAATGGTGGAGGAGCTGAGCGCCTGGCTGGCCAGCCATCCGCAAGTGAAGCCAGAGCTTCCCCAACGGGTGATTTGGAGCGGCGTGAGCGATGGAGCGTTGCAGTTACGCGTGGAGCTCGGTCTCAGTGCCGATGCCGAGACCTTCCATGCGTTGCGGCAGGCCCTGCTGCTGGAGATGCGCGATCAGCTGGCCCGCCGGGGAGGAAAGCTGGCGACGGGCCGATGAAACGGATCACCCGAGCACCGGTTTACCTTGAAAACTGCTGGGGGCATCGCGGTAGCTTTTGGCCATGGCCGCTTCCTCGCCCCCCACGGCTCCATCCTTCATGCCGCCGGAGATCCCCTGGCTGGCGCCCAGGAGGCTTGAGCCGCTTGTGGACCTCGGCCCGGGGCTGGATCCCCAGCATTGCGGTGCGGTCCTGGCGCGGCCCAGCGCCGATCCGGATGTGCGGGCGGTGGTGGC
>JBBARZ010000100.1:0-6315 GCA_040399505.1 Cyanobium sp.
GCCTGGATGTGGTATCGCGACGTGATCGGCGGCAACCGCTGCCCGGTGGTGGACACCTGGTGGCAGACAGAAACCGGTGGCGTGATGATCAGCCCCCTGCCGGGCGCCACCCCCACCAAGCCAGGGTCGGCCACCCTGCCCCTGCCCGGGATCGTGGCCGACATCATGGATCACGAGGGCCATTCCCAACCGGCCGACCAGGGGGGCTATCTCACGATCCGTAGGCCCTGGCCGGGGATGATGCGCACGGTGCATGGGGATCCGGATCGCTTCCGCAAGAGCTACTGGGAGGAGATCCGTCCTGCGGACGGCAGCCATGTTTATTTCGCAGGGGATGGGGCCCGCCGCGACGGTGACGGTTACTTCTGGGTGATGGGCCGGGTCGACGACGTGATCAACGTGTCGGGCCACCGGTTGGGCACCATGGAGATCGAAAGCGCCCTGGTGAGCCACCCCGCCGTGGCAGAAGCGGCCGTGGTGGGCCGGCCCGATGAGCTCAAGGGGGAAGGGATCGTGGCCTTCGTGACCCTGGAAACAGGCCGGGTGGGTGATGACGCCCTGATGGGGGAACTCAAAAAGCATGTGGGCCTGGAAATCGGCCCCATTGCCCGGCCGGATGTGATCAAGTTCAGCGAGGCCCTGCCCAAAACTCGCAGCGGCAAGATCATGCGACGCATCCTGCGGGCCCTGGCCTCCGGCCAGGAGGTGAGCGGCGACACCAGCACCCTGGAGGATCGCAGCGTGCTGGATGCCTTGAGGGTGTGAGGGGTGCCCGGCTCAGACGACGGGGACCAGGGCCGTGGGCTGGCAGAGCAAAACGATCAGCCAGATGCCCCCAACGATGGGAATTAAGCTGATGAAGATCCAGGGCCAGGCTTTGCCCGAATCCCGCAACCGGCGGATGGTGAGAGGCAGGGTGGGCACAATGGAGGCTGGGAAGTAAACGCTCAACATCCAACCGAAAAACTCGGAGACGTTGCTGAGGAGAGCGAGCATCAAACCAATAATGAAATTGGCGAGGTAAAACCACCAATACTCCGGCCTTATCGATCGACCTGTGTAGTCAAAACTGCGCTTCCAACCTTCTAAATAGTTGTGGAAGATCAGGATTTGCTGGGATCGCACCAATCCGTGATGGTGTCCGCTAGCCGGTCGATCTGACGCTGGCGGCTGGGGTCATCGGCCCAGTCGCCCAGCAATTGGCGGCGCAGGCCGGCGCTGGCCGGGGTGAGGTGATCGCCGGGCAATTCCAAAAGAGAGGTGGCGTCATCGGGCCGTTCCTGCAGCACCCCATAGAGGCGACGGCTCTGATCGAGCCCATCGCTGCGGAAGCGCACCAATAGGTTGCGGGGTTGTCGGTAGCTACGGGATACCTGGCGCAAAGTTTCGCTCGGGGAGGGGCTGAATTCCGTGCGGAAGCCAAATTGCTGCGCCACTTCCGAAAGCAGGGGCACGGAGCGTTCCGCCGAAAAGTTGTTGAAGCTCAGGGCGGCCAGGCCGGAGCAGGTGCGACCGTTGTCGGGCGCCAGCAGATGGAGCTTGCAACCGAGGCTATGCCCCAGACGCAGCAGGGCACCCTCCGCGGGCGGCGGCGCCTTGTCGCGGGCTTGGCGGAAGGCGCGCCAGGCCTCATTGGCCTGGCTTTGATGGTCGAACCCCGGCACATAGCTCCAGGCCCGCACTTGCCAGCCCCGCGCCGCGAGCGCTTCCAACAGGCGCCGGTAGCTGATCTGGGGCGTGGCGGCCAGATAGCTCCCCCCGATGAATTCCACCAGCCCGGGCCGGGCCTGGGGGGGGTAGCCGGGAAGGGGATCGAGCTCCAGCAGGGGCCCCCTCTGGCGCCAGTTGGCCTCAGGCACCTTGGGTGCCTCCGGGGGTGAGCTTGCGCAGGGCATCGAGGGCTTCTTTCCGGTGGGCAGGGCCATCCAGAAGGTTGTTGAACACGTGCCGGATCACCCCATCCCCATCGATCACATAGGTGACGCGCCCGGGGAAAAGCCCCAGGGCATTGGGCACCCCGAAGGCGCGACGCAACTGGTTGCCCTGATCCACCAGCAAAGGGAAGGGGAGTTGGTGGCGTGCGGCAAAGCGCTGGTGGCTGACGGCGTCATCGCCGCTTACTCCCCACACCTGGGCGCCAAGAGCCTGGAAGTCAGCAAAGCTGTCGCGGAAGGCACAGGCCTCCATGGTGCAGCCGGGGGTGTCGTCCTTGGGATAGAAGAAGAGCACCAGCGGGGCCCCCGCCAGTTGATCACTGCGCCGCTCCACCCCTTCCGCATCTTTAAGGGCGATGGCTGGAGCTGAATCACCGATGGAGAGGGGGGCAGGCACGGCACAACGTGGAGACGGGTTGAAAGGACCCTAGGAACGGGAGCCCAGGGGCTCGGGGCGGACTGCCGACCCTTGCGCGGGCTGAGAGCATGGATGGAAAAGAAACGGGCGATGGCGGACGCAACCCCGAACTGGGAGCAAACGGACCTTCTGGGGTTGGCCGTGGCCTCCTATCCCAAGGCGGCTGCCCCTGAGGAACCCGGGAAACCTGAGGAAGCCGAAAAACCTGAGGAAACCGGGGAAACCATGGACGCCATAGAGCCTGAGGACAAGGCGGCCCCGGTGCGGATCGCCCCGACCGTTTCCTTGCCGGGCTTCACCAGAAGCGTCGCTCGGGGCAGCAGCCGCCCGCTGGAGCGGCTGCTGGTGCTGGATACGGAAACCACGGCGCTCTCCCCGGAGCAGGGGGAGTGCATTGAGGTGGGGGCCGTGTTGTTCCATGTGCCCGGCCGGGCGGTGCTCACCCAGGTGTCGTTTCTCCTGCCCTGCCCCACGAATGAGGCGGAGGCCATCAACGGCATCCCCGCGAGCATCAGCAAGCTGGAGCAGCCCTGGGAAGCCGCCCTCACCTGCTTCCAGGCGATGGTGGCTGCAGCCGATGGAATCCTGGCCCACAACGCCGCCTTCGATCGGCAATGGTTTGGCCATGGGGCCCTGCCAGCCCTCGAGAAACCGTGGATCTGCTCGATGGAAGACATCCCCTGGCCTGCCGAACGGCAACTCCGGCCCAACCCGTCGGTGCGGGATCTGGCTCTGGCTTACGGGGTGCCCGTGTGGGCGGCCCACCGGGCCCTCACCGACTGCACCTATCTGGTGCAGGTGTTGCAGCGCTGCGACGAACTGGAGGATCTCCTTCTCGCGGCCCAGGAGCCGAGGCGGCTCTATCGGGCCCAGCTGGCCTACAGCGAGCGCCATCAGGCCAAGGAGGCGGGCTTTCGCTGGAACGATCCGGTGCCTGGGGCCTGGAGCAAGCGGCTGAGTGAGCGGGAGCTCACCACCTTGCCTTTCCCTGTGAATCCCGTTCTGAGCGCCTGAGGGCAGGGGCGTTGCGCCCTGTGCGGATTTGCTACCGATCTCCGAAGCGATCCGTGGAAGTTTCCCCATCTCTGCCCCGCTGTCGCCAGCCTGGTGTCATGGATCACCTCCCTCCCACCCACACGAGCGATCCGATGCAGGAGCGGGTGCGGCGGTGGCAATCGGTGCGCACCTGGGCCCGGTTGATCCAGGAAGCGGAGGCCCTGTGGCATGTGGATGCCCGCGTGCTCCATCGGCTGGGCGCGGAGGAGCTGGTGCGGTTAGTGCAGGAGGTGCCCCCCCGGCTGCGGAGGCGGGTGAACCTTTGGTTGGAGCGGTTTCACGTGGCCACCCGGCTCAAATAGCCGTGGCCAGAAAGGGGCGGGGATCCTGATCCCGCCGGTGTTGAACAGGAATGGGTTCACCCTGGCGGGCCGGATCGGCGGGATCCCGCAGGGCCGTGGCCTCCAGGGCCTGGCGCAGGAGGCGGGCGGAATGGAGCGGCATGTCGCGGGGAACGCTGATGCGATCCCGCAGATAGCGCAGCCCCTTCGCGCTGCCCGCAGGCGGGTGGACTTCGGCGGAGGTTGGCTGGAGCAGGGTGGTGAGGGCAGCGCGGAGGGCGGGCTCAAAGAGCTCCGGGGGCAGGGGATTGCGCTGCAGGAGGGTGTGGCGGTGCTGGAACACCCGGGCCAGGGCCACCAGGGAGGCCTCGGGCGGCTGGGGCTGGGAGGTTTCCGGATCGGGATCGGCGATGGGCCAGGGGCCCTGATCGATGCGAGCCGCCAGCTGCCGCTGAGCCTGGTCGCCGTTGGGGTAGCAGCCGCCCATCTGGGGGGGAAGGTCGTGGGTGTGGGTGTGGAAATCGCTCTGGGTGCCCAGGTAGGTGGGGCGCTGCTCCAGGGCCCCAAACCAGCGATGGATGACGGGGTGCTCCTGGCGCAGGAGAAAGCCCTTGTAATAAGCGAGGGAAGCGTTCATCCGCTCCACGTAGGGCACGAACACCACATCGGCCGTGGTGAGGTCGGCGCCGAGCAAGAAGGGGCCTCCGTGGACAGCCAGGGCCTGCTCCATGGATTGGGCGATCCGCTGAAACTGGGCCCGCGCCCGCCCCTCAGAGGCGCCGCTCTGCGGCTGGCAGAGCCATTCACACCAGGCCCGAAAGAGCACCCGCTCCAGCTGCCGCAGGGGCAACACCTGGGGATCAGCCATAGCGGGGCCCAGGGGACCAAAGGCCTGCTCCAGGGCCTCAAGGATGCGATCGCTTTCAGTGATCAGGCGCCCATCCACCTCAAGAGCGGGCAGCATGCCGGAGGGCACCCGTTGCCGATACCAGGCTTCCTTCTCCCCATAGCAGAACATCGTCACCTTGCGGATGCGATAGGGGATGCGCCGCTCCTCCAGCCACAGCCACACCTTTTGGCAATAGGGGCACCAAGCGTGGTGGTCGCGATACAGCGTCACCCGAACGGCCGCCTCATCCTGGCCAAACAACCGCAGAGTGGCCTGGGCATTAGTGGGCCCCTGCACCCGGTCGGGTGCGGCGGGGAGGCGGGCTTCCAGATCAGCCCAGCTGAGGGTCATCAGGCGATGGCAGGCCAGAGAGCATCCTGGCAGGCGTGGGCGAGGGGCTGTTTTGTCCAGTGCCCGATGGCTCGTACGGATCTGATTCGCCTCTGGCAGGCACTCGACGTTCCAGCAACCAGCCATCAAGGTCATCGTTGAAACTGAATCCATCACGCTCTGATGGACTCCCTCACCCCCCAGCGGCCATGAAGCGCACTGGGCCTTGGTAGGCGGCCAGCTGGGTGTCGGCGGTGATCAGCAGCAGGCCGTCTGCGCTGGCCTGGGCGAGCAGGAGGCGATCAAAGGGATCGCGGTGCAACGGTGGCAGGGAGGCCACGGCAAGGGCGTGATGGGCCTCCAGCAGGGCACGGCGAAGCACAGCGGGCTGCACGTTGAAGAGAGGGCGCCCCAGAGCCTGCTTGATCACCAGCTCCCACAGGCTCGCCACACTGAACGCCGGCGTCCGGATCTCCCATCGCCCACACCAGCAGGTGGGTATCCAGCAGCAGATGCATTCTTGGCGTCGTGCATGTTCACCAGGCGCATCACCCCATCCATTGAAAAGGTCAAGCGACTTAGTCGACTCAATTGCAGGTGGCCGCGCGCCACCAGCTTCGACCGGGCACGATGAAGCAGGCCTGCCCATCGCCCCCTTGCCAACCCCCCAGCCCCCCGCACCTGCAGCCACCTCCCTGCCTGATGGCCCCGCCCTGTTGACGCTGGAGCGCCTCAGCCGAAAGGAGGGCAGCGGCCTGCGGGTGGCGGATCTGATCGGCCGCTGGCGGCTGGATCAACTATGGGGGAAGGGAAGCAGCCGTCCGTCGGCGTTGAGTGCCGCCCTGCTGCGCAGCCTGGCCGCCAGGCTGGAGATTTCCAAGGGCGCCACAGCAAACCACCTCCGGCTCGCCAATGCGGTGAACCTCGGCGCCCTAGAGCTGCGCTTCGACGGGGAAGGGCAGCTCCAGGGCCGCCGGCCCCTGCTGGTGTTTTGGTTCGAGCGGTTGCAACTGCGGCTCGGGGCGATGGTGCTGCTGGAGCGCACTCTCCCCCGCCCGAAGGAGAAGCGCATGCCCTTCTTCGCCCTGATCGCAGCTGAGCGCACCGGCGAAGGGTGGCTGGCGGCACGCGGCCGCGGCGGTGGCCTGGCGCTGTGGCGGCTGGAGGGCTAAGCACTCCCTGCCCAACCTTGCCAGCCCATTTCGTTCACGCCTGATCCCTACACCTACTTGCGAAAGCCTGCTCAAGCAAAGACCGTGCCCACCGGGATCACACCCAGCCCAGGCAGGGGCCCGGAGAAGCCTGTGATGTTGATCAACAGGTCGTTGCTGTTGTTTCTGGCGGCGTTGCCGTCGTTGATGAACAGATAGGTGCCCGCGATGGCTGTCCGGGTGGCCACCACCACAG
>JBBARZ010000101.1:0-6304 GCA_040399505.1 Cyanobium sp.
ACCACAGCCTCCGGCACCAGCCGCCGATCCTCCCCCTCCTCCCCGCGTAGCTCTTTCAGCACCACCAAGCCCTCAGCCACCTCGCTGTCGCCGATCACCGCAGCCCAGGGGGCGCCGCTGCGATCGGCCCGCTTGAACTGCTTCGCGAAGGCACCGCCACTCAAATCCAGCTCCACCGCCAGCCCCGCCAAGCGCCAGCGTCGGGTGAGAGCCAAAGCCCAGCGCCCAGCGGCCTCTCCCCGATTCACCACATAGAGATCGGGTGGTGGCGTCGTCGAGCCCCCCGGCCGCTGGGCCAAAAGCAACACCAATCGCTCCAGCCCCAGGGCCCAGCCCACCGCCGGGGTGGCGGGTCCACCCAGCTGCTCCACCAGGCCGTCGTAGCGCCCGCCGCCGCACACCGTGGCCTGGGCACCCAGGTGGGTGCTGGTGATTTCAAAGGCGGTGTGGCTGTAGTAATCCAGCCCCCGCACCAGGCGTGGATTAAGGCGGAAGGGGATGCCGAGCTCCTCAAGCCCCTGGCGCACGTGGGAAAACCGCTCGTGGCTCTCCCCCCCCAGGGCATCCCCCAACTGGGGAGCTCCGGCCAGCAAGGCCTGGGTACCGGCGTTCTTGGAATCGAGAACCCGCAGAGGATTGCTGTGCACACGAGCCTGGGAATCGGGATCCAGATCCTCCAGGTGGGTCTCCAGCCAGCGCACCAGCTCGGCCCGATAGTGGAGCCGATCCTCTGCCGTGCCCAAGGAATTGAGCTCCAGGGTCAGATCGTTGAGGCCCAGGGCCTCCAGCAGATCCCAGGCAATCCCGATGGCCTCCACATCACTGCGGGGGTCGGCGGCCCCGAGCAGCTCCACCCCAATCTGGTGAAACTGCCGCTGTCGCCCCTTCTGGGGACGCTCATATCGAAACATGGGCCCGCCATACCAGAGCCGCTGGGCACCCTGGTTCAGCAGCCCGTGCTGGATCACAGCCCGCACCACCGAAGCCGTGCCCTCGGGCCGAAGGGTGCAACTCCGCTCCCCCCGATCCAGAAAGCTGTACATCTCCTTGCCCACCACATCGGTGGCTTCGCCGATCCCCCTGGAAAAGAGCTCGGTCACCTCCAACAGGGGTGTGCGGATCTCGATCAGGCGAGCTCGGCGAAAGTGCTCTCGAGCCAGGGCTTCCAAGTGCTGCCACAGGCCGATCTGCTCGGGCAGCAGATCCACCATGCCCCTCAGGCTCTGGAGCGGTTCCACGGTCAGCCCCCTAGCTGGAGGCCGCCGCGAGCCGCTCGCGGAAATAGGCAATGGTGGGCTCCAGGCCCTCTTCCAGGGTCACCTTGGGTTCCCAACCCAACTCCTGGCGAGCGAGATCAATCACGGGCTGACGCTGGAGGGGATCATCCTGGGGCAAGGGGCGGGTGGTGAGGGGCAGGGAAGGATTGATCCGATCCCGCACCAACTCAGCGAGCTGACGAATGGTGAACTCCCCAGGATTGCCAATATTGATAGGCCCCGTGTGGGATCCATTCATGAGGCGAATCATGCCTTCAATGAGATCATCCACATAGCAGAAAGATCGGGTTTGACTGCCATCGCCATAGAGGGTGAGGGGCTGACCCTGGAGAGCCTGAACGATGAAATTGCTCACCACCCGGCCATCATCAGGCAGCATGCGTGGGCCGTAGGTGTTGAAGATCCGCATCACCCTGATTTCCGTATCGTGCATACGCTGATAGTCGAAACAGAGTGTTTCTGCAATGCGTTTGCCCTCGTCGTAACAGGAACGGATGCCAATCGTGTTGACACACCCTCGATAGCTCTCGGGCTGGGGATGCACCTCCGGATCTCCGTAAACCTCGCTGGTGCTGGCCAAAAGAAGTCGTGCACCCACCCTTCGTGCCAAGCCCAGCATGTTGTAGGTGCCGAGAAAACTGGTTTTGGCCGTTTTGATGGGATTGAACTGGTAGTGCACCGGGGAAGCTGGGCAGGCCAGGTGCCAGATCCGATCCACCTCCAACCGAATCGGATCGGTGACATCGTGGCGGATCAACTCAAAGTTGCTGTGTCCCAACCAGTGACGAATGTTGTCTTTGCGACCGGTGTAGTAGTTGTCCAGACAGATGACCTCTTCTCCGGCATTCATCAACCGGTCGATGAGGTGAGAACCCAGAAAACCGGCTCCGCCGGTGATGAGATTGCGACGTGCCATGGATCAGCCCTCCCCCACGCGCCACACATTGAGGCCAGCGGACCTGGCCGCCACCGGATCCGCCACGGCACGGGCATCGAACAACCAGGCTGGACGCCGCATCACCCCGTGGATCGCAGACCAATCCAGATCGCAGTAAGCCTTCCACTCCGTAAGGATCAACACCGCATCCGCCCCAGTAGCGGCCTCCAAGGGGGTGGAGGAATGGATCCAGGTGCCTTCCCCGCCGAGAGGCACATGGTGGGGGGCTTGGGAGGAATCCAGGGGGGGACGATCCAGATCCTGAGTGATCTGCGCCGCACTGACTTTGGGATCCACGATGGCCAGCTGGGCGCCTTCTTCGATCAGGTCCCGGCAGATGCGGATCGCTGGAGCTTCCCGGGTGTCGTTGGTGTCTGCCTTGAAAGCAAAGCCGAGAACCGCGATGCGCTTGCCGCTCACGGTGCCGAACAGGCTGTTGACCACAAGGCGAGCGATGCGCTGCTGCTGCCAGGTGTTGAGGGTCACCACGCTCTCCCAGTAACTGGCCGCTTCCTCCAGGCCGTAATGACGGCAGAGATAGACCAAGTTCAGGATGTCTTTCTGAAAGCAACTGCCGCCATAGCCAGGACCGGCCTGAAGAAACTTTGGACCGATGCGGGAGTCGGTGCCGATGGCCCGGGCTACTTCCCGCACATCCGCACCCGTGGCTTCGCAGAGGGAAGCAATGGCATTGATTGAGGAAATCCGCTGGGCCAGGAAGGCGTTGGCCGTGAGCTTGGAGAGTTCGCTGCTCCAGAGGTTCGTGCGCAGGATGCGATCGCTCGGCACCCACTGGCCGTAGACCGAGGCCAGGGCCTCGATGGCATCGGGATCTTCCCCACCGATCAGCACCCGGTCGGGGGATTCCAGATCGGCGATAGCCGTGCCTTCGGCCAGGAATTCCGGGTTGGAGAGCACGGAAAAGGTTTTCCTTCCCCCGGCATCGCCCTGGGCCGCCGAAAGGATGGCTTTCACAGCCTCAGCCGTGCGAACGGGCAGGGTGCTTTTTTCCACCACGATGGTGTGGCCAGTGGCCACAGCAGCAACCTGACGGGCCGAGGCTTCGATCCAGCGGAGGTCGCTGGCCTGGCCCGCACCCACCCCACGGGTCTTGGTAGGGGTGTTCACGGAGAGAAACACCATGTCGGCCTCCGCGATGGCCCGATCCACCTCCGTTGTGAAGTGGAGATTGCGGGTTCGGGCCCGGCCCACAACCGCATCCAGGCCTGGCTCGTAAACGGGAAGTCTGGATAAATCCTGATCGTTCCAAGCGGAGATACGCTCAGAATTCAGGTCAACAACGGTGACCTGAATATCGGGACAGCGATCAGCAATCACGGCCATTGTTGGACCGCCTACGTAGCCCGCCCCAATGCAACAAATGGAGCGGATTGGTTTATCAACAATCATCAGTACGATTGATAACACCGCGATAATACACTTCTATTTGGCAGGCCTCGCCCGTTCAGCCAACAAAGCGGCACGCTGGTGCGCCCTCTTGAGAGGTATGGCCTGTGGCACGTAGGGTTGGTGATGGACCGGGAGTAAAGCAAAGAGTTGGCCAATCTGTTGATCACAGGCGGCGGGGGATTCATCGGGAGCCACACCACCCTGTGTCTGTTGGAGGCCGGCCACTCCGTCGTGGTACTCGACAGCTTCGTCAACAGCCATCAGGAAGCGCTGCGCCGTGTGGCTCACCTGGCGGGGCTCCCGCCCCTGACCACCATGGCGTTTGGTGGGTGGCAAGCACAGGCCGGGGGCACCGCCCTCACGGTGCTCCAAGGGGATGTGCGCGACCCCGGGGATGTGGAGCGCGCCCTGACCCTGCAACCGGTGGAAGCGGTGCTGCACTTCGCCGGTCTGAAAACACCCGCAGAATCCATCCGGGAACCACTGCGCTACTGGGATGTGAATGTGACAGGAAGCTGCTGCCTGCTGGAGGGGATGCGGAGCCATGGCTGCCGCACCCTGATCTTCAGCAGCAGTGCAGCCCTGTATGGCCTGCCGAACACCGTTCCGATACGGGAAAGTGCTCCTATTCAACCTCTCCATCCCTATGGCCATAGCAAGGCAGCGGTGGAGCAACTCCTTGAGGATTTGGCGGCCAGTGAGCCGGGATGGCGGATCGGTCGACTGCGGTATTTCAACCCGGTGGGGGCCCACCCCAGCGGCCAAATCGGCGAAGATCCCCTGGGAGAGCCCACCAACCTCTTCCCCCTGATTGCCCAGGTGGCGCTTGGCAGGCAGCCTTCCTTACCGATCTATGGCACCGATTGGCCCACCCCCGATGGCACAGGTGTGCGCGATTTTATCCACGTGATGGATCTAGCGGAGGGCCACATCAGCGCCTTGACCCATCTGCTGCAACGCGAGGAGGACACGCTGCTCACCCTCAATCTCGGAACGGGCCAGGGCATCTCCGTGTTGGAGATGGTGCGCACCTTTAGTGCCGTGAGCGGCCACGCCATTGCCCAAAGGGTTGAGCCACGGCGCCAGGGAGACACGGCCACCAGCGTGGCGGATGTCTCCCTGGCCAAGAAGCAACTGGGATGGAGCTGCCGTCGGAGCCTTAGCGAGATGTGTCTGGATGGGTGGCGCTGGCAAAGCGCCAACCCTGCCGGCTACACCGCAGCAAGCTCCACCAAAGCTTGAAGCCGCTCGCGAAAATCTCCCTTGGGCATGCCCCCCTTGAGTTCACCGTGCACGACGAAATCAGCGTGCACATCACTCACCACCAAGTAGGTGGGCCAGCCCATGCCCTCCTTGTTGGGATACTGGGCCATCAACACCTTGCGGTAGAGGCGGTAGGTGTCCGTGTCCTGCAGCATCACGCTCACAAAGACCAGGCCCAGCTCTTCAGCCACCTTGGCGTCGTAGTGGCTCATGCGGTGGCAGGTGCCGCAATCCTCAGAGCTGAACTTGAGCACTGTGAGGGTGGACATGGACGGGACGCCGGAGGGATGGCGCCTGATAGTAGACAGGTTGGCGATCACCAGGGTTGGACTCTCCTTTCAAGGCCTTTCGCGCTCCAGCCTCCCCTGCCGGGAGCGCTTCAGCTCCCTCCCCAGCTCTGGTCCCTTCGGAACCCCGGCGTCCATGAGCTGCTGAGCGGAATGCTCGGGCCCCAGATGGCGCCAACGCAACAACCATCGCAACAGTGGACGCCGGGGGGCCACCCCGCAGGCGAGGGCAAGGGCCACGGCCTGAGGCGACAGGCCCGGGGCCTCCAGGAGCTGACTCCATTGGCCTGGGCTCTGGGGCGAAGGGGCCCCAGAGCCCAGGCGATGCCGCAGGTCCAGATACTGACGCAGCAGAAGGTGCTGGGCATGGGGCACCTGAAGGCGCTCAGCCAAAAGGAGGGGGCTCTGGGCGCGAGCGATCAGAGCGGTCAACAAGGAAAGACCAAAACGGGAAGCCCAGCGGAGGCGGTACAACCATTGCCGGTCGGTCTGAAGCAGGGGATCCAGCAACAGCAATCCATCCCAAGATTGGAGCCGGTTGAGAGCAACACGCCAGTCTTCGTGCTCGAGCATCAGCTCCAATTCCCGTCGCAGCCTGGTGCCAAGAGCAGCCGGGGCCTGTGTGGGGGAATCCTCCGCACACCAGAGCCAGGGCCAGGCGGCGAGGGTGGCCCTGGCCTGGGCCAGGCTCTCGGGAGCCAGCTGGAACCCCAGACGGGCCGCATACCGGGCGGCCCGCACCAGACGAGTGGGGTCATCCCGGAGACTTGCGGGGTGAAGAAAACGCAGTTGCCGAGAAGCCAAATCCACCTGGCCCCCATGGGGATCAAGGAGGGAGCCCGTGGAAAGGTCCAAGGCCATGGCGTTGATCGTCAGATCGCGCCTGGCAAGATCGTCGTCGAGGGAGCCGTAGTGAACCACCGGGTTATCGCCAGGAACGGGATAGGTCTCGGCGCGGGCGCTCGCCACATCCAGCAGGAATATTGGACATTCCGGAGAAGGTCCCTCATCCAAGCCCCCATTATCTTGGGTCAGCTCCAGTTCCAGCTCAACGGTTCCGTACTGGCCGTGGGGGCGGGCCTCCCGCACCCGGAAGGAAGATTCGGCGTCAGAGAGATTCTCAACCAGCC
>JBBARZ010000102.1:0-2150 GCA_040399505.1 Cyanobium sp.
AGAGGCGTTGGCAAACCTCAAGACCCGCGCTGCAGCTCCACCACCGTGCCACTGAGCGCTGCGGCGGCGTGGCAGCGGCCGGAGGCTGGCTCGTTTTGGAAGGGGGGATGGCCCAGCCCCACAAACCAGCGCTGGCCATCCCCCGCCAGCGACCAGGCGGGCAGGGGCGCCTCGAAGCTGGGCCCGGGCTCCGGCCGCAGGGATGGTCCCAGGGTTGTCACCCGGCTGATCTGGCTGCGCCAGCGCCCCGATGCCAGTTGGCGGCTGCTGAGCAGCCACCACTGGGGGCCCTGCTCCCGCCCGGCGGTGCTGGTGGCGGCCACGAGGTCCATGGCCTGGTTGCCGGGCTCCAGGGAGATGGGCCGCACATCGATGGCTCCCGGGTGGAGCCGTTGGGCCACGAACGCCGAGCGCCGCGCCCGATCCTGGGGCCAGGGGCCGAGGCTGGTGATCCAGGCCACCGCCGGCCCGGACGGGGTGGCCTGGCCGATCCATCCGTAACGCTCCCCCGCGCCCGCCACGCCAGGCAGGAGGGCCGCTGGAGTGAGGTCGGCACGGGGCTGCCAATGGCCCATCTCCTTCCCCTCCCCAGGCTTGGCTCCCTGCCACTCCCGCACTGCCGTGAAGCCCTGCCAGCGCCCACCGGCCTCCAGCCAGCGCCGCAGCGCCGGGCCCGGCAGGGCCTCCACCGCAAACAGCCCGCCCTCCACGGGCAGCAGGGCCGTGGCCCGCCAGCCCGTGAGCCGCTCCACCTGCCAGCGGCGCCCCCCATCGGCCGATACGGCCAGCGCCGAGCCGTGGCGCTGCTCCCGTGGCCCCGTGGCCACCGCCTCCGCCACGTTGCCCGCCACCACCCTCCGCCCCCGGTGCCAGGCCAGGTCGTAGACATGGATCACTTCCGGCAGCCGCCGCTCCAGCCACCACCAGCCCGCGCCGCTGCCCCGTCGGTAGAGGTTGCCCCAGCGCCAGCTGCCGCGGGCATCGGCTCCAGTGATCCAGAGCGTGTTGCCCTGCACCACGAAGCGGCTGATCTCCTCCTCCGGCAGGGTGGCCTCCTGCTGCCAGTGGCCCCGCTCCAGGTGATAGGCCAGCACGGGCACCGGGCCCGCATTGGCCGTGGCGCCCTCGTTGGCGGCGTTGCCGAGCCCCACCACGAGCCGCCCGTCAAACACCACCAGATCCCAGGGGGTGCGCGGCAGGCTCTGCCAACAGGCCAAATAGCGCCGGGCTGATGGGTTGCCCAGCACCTGGGCCCGCCAGCCTGGGGTGAGCTCCCCCAGCGGCCCTGGGCCCCTCACCCCCTTGGCCTGGGGCTGGTGCCAGGGCCAAGGGGGCAGCAGGGGCCTGCTGTGGGCCGGCTCCAGCCGGGGCCACAGCCGCCGGGCGCCTTCGGCTCCTGCCAGTAGGGTCAGCCCCACCAGCGCTGTCCCCAGCCATCGCGCGGCGGACTGGCCCCGGGTATCAGGCCTCCCCGCTCGCCCCATGCCGCTCCCCGCTGCCTTTGCGCCCATCTTCGCCCGCCTGCGCCGGCTTGCGCTGGTGGGGCAACTGGCCCGGGAGGCGGGTTGGCGCCACCTGGCTGCCCTGGCCTTGTTCACGGGGCTGAGCAGCTTGCTCGACATCGCCGGCCTGGGGGTCGGCGTCTCCCTGCTGCTAGGCGCCGCTCCTGGCGGCCCGTCGGCCCCGACCCTGCTGTTCCCCTTTCGCCCCTCCCTTCAGCAGGGGCTGGCCCTGCTCGTTGGGCTGATGCTCTTGCGGGGCCTGCTCCAGGCCTGGATCGCCATCGGCCAGGAGCGCCTCCGCTCCGGCTTCACCGACCGGCTGCGCCAGCAGCTTCTCAGCCAGGTGGTGCATGCGCCCTCGGAGCAGCTTGAGCAGATGGGCCGCGGCTCCTTGCTGGGCCTCCTGATGGCCGACATCAGCCGCAGCGTGTTGGCCCTCGACCAGGGCCTGCGCGCCCTGCAGGCCCTGCTCTCGCTGGTGTTGTACGTCGCCGGGGTGTTGGTGGTGGGGCGCCAGGCGGCCTTGCCCCTCGTGCTCGCCCTGCTGGCCACGGGCGCAGCGGCGCTCCTGCAGCGCTCCGGCAGCTGGCAGCTGGGCCGTCTGCAGAGCCGGCTCAACGGCAACCTGCAGCGCACCGTGGGGGATGG
>JBBARZ010000102.1:2250-5839 GCA_040399505.1 Cyanobium sp.
GTGTGGCTGGTGTGGGGCCGCTCAGACCTGCCGCCGGCCACCATCGCCACCACCCTCCTGCTGGCCTACCGCAGCGGCAATGCGCTCAGTTCGGTGATCAGCGCCCAGCGCATCTGCCTGGGATCCCTGCCCGGCTATCAGGAGCTTTGCCAACGGCGTGCCCTGCTCACCCCCCCGCCGGGCCAGCCTCCGGGCATCCGTCTGCCCGCCTCCATCCGGGCTGCTCTGGAGCCCCCTGCGCTCTGGCAGACCCTCCGCTGGCAGCCGGCGCCGCCGAGCGTGGAGGAGGGGCCAGGGCAGGCGGGGCTGCACCTGCACGCCGGAGCCCTGGTGGCCGTGGTGGGCCCCTCCGGCAGCGGCAAGACCACCCTGCTCGATCGCGTCTCCGGCCTGCTGGGCGAGGAGCACAGCCAGTGGCAGATCCGCAGCGCGCTGGGTGAGCATCACCTCAGCGGCTCTGCGGGAGCCCGCCAGTTGCGGGAGCTGCTCGCCTATGCACCGCAGGAGTCGGTGCTGTTCGAGGCCAGCTTGCGCCACAACCTGCTGCTCACCAACCAGCAGCCCACGGAGGTGATCGAGGCCTGGCTGGAGCGGCTGGGGCTGGCCCACCTGTTGGAGCGCGCCGGTGGGCTCGACGATCCCCTCCCCCTAGCGCTGGATCACTATTCCGGCGGGGAGATCCACCGCCTGGGCCTGTTGCGGGCGTGGTTGCGGGATCGGCCGGTGGAGGTGCTGGACGAGCCGACGGCGTTTCTCGATGGTGAGTCGGCCCGGCGGGTGCGGCGGATCCTGCTGGAGCGCTCCCGCCAGCGGCTGGTGCTGGTGAGCACCCACGACGCCGACCTGATCGGGCAGGCGGATCGGGTGCTGCGGCTCCAGCCGGCCGACCGTCGGGCCGCGGAACGGCAACACCAGGGCGCGTGGGGCAGCGCTGGGGTGTGAGCGAGCCAGCGAGCGGGGTTTGTTAACGATCTTGGCCTGGTTGTCGTTGGACTGTCATGCTCTCAATCGTATGATCACAAACAAAGTTCAAGCATCGAATGTTGCCGCTGCATTGGTTGAAACGATTTGTTGACCCTCCCAAATGCCTAGAAATTGATGCTCTAAACCTTGCAGATCAGGAATCTCTTTTCTTTCTAAATAATGGCATTGTAAATGAGGCGCAGAGCCCCATCTACATCATCCGCCAAAACGGATATGGTAGAGGCCTTCTTTCGCTCGTTTCTGCTGTTGTTTGCCACCTTCACTTTGCGTCCCGTCATCGACTTATTCCAGTCGTTGATTTTCGGTCATGCAATACTGAATATGAGGATACTCAATTCATGAGTGCCGATAATCTTCATCGCCTAAATCCGTGGGATTTCTACTTTCAACCCGTATCTCAATTTCATTGTGATGACAATTTCGAGCAAAAGATCATCTTAGCTTCGACTTATGGATTCCCAACGGGTTATCCACGAAAGATGCTCATTTCACATGTTCAGGAGCTTAGAGATCTGGCAATGTCTCGTATCAAGCCGGCGCCTGATCTCCTTCCAGATCTACAGCATGCAGAGTCTGAAATTCTTGATGGAAAGCACGTGTTGGGGGTGCACATCCGCGGGCAGGAGCAGAAGACCATGCCCTATCACCCGCTCTCGCCAACCATGGATCAGATCTACATGGCCATTGATCGGGCGATCGCCGAATGTGGCTTTGATCGGATCTTTGTAGCTTCGGAAGATCTGGACTATGTTGATGCTGTGCTGCAGCGCTATTCGGGAATGGCAGTCACCCTGCCCCATTTTCGTACACGCTCTCCTGTAAATGCCTACCGCATTTACCCCAGGCCGAATCACAAATACCTGCTGGGCAAAGAGATTCTGATCGATGCCTTTATCCTATCATCTTGTGCTGGCTTAGTAAGCTCCACATCTAATGTTACTGAGTTTGCGAGGGCTCGGAACAATGGTCGTTACCTTGTGGATCTCGTGATCGATAATGGGCTCAATGCAACGAATCCTTATCTCGCCAAGAACGTCTGGGTTCTAAAAAATCGTCTGCCAGAATTCCTTGGTGGGTTTTCTGAAAAAGCAATCCATCCTTTTCCGCCACTGCCAGAATCTTCGAGAATGTGATAAACTACCATAAATATAAATTGCCACAAAACCAATGAATATTGCTTGCAATATAAATAATGACTATGTCAGGCATTGCGCCGTGATGCTTCGCTCTCTCTGGGAGTTTAATCCGAGAGATGATCTAAATGTTTATATTGTCCACTCCCAGCTTGATAGCCAAGAACGCGCGAAGCTTGTAGGGTATTTGAATGATTTTATTCCAGCCGTTTCATTCCTTCATGTCGATGATTCTACGTTAAGGGGATTCCCCGAATCTGCGCATGTCAAACTCCCTTCTTATTATCGCCTTTTTTTGCCCGACATTCTTCCTGGTTTCGTCGATAGGGTGATGTATCTTGACAGCGATCTGATTATCAACGGCTCTCTTGATGATTTCTGGTCGATATCCCTAGACGGCTATCTTCTGGCTGCCGCAAGTGATCGCAACCTTGACATGCAACGAGCCCGTCTCGGGCTCGCGTCTGATTCCCCCTACTTCAATGCCGGCGTCATGGTGCTGAATCTCTCCGACTGGCGCCAGCTGGACGTCGGGGCACGGGGGCTTGACTTTGCCCGGAAATATCCCGAAAAGTTGCCCAACTGTGATCAGGATGTTTTGAACCATCTCTTTGAAAAGCGGTGCCGCATCGTTGATCAACGTTGGAATGCCATGCCCCATCTTTGGGGTCTTGATCAACAATGGCTGAAGGATCAGGGGGGGCTCTCTGAGGAGGAAGCGGAGGCACAGGCAGCCCCGGTCATCATTCATTTCGCTGGAGCAGGTTTTGCCAAGCCCTGGCACGCCGCCTGCCCCCACCCCTGGAGAGAACGTTATCGAGCGATCCTTGCAACCACCCCCTGGGCTGGAACTCCCCTTGAGGGAGCCCCCCCCGAGCCTGGGCTCCTGCGAAGGTCGGCCCGAAAAATCAGACACACCCTCGCCCGCCTTTCCCCAGGCCCCTGATCCTCCCCATTTCAGTAGTTGTAATCCGCCACGAATAAGCTGGCGTCGTCGGAAGGTTCGCTGCCGGCTGTGTAGGCGCCCCGGCTTGCGGCCCCATTCGCCCGGGCCCGGGCCAGCAGGGCCGCCTGGCCCGCCGCCTGATCGCTGCCGCCCCAGTGCTTCAGGCAGGAGTGCTGCAACGCCCTGCCGAAGGAGAAGCCCAGGTGCCAGGGCGCGAAGCCCTGGGCCGCCGCCTCGTTGATGGCATTCAGGCAAAGGCTGGCGTCCTCCTCGCTGAGGCCGCCGGAGAGAAACAGGATCGCGGGCACCGCTGCCGGCACCGTGCGGTTTAAGGTGCGCACGGTGAATTCTCCCACCTCCTCCAGGCTGGGCCGCACCGGGCAGGCGGCGCCGGCGGTGGTCATCGAGGGCTTGAGCAGGCTGCCCTCCAGAAACACCCCGTTCTGCGCCAGGGCTTCGTACACCGTGCGTAGCACCCACTCCTGCACCGAGGCGGTGGTGGCGATGTCGTGGTCGCCATCCATCA
>JBBARZ010000103.1:0-5666 GCA_040399505.1 Cyanobium sp.
ACTGCCCCCACGATGAGGTGCCCCAGCAGGTGAATGCCGCCCTGATGGAGTGGCTTCCCACTCTCACCCCCGCCGCCTCCTGCCTTAACGGGGAACCCAGGCCACCCCTGGCAAACGCCCTGGGGTGAGTTGGCCTTTGGGATCAAATTCCCGCTTGACGGCTTCGATCAGACCCTTCGCCGGGGCATCAGGCCAGGCAGCCAGGTTCGCTCCCTCTGGTTGGAGCAACACCGTCAGGTGCCCCCCCAGTTCCTGGCACATCGAGCGCAGACCTTCCACACCAGCCGCCTCGATGGCCTCTTCACTCCAGGCCATGCCGAGGCCGCTGCCTGCTCCCAGTTCCATCTTCAGGCCGAGGGCGGCCCCCTTCTCGAGCACCAAGGGGGCCCTATCGGGATTCACCCCCACCCTCAGCAGCCAGGCCGGTTGCTCGGCCGTCAAGGGTCCGCCCCGCCCGATCTGCAGCAGGGCCTCCAGCTCCTCTGGGGGCAGCCTTCTGCTGGAGAGCTCGGTGAGGCACGCCACCGTGTGGAGCTGATCCCCCAGGCAGGAGGCCTCCACGCTGGCCAGGGCAATCAGCAGGGCGGGCGCGGTTTCCAGGCCGGCCGCCTCAGAGAGCGGCGCGCTCCACCAGTCGATGCGTTCGGGGGTGAGCGTTGATCGGGCCAGGCTGGTGCTCAAGGAAGCCAGAAGGGTGGCTTCCCCCTGCACCAGCAGGCCCGCCCGATGGGGAGGCAAAGGCAGGGTGCGCAGGGAGAGCTCGGTGATGAGGGCCAGGGATCCCCAGCTGCCCGCCAGCAGACGCATCAGGTCGTATCCCGCCACGTTTTTGACCACCCGCCCGCCGGCCCGAGCCGCCGTTCCGTCTGCCCGCACCAGGCGGATGCCGATCAGCTGGTCGCGCAGACCTAAATACCGCTGGCGATAGCCCCCCGCCAGGCCCCGGGCCACCAAACCACCCATGCTTCCGCCCCCTCCGGCCGACCCCCAGGGGGGATCCACCGCCAGCCACTGCCCATGGCCGGCGAGCACCCGCTGCACGTCCAGCAGGGGGGTGCCTGCCTCCACGGTGATCGTAAAGTCGCCGGGGTTGAGCTCCAGGATCCGATCCAGCCGGGCCACGCTCAGCTGTTCGCAGCCGCTCACCAGGGGTGGGCCCCAACGGAGGCGGCTGGCTAGCCCCGCCGGCACCCAGGGGATAGCCCCCCCGTGCAGCTCTCGCACGAGATCGGGCAGGTCATCGGGGGTGGGACGCATCAAGACAAAACCTGCTCAATTCCCCCGAGCCAGGTTTGAGCCATGGCCTGGTAGCCCCGCGCATTGGGATGGAGCCCATCGACCAGATTCAACCCAATGGCCCGATGTTGATCCAAGCTGCTCACACTGATGTTGGTGTAGCCCTGCTGCGATCGCAGGGCCAGAATCCGTTCGTTGTAGCGCCAGACCTGCTCCACCATCTCCGGGCTGATGGGGTCCCTGAGGGTTGGCTGGTTCCAGGTGTTCGTGAAGGTGGGGATCGTGCCAACGATCACCTTGAGTTTGAGGGCAGCGGCCTTCGCTCTTGCATCCACCTCTTTCAAGAAGGCCTGCAGCCGATCGATGGCCGCGGCGGCGATGGTTCCCTGCTGTTCGCCTCGGCCATCATTGCCCACGTCCCCCGCTGGCCTGGCTCTCCCCTTGCGCTCCACCACCTGGTGCACCACATCGTTGGTTCCCGCCATCAACAGCAGCACATTGGTCGTGTTGCGATCCCGGGAGAAGTATGTCGTGGAGATGGCTTTCGGAAGCTCGGAGAGGAGACCCTTGCGGACTGCCCCGTTGGGGCCCTCATTGGCCTGCAGCGACACATAGCGACGACCCCCAATGACGGCATCCGTGGCGGCAATCCCCACGCCGCTGATGCCCCAATGATGAGGATCGCGGGTTGGATCGCTGCTCGTGCGCCTGGAACCGACGAAATCCACGTCATATCCCTTGCCGGTGAGCGCGTCGACCAACGGCCGGCGATACCCTCCAGGAGCGCCCACTCCCTCAGTGATGGAATCCCCCATCGGCATGATCCGCAGCTTCTGCCGCTTGGCCTTGGCGGACCATTTCTTCATGGAGGAGGGCGTTGGCTCACGGCAGTTTCTCTGACGAGCCCGCCTACCGCCAACCGTTTTCAGGAATCGGCGAGCGACGGCTGAAAATCGTTGTGCTGGATGACGATCCCACCGGATCCCAGACCCTCCACGGCTGCCCGTTGCTCTTGCGCTGGGATTCGGTGGCCCTGGCGGAAGGGTTGCGGCAGGCCTCGCCCTTCCTTTTTTTGCTGGCCAACACCCGGGCCCTGGGGCCCGCTGAGGCAGCCGCCAGGGTGCGCCAAATCTGCGCCGCCCTGGCTCCCGCCCTGGCGGCCGCCCAAGCCGATGGGGTGATCGACGAGGCCTTGCTGGTGAGTCGGGGGGATTCCACCTTGCGGGGCCATTTCCCCTTGGAGGTGGAGGTTCTGGCCCAAGAGCTGGGCCCCATCGATGCCACCTTCCTCGTGCCTGCCTTTCTGGAAGGGGGCCGCACCACGGTGGATGGGGTGCACCTTCTCGCAGGCCAGCCCGTCCATGAAACGCCCTTTGCCCGGGATGGCCTCTTCGCCTACGCCACCAGCGACCTCCGGCAGTGGGTGGAGGAGAAAAGCGGCGGGCGCATCCCTGCTGGGGAGGTGGATCTCCTGGGCTGGCGGGAGCTGGAGGCGGCCGCTGCTGGGGAAGCCGGGCGCCAGGCCCTGCGCCAGCGGCTGGGGGGGCTCTTGGGCAACAGGCTGGTGGTGGTGGACGCTGGGCAGCCGGCCCACCTAGCCCTCTTTGGCTCCCTGGTGCGGGAGCTGGTGGCCCCCCAGCCTGAAGGTGGGGAGCCGCCCCGGCGGTTTCTCTTCCAATCGGCCGCTAGCCTCCTCAACGGCCTGGCTCCCCTCCCCCCCCAACCCCTGGCCGCCGCCGGCCTGGCGGCCCTCCGTCGCCAAGGCAGCAGCGGCATCCTCATGGGGGGGCTGGTGGTGGTGGGCTCCCATGTGCCCCTGGCCGATGCCCAGCTGGAGCGGCTTCTGGCCCAGGAGGGCTGCGTCGGGGTGGAGGTGCCCGTGGCCCGGGTGCACCGGGTGCTGGAGGGTCCCTTGCCGGATCGGCTCCTCCCCTCTCTGGAGCGTGCCTGGATCGAGGAGGCCGAGGCCGTGATGGCCCAGGGCCGCACGCCCGTGCTGCACACCAGCCGGGGGGAACTGCAGTGCCGCCATGGGGCGGAGCGGCGGGCCCTGGGGTTGGCCCTGGCTGCTTCGATGGCGCGGGTGGCGGCGGCCCTCGCCCCCCGCTTGGGTTACCTCATCAGCAAGGGGGGCATCACCACCCACACCCTCCTGGCCAATGGGTTGGGGCTGACCTGGGTGGCCCTGCAGGGGCAGCTGCTCCCGGGCCTGTCTTTGGTACTGGTGCCCCAAACTCCCAGCTCCCTGGAGGCCGGCCTGGCGGGCCTTCCCGTGCTCACCTTCCCCGGCAACCTGGGCGACGCCCTCACCCTGGAGGCCGCCTGGCGGCGGATGGAGGAGGGCTGATGGCGGCGACTGGCTCAGGCCAGACCAGCCGAGCGAGCCAGGAGCTCCATCGGGTGGGCCACCGGCAGGGGGCGGATGGCTTCCCCCAGGTGACGCCGCAGCTGGAGGGTGCAGCCGATGTTGGCGCTCACCGCCAGCTCCGCTCCGGTGGCGCCCAGATCCTCCGCTTTCAGCCGCCCGAGGGCTTCCGCTTCCTCCGGTTGCACCAGGTTGTAGATGCCGGCGCTGCCGCAGCACACGCCCGCTTCGGTGGCCTCCAGCACCTGCACGTGGGGGATGCGGCGCAGGAGAGCCCTGGGCTGTTCCCCCAAGCCCTGCCCATGGAGCATGTGGCAGGCATCGTGGTAAGCCAGCTTGAGGGGGCGTTCGGCCGTAGCGGCCTGGCCGTCTGGGTGGCTGAGGGCCTGGAGCTGGCGCTGGAAGGTGTCGCGTAGACCCACCCGTTCAAGAAACTCCTGAATGTCGGCCACTTGGGCTGCAAAAGCCATGGGATCGGGGTCGGCTTCGCTCTCAGGGGATCCTTCCGCCATCAGCCGGCCGTAGGCCTTCATGGTGTGGCCGCAACCGGAGGCCGTCACCAGCACCGCATCGAGGGGCTCGGGCCCAGCGGGCTTGCCTGGCCCCACGACCTCCTGGAAGCTGGCCATCAAGGCCTGGGCATGGCCCCGGGTGAGCTCCTCCTCCCCCTGGTGATGGGTGACGGCGCCGCAACAGCCCTGGTCTGGGGGGATCACCACCTCGATGCCGTTCGCGCTCAGCACCTGGATCGCTGCCTGGCTCACCGCCGGATCAAACAATCGCTGCACGCAGCCCAGCAAGAGCCCCACCCGATAGCGCCGCTCTCCCAGGGCTGGCACCACCACGGGGAGGTTGTCGCGAAAGGCCTGGGGAGGGAGGGCTGGCAGGAGTTGCTCCATCGCCGCGATCTGGGGTCCCAGCAACCGAAACAGGCCGGTGCGGCGAGCGAAGCCCTGCAGGGGTGTGCCCGCATAGGCCCGCAGGGGCTGCAGCAGGGCCCGCAGGCGCTGGGGGTAGGGGAGCAGGGCAAACAGCAGGCGCCGGAAAGCGTTCTGAGCCGGGCTGCGCAGCTCAGGGGCGTTGAGTTTCGGCCGGGTGGCTTCGATCAGGCTGTCGTAGCGCACCCCTGAAGGACAGGCGGTGACGCAGGCGAAGCAGCCCAGGCAACTGTCGAAATGGGAGGCCACGGTGGCATCCAGGGTGAGTTCACCGGCGTCCAGCGCCTTGAGCGTGTGGATGCGGCCCCGGGGGGAATCCATCTCCGTGCCCAGCACCCGATAGCTGGCGCAGGTGGGCAGGCAGAAGCCACAGTGCACGCATGGGTCGGTGGCGGAGATGAGGGCTGGGGAGTTGTTCATGGCCGTGGCTCAGGCGGCCTGGGTGAGGGGAGCGCCGGCCAAGAAGCGGCTTACCAGCTGCAGATGGATCGTGACGCAGGGCACCATGTCGATGTAGCGAAAGAGGCCGCAGCGGCCGATGAAGGTTTTGTTCGCCTCTTGCTCAGCCAGGCTCCGATAGCGCTCGTAGAGGGCAAGGCTTTCCCCATTGCGCACCGGGTAGTAGCACTCATTGTTGTTATCGCTGGCGTCGCAGGGGATTTCCCGGGTGATGGTGTGCTGACCATCGCCGCGGCGCCCGGAGTTGGGGATCAGGTCCCACTGAGTGCAGCGGGTGTAGATCCCCGTGTCGGTGTAATTCACCACCGGGGCACTCTGGTCATCAGAGGTCTCATCGGATTCAAAGCGGATGGAGCGGTAGGGAAGGCGCCCGAATTGGAAGTGAAAGTATTCGTCGATCGGGAGGCTCAGAAACACGTGGTCGGCGCGGCTGTCATGCTCCGGCCCATAGGCCTCGCCGAGGGTCACTTCGATCCTGGGATGGTCGAGGATGCGGGCAAACATCGCCGTGAAGCCCTCCTTGGGCATGGCCTGGAAACTGTCGGTGAAATAGCGATCGTCGCGGTTGTAGCGCACGGGCAGTCGTGCCCCCACTGCAGCTTCCAGCTGGGTAGGGCACACCCCCCACATCTTGCGGGTGTAGGGACGGAAGAACAGATCGGCCAGCT
>JBBARZ010000104.1:0-5647 GCA_040399505.1 Cyanobium sp.
GACTCAAAATCGAGCGCCTTCGGGCATGTGGGTTCGAGTCCCACCGCTCCCATCCCTGTCCCCGCGGCCCCCTCCGCGGTGATGGACACCTATGCCCGCTATCCCCTCACCCTGGTGCGGGGAAAGGGCGTGTGGGTGTGGGATCAGGACGGTCGCCGCTACCTTGATGCGGTGGCTGGTATCGCGGTGTGCACCCTGGGCCACAGCAACCCCGCCCTGCGCAAGGCCCTCTGCCGGCAGTTGGGCACCATGCAGCATGTGTCGAACCTATACCGGATTCCAGAGCAAGAGGCCCTCGCTCAAGCCCTGGTGCAACGCAGTTGCGCCGATCGGGTGTTTTTCTGCAATTCCGGCGCCGAGGCCAATGAGGCGGCCATCAAGCTCGCCCGCAAGCATGGCCACCAGGAACGGGGAATCGAGCGGCCCCTGATCCTCACGGCGGAAGCCAGCTTCCATGGCCGCACCCTGGCGGCCGTCACCGCCACGGGCCAACCCCGCTATCACCAGGGCTTCCAGCCCATGGTGGAGGGCTTCCGATACTTCCCCTACAACGACATCGGCGCCTTCGAATCCCTTCTGGCCTCCTGTGAGGCGGACGGACCGGCCGTTGCCGCCGTGCTCATCGAGCCTCTTCAGGGGGAGGGGGGTGTGAACCCCGGGGATCAGGCCTTCTTCCGGCGCCTGCGCCAACTCTGTGATGAGCGCCAGATCCTCCTGATCTTTGACGAGGTGCAGATTGGCGTGGGCCGCAGCGGCCGCTGGTGGGGCTACGAAAACCTTGGGGTGGAACCCGATGCCTTCACCCTGGCCAAAGGCCTGGGGGGCGGGATTCCCATCGGGGCCCTGGCGGTGAAGGCCCACTGCGATCACTTCCGCCCCGGCGACCACGCCAGCACCTTTGGCGGCAACCCCCTGGCCTGCCGAGCGGGTTTGACCGTGCTCCAGGAAATTGAACGCCGCAAGCTCCTTGCCCACGTGCAAACCGTGGGGCTCCAGCTACGGGAGGGCCTTGAGGATCTGGTGCGGCGCTACCCCCAACAGCTGGCAGGGGTGCGGGGTTGGGGCCTGCTGCTGGGCCTGGTGCTCCAGCCGGAGGGCCCCGCCGCCCCGGATCTGGTGAAGGCCGCCATGGCCGAAGGGCTCCTGCTGGTGCCTGCGGGGGCCTCGGTGGTGCGCTTCGTTCCTCCCCTAGTGATCAAACCCCGCCATGGGCGTCAGCTGGTGAAACGGTTGGAGCAGGCCCTGCAGCGCCTGGGTTGATGGGCCTTCCAGCCCCCGTTGATCTCGACCCCATCCTGGCCTCCTGCACGGGCCGGGGCATTGATCTGGGACTGGATCGGCTCCAGGCGGCCCTCGCCGCCGGGGGCCATCCCGAACGGCGTTTTCCCGCCGTGCAGGTGGCGGGCACCAACGGCAAGGGCTCCATTGCCACCTTCCTGCACGCCATCCTCGAGGCCGCGGGCCTGCGCACGGGGATCTACCGATCCCCCCACCTGCAGAGCTGGTGCGAGCGGATTCAACTGGGCCAGCAGTGGATCGACGGGGACACCCTGAAAGACGATCTTCGGCGCTGGCTTCCCTTGGCCAACCAATACTCCCTCACGGTCTTTGAGGTGTTCACGGCCGCGGCCATGGATCGCTTCGCCAGGGAAGAGCTGGATCTGGTGGTGCTGGAAGTAGGGCTGGGGGGCCGCCTCGACGCCACCACGGCCCATCCCGACCGGCGGGTGGTGGGGTTCGGCCCCATCGGCCTCGACCATCAAGACGTTCTGGGATCCACCCTGGCCGAGATCGCGGCCGAGAAGGCCGGGGTGCTGACCGCGTCCCAAGTGGCCATCAGCGGTCCCCAGGCGCCTGCGGTGGTGCAGGTGCTGGAGCAGCAAGCCCAGCGGAGCGGCTGCGTGCTCCACTGGGTGGAGCCCCTGGCTGGGGAGGCGGCAGGGGGCTTGCCCCTGGGGTTGCCCGGCACCTTTCAGCGCAGCAATGGGGCCGTGGCCGTGGCTATGGCCGAAACCCTCATCGCCCAAGGGTGGCCAATCTCTAAGCAGGCGATCGCCATGGGGCTGCGGCAGGCCCGTTGGCCCGGACGGTTGGAGCTCCGCCGCTGGCAGGGAAGGGAGGTGCTGCTCGATGGGGCCCACAACCCACCCAGCGCTGAAGCCTTGAAGCAGGAGCTTAATCAGCTCGACCAGGGCGCCCAGGGGGAGGGCCAGACCCCAGCGGCCTCAGGGAGCGGCGGCCGCCGCTGGCTCCTGGCCATGCAGCGCACCAAGGACGCTCCAGCCCTGCTCGATGCCCTCCTGGGCCCCCACGATCGGGCGGCCATCGTGGCGCTGGCCGATCTGCCCTGTTGGAGCGTAGACGCCCTGCTGGCGGCCCGCCCTGAGCTGGCCGGGCGCCTGCAGGCGGTGGCCCATCCCCAGGAAGGACTGCGCTGGCTGAGCACTCCAGGCCCCCTGCCCGTGGTGGCCGGATCCCTTCACCTGCTGGGGGAAATCTGGCCCCTGCTCGATCCTCCCGAGCCTGGAGATCAAGTTGCAGGAAGGATCTGCCGCCCAGGCTGACGCCTCCCCCACCCGTGCCATCCTGAAGGTGTAGGGCTTTTCTCCACCCATGTCGGTCTCCCTGACTCCAGACGAACGCAACAAACTCATTGGTGGCCCCCTGGCCGCTGCCATGGCCGTGATGGCTGTGGACATGGGAATTTTTTCCAGTGCCCAGGAGGCTCTCGCCCTCGGCAAGGAACTCTCCGCCGCCGCAACCCGCTACGCCTCCAATCCCCTGATTGCCAGCCTCTTCGACCCGGAAGCCCTCAAGCAGGGCATCAATCCCGAGAAGCCCAACATCACGCCAGCGGATGTGAAGGAGGGCAAGGTGCTCGACCGGGCCCTGGAGCAGGTGGATCAGGCCATGAGCCTGGTGCGCACCAAGTGCGATGCCCCCACCGCCCAGCAATATGCCCAGCTCATCGTGGATGGCTGTGTAGCTGTGGCCGAGGCCGCTGGAAACGGCCTGTTTGGCTCCGGTGAAAAAGTCACCGCGCAAGAGAAGGCAGCCCTGGATCGGATCCGCCAGCATCTGGGGGTTACCGCCTGAAGGCTGCGCACATGCCCTGGGTCCCCGTCTCCTTGTCCACCCCCGACAGGCCCAGGGCTGGCCTCACCAAACGCCTGATCCAGCTGCTCGTTGGCAGCTTGATGGTGATTCTCCTGCTGGTGCCCCTGCCGGCGATGGCCAGCTACGCCGAGCGGATCGACTACACCCTCACGAATCAGTCCGGCAAGGATTTCCATGGCCAGGACCTCAGTGAGTCGTCCTTCGCCGGGGCCGTGGGACGGCAGGCCAATTTCGATGGGGCCGACCTCCATGGGGCGATCTTCACCCAGGGCGCCTTCGCGGAGGCCAGTTTTCGCGGTGCCAACCTCACCAATGTGCTGATGGATCGGGTGGATTTCGCCGGGGCTGATTTCACAGGTGCCATCCTGCAGGGCGTGATCGCCTCGGGCAGCAGCTTTGCCGGCGCCAACGTCACCGATGCAGATTTCACTGAGGCCATCCTCGATCGAGCCGATCAGGTGTCCCTCTGCCGCAAAGCCAGCGGCCAGAATCCAGCGACTGGCGTAGAGACCCGCTTCAGCCTGGGTTGCTGAACGCTAAGCCTGCTCCCACCAGCCCCGCAACTTGCCCGGGTTGAGCAGTCCCTGGGGATCCAGCCTGCGTTTGCAGCCCACCTGCTCGGAATCCACCACCCCCAATCCCCCATCCTCCACGGTGAGCACATGGGGATCGAAGATCCAGGCACCCTTCTCCCGGCACTGGCCGATCAGCCTCTGGAGGGCCTCCATTCCCTGATCGCGCAGCACGGGAAGACCAGCCAGCCGGCAGGTCCCCATCTGGCGGACGGCCTCCAGATGCCAGTGCAGGTTGTCGCCCCACGTGGCGTTGAGTGCCTCGATAAAGGGGCCCTCCGGCTGGGGAAGCACCAACTGCAAATAGGTCCAATCCGGATGTTTGGCCCGCCAGTGGAGCGTGGTGTGGTTCCAGGTGAGTTCACGCAGGGGTAGGCCCCGACTGGTGGCCTCCGGCTCCTGCCACACCACCCTCCCCCCGCATCCGGCCAGCCAGGCGGAGGCCAGGGTGACGGCATCCGGCGCCAGCAGCAGCAACAGGCGGCTCTCGCCAAGCTCGGGCCTGGGGCAGCCCTGGGGCCAGGGCACAGCGGCTGCCAGCTCCCCATCCAGCAGGCAGAGTTCCTGCAGGAAAAGGGCCGTGCCCGGAAGCTCCTGGGCGGCCGCCAAGGCCTCTTTGACCTCGGCAAACCCCACCACCATTTGCCACCACCCCACCGCTTCGGTGGTAGCCATCCGCAGCGCCGTGAGAATCCCATTGGTGCCATAGGCATGGTTCAGCGGTTCACAGGCCTGACCCTCCAGCCGCAGGAGTCGGGGCTCGCGCTCCATGGTGACCACCTCCAGGCCGAGAAGATGGCCCGGATCCCGCAGGAAGCCCCACCGCAGTGACCCGATGCCCCCCGATCCGCCGGCGATGAAGCCCCCCAGAGTGGCGCTCCGATAGGTGCTAGGGGCCAGGCGGATGGCCCGGCCGTGAGGGAGGAGCTGGCGATCCAGCTCGGCCAGCAGGCAGCCGGCCTCCGCTTCCACCACCCCCGTTTCGGCTTCCACGGCCCGCACCTGGTGCAGCCCCGTCATCTCCAGCACCACCCCGCCCGCCAGGGGCACGCACTGGCCATAGTTCCCAGTTCCCGCCCCCCGCACGGTGAGGGGCACCCCATGGCGAGTGCAGGCCCCAGCAACGGCCATCACCTCCTCCACGCTGGTGGGGCAAGCCACCACCTGAGCCTTGAACCCCGCCAGCAGCTGGCGCAGCACCGGGGAATAGGTATGGAAATCCCCGGATAACTTCTCCAGTTCTGCCGGCCCGTCCAGCAGGGTCAGCGCTGGAACGGCCCGCTGGAGCTCTGCCACCAGGGCCCCGATCTGGGAGGCCGAGGGCACAGGCGGCAGGGGGGGCAGGCTGAGGGAGGGCATCCGTGAGGGATAAGGGGCGGTCTCTCAGTTTCCCTGGGGGTTGGCCCCTTCGGCTGAAATGCGCCCCAGCAGGGGGGAGGGGGTTTCCGCCTGGGGGGGCTCCAGCCAGACGCCCTGCCGCAACACCCGTCGCTGGGGGCTGCGGGCCAACAGGTCGGTCCAGGAGGTGGCGGCGAGCACCACGAGATCCGCAGGACCGCCGATCCGCAGAACCCCGTCCCAGGGAAGGGCCAGGAGCCGGGCTGGGGCGGTGGTGAACGGCGCCAGCCCCGCCCGCTCCCAGGGCAACAGGTGGGTGGCCACCGTGCCCAGGCGGATCAACGCGATGGGATCGAAATCCCCGCCTGGAAACCAAGCATCCTGAACGTTGTCGCCGCCGATCGCCACCGCAACACCAGCCTGCTGGAGCTGGCGGATGGGGGCCTTCGGGCGGCGGGCCGGCGTGCGTTCCGGATCCCGGTTCAGCAACCACAGGTTGGTGGTGGGGAGCGCTACCACCCCCACCCTCGCCTCGGCCATCTGATCAGCCAGCTGCCGCAGGGCCCGATCCTCCATCAACCCCATGCTGCTGGCATGGCTCGCCACAAGGGGCACCCCGC
>JBBARZ010000105.1:0-5620 GCA_040399505.1 Cyanobium sp.
TCGGCATCTACAAGGCCTATGCCGTGCCGATGGATTTCTACTGGCGCGATCTGCTGTACATCGCCGAACGGGTGTTTCTCAATCCACTGCCGGCTTTCAAGTATTTCCCGAGCCAAGAGTATCTAGATCTCCCCAATTCCTACGCCGGCGATCAATCCAAACTGCGCATCTGGCGGGGCGGGGAGAAGGCTCATCCCGAGCTGCTTGAGTTCATGGCCAGGGGGGAAACGGGCAACATGCCGAAACTCCTGCATCATCTCTGGCACGATCGCATCAACATGGAGTTCGCGGAAGCCTGCATGCAGGCCATGCTTTGGCACCAGGGCATGGGCGGACGTTTCTATGACTATTTGGCCAGTGAGGCCTACCGGACCAATGCGGATCGGGCGATCAAGGCCTATTTCAGCGGTAATCCAGCCATGCTGGGCCTCTACAAACTGTTCCCTGAGATGTTCATGGAGCAGGTGAAGCAGATGAGCTATTACGCCAATCTGGGCCTCTTTTGGGAGGTGATGGCCCCAGTCTTCTTCGAGATGAGCGACATCTACGACGAGGGGGGCTTCCAGGGGGTGCCCGATGCCATGAACTTCCTGGTGAATGGCATTTTTGCCGTGGCCGGCCGCCCGATCTATCACCACGTTTATGTGGGGGATGAATGCATAGAGGTGATCCCCAAATCAGAGGGATTTACCTGGCTCTATGAGGCGGCTCTCCCCTATGTTGAGGCAGTGTTCTACCGCACGGCCCCCTTCCGCGGCACCAAGAGCTACAACGCCCAGGCCAACCAGGTGCCCGCCGATCAAGCCGATTTCCACTACGGCATTCTTTACGCTGATGTGTATCCCGTGGGTTCTGCCGGGATTCCCCCCACTCTGCTGATGCAGGACATGCTCCATTTCCTGCCGCCTTATCTGGAGGAGCTCTACAAGACCCATCGCCGCGGTCAGGAAGACCAGCTGATCCAGCTGGGCATCACCTTTCAGCGCTCGATGTACAACGTGACCTCCGCGGTGATCCAGGCCCTTCGCTGTGCCCTGCTCTATCCCCTGGATGATCACGATCCGGAACACCTGATGGCCAACCGCCGCTTCTTTGAAGCCCAGATGGACCGTTTCTTGCGGCCCGAAGCACGGCTGGGCGCCATCCAGAGCCAGGACTATCGCTAATCACAACCACCCATGCCCAACATCATCGAAACGGCGAAGGCCGCCGGCTGCTTTGCCACCCTGCTCACTGCCGTCGAGGTGGCTGGCCTCACCTCAGCTCTGGAGAGCCCTGGCCCTTTCACCGTGTTCGCCCCGGTGGATGACGCCTTTGCCGCCCTGCCACCGGGCACGGTGCAGACCCTGGTGGACAACCCGCCCCAGCTGGCCCGCATCCTCAAATATCACGTGCTGGCAGGGGCCCACAAGCGTGCTGAGCTGGTGGATCAGCCGGAATGGACCAGCCTGGAGGGGGCGCCGGTGGCCATCCGTCGAGCCGAGCCCTTTGAGGTGAAGAATGCCACCGTCGTCTCCGCCGATGTGGAATGCGACAACGGGGTGGTGCATGTCATCAATCGGGTGATCCTCCCGGGCTGATCTCCTGCAGGGGCTCTGGGGCAAGCCACCGGGGTCCAGCATCCACAGCGGTTGCCCTGAACGGTTGAGATCAAAGGAGCATGTGAAAATCGGCCGACCTCATATTTGTGACATGCGCCGTCTGGCCCGCAGCCTCTCCATCCCCCTGCTACTGGCCGGCCTGCTCGCAGGCTGTGCACCGGAGGGGGGTTCAGGAGTGCAGAGCGCCAAGCTCTCAGCCATCCAAGGCCGGGGCAAGTTGATCTGCGGGGTGGATGGAAAGTTGCCGGGCTTCAGTTTTGTGGGGCCTGACGGCGCCTACACCGGCCTCGATGTGGACGTATGCAAGGCCGTGGCGGCTGCCGTCTTTGCTGATCCCAAGAAGGTGGAATACAGGGATCTGAACTCCAGCGAACGCTTCGCTGCCCTGGCGAGCGGGGAGGTGGATTTGCTCTCGCGCAACACCACCATGACCCTAAGCAGGGATGCGGCCGGCGGCAACGCCCTGAGTTTTGCCCCCACCACCTTCTATGACGGCCAGGGGGTCATGACCACCAAAACCAGTGGGATTTCCACCCTGAAGGCTCTCGCTGGCAAACCCATCTGCGTGGAGAGCGGCACCACCACCGAGCTCAACCTGGCGGATCGCATGCGGGAGCTGAACGTCCCTTACACCCCGTTGAAATTCCAGACCGGCGATCAGACCTATGCCGCCTATCTGGGGGGGCGCTGTGTCGCCGTCACCAGCGATCGTTCTCAATTGGCGGCCAAGCGCACGAGCTTCCCCAAGCCTGAGGAGCATGTGCTTCTGCCCGATGTCATGAGCAAGGAACCCCTCACCCCAGCCACAGTTAACGCCGATCCGCTCTGGGCGGATGTGGTGCGCTGGACCGTGAATACCCTCTTCCAGGCTGAAGAACTAGGCATCACCCAGGCCAACGTGGCCGCCAAGGTAGCCGAGGCGAAAGCCAATCCCAAGCTGGCGGATCTGCGGCGCTTCCTTGGGGTGGAGGGCGACTTCGGCAAGCAGCTGGGGCTTCCGGCTGATTTTGTGCCCAAGGTGATTGCCGCTGTGGGCAACTACGGCGAAGTGTTTGACCGCAACGTTGGGCCCCAGTCGCCCCTGAAATTGGATCGGGGAGTCAACAAACAGTGGAAAGAAGGGGGGTTGATCTACTCCCCCCCCTTCCGCTGATCCCTGATGGTTCTTACACCCCCCCCTACCGCCCCCGAGGTGGCACCACCTTGGTGGCGCGATCGGCGCGTGGTGCCTTGGTTGGTACAGGCCGTCGTGGGATTGGTGGTGCTCCTTCTGATTGCCTTCCTGCTGGGCAATCTGATTCGTAATCTCACGGCGGCGGGGCTGCTGCTCACCTGGCGCTGGCTATCCCAACCCGCAGGCTTCGACCTCGCGGAAACGATCGTTCCCTTTGATGCCGGCATGCCCTATTGGAGGGGGTTGCTGGCCGGCCTCGCCAACACCCTCAGGGCCGTGCTCTGCGGCCTTGTGGGGGCCACCCTTCTGGGCACCCTGGCGGGGATGGCGGCCTTCAGCAGCAACGGCCTACTGCGGGGGCTGGCCCGGGTGTATGTGGAGGTGGTTCGCAACATCCCCCTTTTGTTGCAACTGGTGTTTTGGTATTTCGTGGTGTTTCTCGCCCTCCCCAACGGCGCCGCTGCCCTCCAGCTGCCCGGGGTGGTGCTGGCCAAGTCGGGCCTCTATCTGGCCGGTCTGGGGGAGGGGTTGCGCTGGCAGCTGCCCGAGCTGGTGAATGGGGTCTGGCAGGCCCCCCTTCGATTGAGCGTGGAATTTGCCGCCCTGCTCACGGGGCTGATCATCTATTCCGGTGCCTTCATCGCCGAAGTGGTTCGTGGGGGAATCGCATCCGTGCCCAAGGGCCAATGGGAGGCGGCCTCCTCCCTGGGCCTGAGCTGGTTCACCACCCTCCGACAGGTGGTGCTGCCCCAGGCCCTGCGGGTGATCGTCCCCGGCCTCAACACCCAGTACATCTCCCTGGCCAAGAATTCCTCCCTGGCCGTTGCAGTGGGCTTCAGCGATCTCTACTCGGTGGCCGAAACCACCTTGAACCAAACAGGAAGGGCCGTGGAGGTGTACCTCATCCTGCTGGGGGCTTATCTAGGGCTAGATCTGTTGATCTCCGCCCTGATGAACGGCCTCAATCGGCTCGTGCAGATCCGGGAGCGCTGAGATGAAACCCTTGTTGCGCAGGCTGCGTCACGACCTTTTTGCCACCCCAGGGGATGGCCTACTCAGCGTGGCTCTCCTCACCCTGATCGCCCTGGCCCTGGGGGGTTTCCTGCGCTGGGCCTTCCATCAGGCGGAATGGGCGGTGATCCAGGCCAACAGCACCCTATTCGCCGTAGGCCGCTACCCGGTTGAGCAGCAATGGCGCCTTTGGCTCCTCACAACGCTGCTGGTGAGTGCCGCCGGCCTGAGCTGGGGTCTGTTGCGAGCCCATCCCCGCTCCGATCGGGAGGGCGTGCTCTGGCCCCGGAACGACCGCTTGGCGGCCAGTGTGCTCGGCGTCCTGGCCCTCTGGCTTCCCTTCGCCCTCGGGCTTCATCCCGGAATTCAGGCTCGCTGGTGGGCTCTGACCGCGCTCCTCCTGGCTGTGCGTTGGCTGGCAGGCCGCCACGGCCGCCAGCTACCGGAGCAGGTGCTGCGCCTGGTGCCCCTGATCTGGCCGACCATCTACCTGATCGGGATGGTGCTGATCAGTGGTGGCCTTGGCTTGGCCCAAGTGCCCCCTTCCGAATGGGGAGGCTTGCTGCTCACCTTGCTCGCGGCCAGTTTCGCCATCCTCCTGTGCTTTCCCCTGGGGGTGTTGTTAGCCCTCGGCCGGCGCAGTGAGCTCCCACTGCTGCGCTGGGCTTCGGTGATCTACATCGAATTCATCCGCGGTGCTCCCCTGATCACCTTGCTTTTTCTGGGCCAGAACATCCTCGGATTCCTGCTGCCCGGGGGTCTGGCCCCAGAGCGCATCTGGCGCGCTGCCTGGGTGCTCACTTTCTTCGCTGCGGCCTATCTGGCCGAGGCGGTGCGCTCGGGCCTGGCGGCCGTGCCGAACGGGCAGGTGGAGGCGGCACGCTCCCTTGGCCTCTCCTATCCCCAGGCCTTGCAACAGGTGGTGCTGCCCCAGGCCCTGCGAGTAGCCCTTCCAGCCATGGTGGGGCAATTCATCTCCCTGTTCCAGGACACCACCCTCCTATCGCTGATTGGCCTGCTCGAACTGCTCGGGGTGGCCCGCACCGTGATGGCCAATCCTGAATTCCTCGGCAAGAACGCCGAGGTTTACCTCACCCTTGCCGTTCTGTTCTGGTGTTGCTGCGCCGCTCTCGGGCTGGGCAGCCGTGCCCTGGAACGGCGCCTCGATCCCCAGACCATCCCCAGCCGTTGATTACCCAACTGACCCCATGAGCTCCCCTGTTCCCTCCCCCAGCACCGTGATGATCGAGGCACGGGCCGTGGAGAAGTGGTATCCGAACGGTTTCCATGCCCTGCGCGGCTGCGATCTGGAGGTGCGACGCGGGGAGGTGGTGGTCATCATGGGCCCCTCCGGATCGGGGAAGAGCACCTTCATCCGCACCTTCAATGCCCTGGAAGATTTCCAGAAAGGCCAAATCACTGTGGATGGGATCGCCCTCTCCAACGACCTGCGCAACATCGATGCCATTCGCCGGGAGGTGGGCATGGTGTTTCAGCAGTTCAATCTCTTTCCCCACCTCACCGTGCTCGAAAACCTCACCCTGGCGCCGGTGCTGGTGCGCAAACGGTCCCGAGGGGAGGTGGAGCGGCAGGCTCGGGCCCTGCTGCAGCGGGTGGGCATCGCCGAGCAGGCGGAAAAATATCCTGGCCAGCTCTCCGGCGGCCAGCAACAGCGTGTGGCGATTGCCCGGGCCCTTTGCATGGAGCCGCGGATCCTGCTTTTCGATGAACCCACCAGTTCCCTCGATCCGGAGATGGTGCGGGAGGTGCTGGATGTGATGCGCAACCTTGCCAACGACGACATCACCATGGTGGTGGTGACCCATGAGGTGAA